>CALGTB010000030.1 GCA_937902285.1 uncultured Actinomycetes bacterium | reverse complement strand
TTCTTCAAGCATCAGCTCTCCCGGGTCGCCAAGGCCCGGTACCCGATGATCCGCGCGGCCGAGGCGCTGATCATGGTGGCGGCGATGTTCCTCGCCGTGTTCGCCATCTCGTACATCGAGATCTCGCAGGCTGACACCGCCGCCTTCACCGAGCCCCTCGACGGCTTCACGGCGTACTACTTCTCCCTGACGGTGCTGGCCACGGTGGGCTTCGGCGACATCACCCCCGTGAGCACCGGCGCTCGCGCCGTCACGATGGTGCAGATGGCACTCGACATCGCCTTCATCGCCGTGGTGATCCGGGTCATCGGCGGCGCAGCCAAGAAGGCCGTCACGGAGCGCGACCGGCGCCTGTCGGCCGGCCCGCAGTGACCCCGTACCTCGAGGCACGCCGCGAGGCGGCCGAGGACCCCGAGTCCTTCTGGCTGCGGGCGAGTTCCCGCATCGACTGGATCGAACCCCCCACGCAGGCACTCGACTCGACCGACGCACCCCTCTACCGGTGGTTCCCCGACGGCATCCTCAACACCTGCGCCAATGCCCTCGACCGGCATGTCGCGGCCGGTCGGGGCGCACGCACGGCGATCGAGTACGACAGCCCCGTCACCGGCACCTCGCGCGCGATCTCCTACAGCGAGCTCCTCGATGAGGTGTCGCGCTTCGCCGGCGTGCTGGCCGGGATCGGCGTGGGGGCCGGAGACCGCGTCATCGTGTACATGCCCATGGTGCCGGAGGCGGTCGTGGCGATGCTCGCGTGCGCCCGCCTCGGCGCCGTTCACTCCGTGGTGTTCGGTGGCTTCGCCCCGCTCGAGCTGGCGGCACGGATCGACGACGCCGAGCCCACGGCCGTCGTGACGGCCAGCTGCGGAATCGAGGCGTCGCGGGTGATCGCCTACAAGCCGCTGCTCGACGAGGCCCTCGCCCTGGCGCACCATCGGCCCGCGGCGACGGTCGTCCTGCAGCGACCGCAGGCGCTGGCCGAGATGGGCGCCGGCGACATCGACTGGGCGGAGGCGATGAGCCGGGCGGAGGCGCATGACGCGGTCCCCGTGCGCGCGACTGACCCCCTGTACATCCTCTACACGTCCGGCACGACGGGCCGGCCCAAGGGCGTGGTGCGCGACAACGGCGGGCATGCGGTGGCCATGGCATGGTCCTTCGACGCGGTGTACGGGATGGGCCCCGACGACGTGTGGTGGGCCGCCTCGGACGTGGGCTGGGTCGTCGGCCACTCCTACATCGTCTACGCGCCGCTCATCTCGGGAGCCACGACGGTGCTGTACGAGGGGAAGCCGGTGGGCACGCCCGACGCCGGTGCGTTCTGGCGGGTCATCCAGGACCACCGGGTCAGTGCGCTGTTCACGGCACCCACCGCGATCCGGGCGATCAAGAAGGAGGATCCCGACGGCTGGCTCGTCGCGGAGTACGACCTGTCGTCGCTGCGCACCCTCTTCCTCGCCGGCGAGCGACTCGACCCGGACACCTACCACTGGGCGACGGACCGACTCGGCGTCCCGGTGATCGACAACTGGTGGCAGACCGAGACCGGATGGCCGATCGCCGCCAACCTCCGCGGTCTCGAGCCGATGCCGATCAAGCCCGGGTCGCCCACCGTGCCCGTGCCGGGGTTCGACGTGCGGATCGTCGACGGGGCGGGCGCGGAGGTGCCCGCGGGGCAGGACGGCGCGATCGTCCTGCGGCTTCCCCTGCCGCCGGGGACCCTGCCGACGCTGTGGCGCGACGACCAGCGGTACATCGAGTCGTACCTCGAGGTGTTCGACGGCTGCTACACGACCGGTGACGGCGGCTATCTCGACGAGGACGGATACGTCTACGTCATGGGCCGGACGGACGACGTGATCAATGTCGCGGGGCATCGACTCTCGACGGGGTCGATGGAGGCCGTCGTGGCCGGCCATCCCATGGTGGCCGAGTGCGCGGTGATCGGCGTCCACGATGCGCTGAAGGGCCAGGTCCCGCGGGCGTTCGTCGTGCTGAAGGCCGGTGCGCAGGTCGATCCGGCGGTGCTGCAGGACGAGGTGGTCGCCGCCGTGCGCGAGGCGATCGGCCCCGTGGCGGCGCTCAAGGAGGTGGTCATCGTGCCGGGGCTGCCCAAGACGCGCTCGGGCAAGATCCTCCGCCGGACCATGCGGGGGATCGCCGACGGGCGCCCCGAGCCGGTGCCGAGCACGATCGAGGACCCGCGGGTCCTCGAGGCCATCACGCCGCTCCTGTCCGGGTGAGCGGCGGGGCCCCGGCCTGACCGTCGCGCGCCTGCGCGTGTGCGAAGGATTGGATACAATCCGTCCGTGCCCGGTGCCCTCGACGGCCTGATCGTCGCCGACTTCTCCCGCGTCCTCGCGGGCCCGTACGCGACCATGCTGCTCGCCGACCTCGGCGCCACGGTGATCAAGGTCGAGCGACCCGGGGCCGGGGACGACACCCGCGGGTGGGGCCCTCCGTTCGCCGCGGACGGCCAGTCCACGTACTTCCAGTCGGTGAACCGGAGCAAGGCATCGATCGATCTCGACCTCGGCGACGCTGCCGACCGCGAGGTCGCGCGGGCCCTGGCGACGCGGGCCGACGTGCTCGTGGAGAACCACCGGCCCGGGGCCCTGGCCCGATTCGGCCTGGACTACGACCAGGTGCAGCGGGTCAACCCGAGCGTCATCTACTGCTCGATCAGCGGCTTCGGCGGGGCCGCCGGACGCGACCTGCCCGGCTACGACCTCCTCGTTCAGGCCATGGGCGGGCTCATGAGCATCACCGGAACGCACGAGCCCACGAAGGCCGGGGTGGCCGTGGTGGACGTCCTCACCGGTCTGCATGCGGCCGTCGCGATCCTGGCCGCCCTCCATCACCGTGACCGCACCGGGGAGGGCCAGCGGGTCGAGGCGACCCTGCTCGGCGCCCTCCAGTCGTCCCTGGTCAACCAGGCGGCGGCCTACGTGGGAGCGGGTGACATTCCGACCTTCATGGGCAACGCCCACCCGTCGATCGCGCCGTACGAGGTGCTCCCGACGGCCGATCGGCCGCTCGTGGTCGCCGTGGGCAACGACGCCCAGTTCGCGAAGCTGTGCACCGTCCTCGGCGTGGCCCACCTCGCCGAGGATCCCCGCTACGCGACCAATGCGGAGCGCGTGGCGAACCGATCGGCGCTCAAGGCTGTGCTCGAGGAGGTGCTGATGGCGCGATCCGCGGACGAGTGGCAGGCCGACCTCACCGCCGTCGGCGTGCCGTCGGGCCCCATCAACGACATCGCGCAGGGGTTCGATCTCGCCACGCGGCTCGGCCTGGAGCCCGTGGTCGAGGTCGTCGACCCGCGTCGCGAGGTTCCGCAGCGGCAGGTTGCCAACCCCGTGTCGTACTCACGGACGCCGCCGGCCTACCGCAGCGCACCGCCGAGGGTGGGGGAGGACCGCGCCTTCGTCCTGGACCTCCTGGGGCTGGCCGGTGGTGCATCGTGATCCCCGAACGCAGGATCACGGCGCAGGAGCTCGTGCTGACGGGGCTGCGCACCGACATCCTCACGGGGGAGCTCGGCCCCGGCGACCAGGTCGTGCAGGAGCTGCTGGCCGAGCGGTACGGCGTGAGCCGGGTCCCGCTGCGCGAGGCCCTCAAGACCCTGGAGTCCGAGGGCCAGGTCGTCTACTACCCGCATCGCGGCTACTTCGTCGCCGAGCTGAGCGTGGCGGACCTGATGGAGGTCTACCGCCTGCGTTCGCTGCTCGAGGCGGAGGCGATCCGCCACGCCGTGCCCGCTCTGAACGACGGCGACGTCGACGACCTCGCCGACCTCCTCGCGGAGGTCGACGCGGCGTCGCGGGCGGAGGATGTGCTCGCCATGACCGCCGCGAACCGGCGCTTCCACTTCGCCATCTTCGACGCGGCCGGCATGCCCCGGCTGACCCGCCTGCTGCACCAGCTGTGGGATGCCACGGATGCCTACCGGGCGCTCTACTTCCAGCAGTCGATCAACCGCAGTCGCGTCGGCCGCGAGCATGCGCGGATGCTCGCGGCGCTCCGTGCGCGGGATGCGGAGCTGCTCGTGCGGCTGCACGACGAGCACCGTGACCGGTCGGTCGGCACGGTGCGGGCCATCCTCGAGCGCCCGGACTCGCCCGGCTAGCCACCACCCTCCCCAGATTGGATACAATCCCCGCATTGGATCCAATCCACGACACCTCCTCCGCCCCGACCATCCACGACAACCCGGAGACACGATGCCCAAGCCGCCGCAGGCACCCCTCGACCTCATCGCCTTCGACCACCTCCTCAGCGAGGAGGAGCGGGCCATCCGCGACGTCGTCCGCGAGTACGTCGACTCCGAGCTCAAGCCGCACCTGGCCGACTGGTTCGACGAGGGCGCCATCCCTGCACGCGAGCTCGCCAAGGAGCTGGGAACCCTCGGGGTCCTCGGCATGCACCTCGAGGGCTACGGCTGCCAGGGCACCTCGGCCGTGGCGTACGGGCTGGCCTGCACCGAGCTGGAGGCGGGAGACTCGGGCATCCGGTCCCTCGTCAGCGTGCAGGGGTCGCTGGCCATGTACGCCATCCATGCCTTCGGCTCGGAGGAGCAGAAGACCCAGTGGCTGCCGGCGATGGCGGCGGGAGACAGCATCGGCTGCTTCGGCCTCACGGAGGCGGACTTCGGATCCAACCCCAGCGGCATGCGGACGCGCGCGACGCGCGACGGAAGTGACTGGGTCATCAACGGCTCGAAGATGTGGATCACCAACGGCAGTGTCGCGGACGTGGCGGTCGTGTGGGCCCAGACCGACGACGGCATCCGCGGCTTCGTGGTGCCGACGCAGACGCCGGGCTTCGGGTCGAGCCTGATCCACAAGAAGATGTCGCTGCGGGCGTCGGTGACGAGCGAGCTCGTGTTCGACGGGATGCGGCTTCCGGCCGACGCCATGCTGCCGGGGGTGCGCGGCCTGCGCGGCCCGCTGTCCTGCCTCAACGAGGCGCGCTTCGGCATCGTCTTCGGGACGATGGGCGCCGCTCGCGACTGCCTCGAGACTGCGATCGACTACAGCATCAACCGCGAGCAGTTCGACAAGCCGATCGCGGCGTTCCAGCTCACGCAGAAGAAGCTCGCCGACATGGCAGTCGAACTCGGCAAGGGCATGCTCCTCGCGCTCCACCTGGGGCGGCTCAAGGACGAGCACCTCCTGCGTCCCGAGCAGGTCAGCGTGGGCAAGCTCAACAACGCGCGCGAGGCCCTGGGCATCGCCCGCGAGTGCCGCGGCATCCTGGGCGGAAACGGCATCACCCTCGAGTACCCGATCATCCGCCACATGAACAACCTCGAGTCGGTGTACACCTACGAGGGCACGAACGAGATGCACACCCTCGTGGTCGGTGAGGCCCTGACCGGCATCGCGGCGTACCGATGACCGTCCGCCTCCTCACCTCGGTCGTCGACGGCGCCCCCGTGCGCGGCGGCGACGTGCGCCTCGACCTGAACCCCTCCGACCCGGGCGACGTGGTCGCGGAAGCCGGCATCGGCGGCGCGGACGTGGCCGAGGCGGCCGTCGAGTCGGCGTCGGCAGCCTTCGCCTCGTGGTCGCGCACCACCCCATGGCAGCGCGCGGAGGTCCTCGACCGGGCGGGCACCGAGGTGCTGGCCCGCGCGGATGAGCTGGGCGACCTGCTGGCCCGCGAGGAGGGCAAGACGTATCCCGAGGCGCGTGGCGAGGTCGTGCGCGCCGGCCAGATCCTCAAGTACTACGCGGGCACCGCGCTCCAGCCGCACGGCCAGGCCCTCGACTCCGTGCGCCCGGGCATCGAGGTCGTCGTGACCCGCGAGCCCGTGGGGGTCGTGAGCGTCATCACGCCGTGGAACTTCCCCATCGCCATCCCGGCCTGGAAGATCGCCCCGGCGCTCGCGTTCGGCAACACCGTGGTGTTCAAGCCGGCCGATCTCGTCCCCGCGTCCGCGTGGGAGCTGGTCGACATCCTCAACCGCGCCGGGCTCCCTCCGGGCGTCCTCAACCTGGTGCTGGGCCGCGGGTCGCAGGTGGGGCCGGTGCTCACGGGGCACCGTGCGGTCTCCGCCGTCACCTTCACCGGCTCCGTCGACACCGGGCGGGGGGTGCTGGCCGACGCCCTGTCGCACGGTGCCAAGGCCCAGCTCGAGCTCGGCGGCAAGAACCCCCTCGTCGTGACGGGCCGCGCGCACCTGCCGCTGGCCGTGGAGTGCATCATGCAGGGCGGCTTCGGCTCCACGGGCCAGCGCTGCACGGCCTCATCGATCCTCATCGCCACGGCCGACATCCATGACGAGCTGGTGGCCGCGATCACCGACCGGATGGCGACATGGCGCGTGGGAGATGCCCGTGCCGAGGGCGTCGACATGGGACCAGTGGTCGACCCGAGCCAGCTCGAGCAGGACACCCGCTACCTGGAGGTCGCCCGCGCCGAGGGCGGTGAGGTCGTGGGCGGGGATCGGCTTCCCGGAGCCGGTCACTACCTGGCGCCGTCGCTCGTGCTGGGGACGTCGGTCGACGACACCATCAACCGCGAGGAGGTCTTCGGCCCGGTCGTCTCGGTCATCCGGGTGCCCGACTACGAGGCAGCCCTGGCCGCGGCCAACGCGAGCACCATGAACCTGTCCGCCGGCATCTGCACGACCGACCTGGCCGAGGCCTCGCACTTCCGCCGCAACTCGAGGGCGGGGATGGTCATGGTCAACCTCCCGACCGCGGGGGTCGACTTCCACGTGCCCTTCGGCGGCCGGGGGGAGAGCAGCCACGGTCCCCGCGAGCAGGGAACCGCGGCAGTGGAGTTCTTCACCACCACGAAGACCTCGTACGTCGCACCGGGGCAGCCGTGACGGGGCAGGCGGCGGGTCCCGCCCCGCAGGATCACGGCGGGCGACGCGACCAGCCCTTCCCGTCGGACATCTTCACCGAGGCGGAGGGCAGCAATGACACGCTCGCTCACCTCGGCCCGCTCGCCGCGCTGGCGGGCACCTGGTCCGGCCGAGCCGGGACCGACGCGCATCCGGTCGCGGACGGGACGGAGATGGAGGCCTACGTCGAGACCTTCGACCTGCAGCCCATCGACCGGCAGACCAACGGACCGCAGCTCCTCTACGGGCTCAGGTACCACCAGCACATCGTCAAGCCCGGGGAGGTCGAGACCTTCCACGACCAGGTGGGCTACCTCCTGTGGGAGCCGGCCACCGGCGCCGTGATGATGACCCTCGCCATCCCTCGCGGGCAGGCGGCGATGGCCGGGGGGCACGCCGAGCCCGACGACCGGGCCTTCACCCTGCGGGCGTCCGCCGGCGACCCGCACTTCGGCATCTCCACGAACCCGTTCCTCGACCATGCGTTCCGCACCGTGTCGTGGGAGATCACCTTCCGCATCGGTGCCGACGACACGTGGTCGTACGACCAGACCACGGGCCTCGAGGTGCTGGATCGTCCCGGAGTGTTCGCCCATCACGACAGCAGCACGATGACGCGCATCGGCCCGCCGCTGCCCAACCCCCTGGCCCAGGCGCCGGCGACGACGTAGCGAGTCGGGCGTCAGTGCCCGATCTTGCGGGCGAACAGGGCGGCCCGACGCGACGGGCGGCCCGTCCGGGCCTCGACGTCGTCGGCGCTGGTCATGACCCGGAGCCCGAGGTTCGCGCCCACCCACCGGAAGGGCTCCGGCTCCCACGGGCGCGATCGGTGATTGACCCAGGGCAGCGACGTGAGGTCGGTGCTGCGCCCGGTGATGAGGTCGGTCAGGGTGCGACCGGCGAGGTTCGTCGTCCCGACGCCGTCGCCCACGTAGCCGCCCGCCCACGCGAGCCCGGTGGAGGCGTCGAGCCCGCACGATGCCCACCAGTCACGGGGGATGCCGAGCGGGCCACCCCAGGTGTGCGTGACCGCCGCTCCCGACACTGCCGGGAACAGGTCGACGAGCACCTCCCAGAGGGCCCTGTGCACGGCGGCGTTGCGGTCCTGCTCGGGGGTGATGCGGGAGCCGAAGAAGTACGGGGCTCCGCGTCCCCCGAAGGCGAGCCGGCCGTCGGCCGTGCGCTGGCCGTAGATGATGAGGTGCCGTCCGTCGCTGAACGTCTCCCGTGAGCGCAGCCCGATGCTGTCCCACGTGGACGCGGGCAGCGGCTCGGTGGCGAGCATGAGGGAGTAGACCGGGGCGAGCGTGCGCGTCTGGCCCTTCAGGGTCCGCGTGTAGCCCTCGGTGGCACGGACGACGTAGCGCGCGCGCACGGTGCCGGCAGCCGTGCGGACGATGCCGGGCTCGATGGCGTCGACCACCGTGCCCTCGTGGAGCGTGACCCCCGACGCGACGACGGTGCGCGCCAGGCTGCGCACCAGTCGGGCGGGGTGGATCGCGGCGCAGTGGGGCGTGAAGGTGCCGCCGAGGACGTCGGTGGCGGCCGCGTGCGCGATGGCCTCGTCGCGGCTCAGCAGCCGGGCGTCCTGTTCGCCGAAGCCCCACCCGCGCAGGGCGGCGATCTCCTCCTGCGCAGCCTTCCACTGGAGGGGGGTGCGGGCCAGCACGACCGTGCCCCCCTTGCTCCACTCGATGTCCCAGCCCTCGTCGAGGGCCACGCGGCCGATCTCGTCGACCGTGTCGTTCATGGCCCGCTTCATGCGGACGGCCTCGCCTCGGGACGACGCGCGGGCCAGGGCATCGAGGCTCGCGGGGAACAGGGCCGATGCCCAGCCCCCGTTGCGCCCGCTGGCCCCGAAGCCGGCCTGCTGGGCCTCGAGGATGGTGATGCGGAGCGACGGGTCGGCCTTCTTCAGGTAGTACGCCGTCCACAGTCCCGTGTAGCCCGCGCCGACGATGGCGACGTCCGCGACCTCGTCACCGGCGAGGGGAGCGCCCAGCGGCTCGCGCAGCGACGCGGGCAGGGTGTCCCACCACAGCGACAGGTGGCGCAGGTCATCGCTCATGGGCACCGCCACTCGGCGACGTACTCGGGCACTGGAGCGGCTGACTCGCAGTGCTCGTCGGGCACGGGCTCGCCGAACGCGTGGACGAGGGGCACATGGCCCCCCCACGTGCGGGAGCGGACGGGATCGGCGAGGTCGGCCGGATCGTCGTCGGGGCCTCCGGTGCGGATCTTGACGGAGCACTCGGTGAGGGGCAGCGCGAGCGTGATCGTCGCCGCGAGCTCCTTGGTCGACGGCGGACGCACGTCGTCCCAGCGGCCGGGCAGGAGGTGGTCGGTGACGCAGCGCAGGGCGTCGCGCTCATCCTCGCCCTCGAGTCGACGGGCGACCCCCAGCACCATGACGCTGCGGTAGTTCATGCTCGACTCGAAGGCGCTCCTCGCGAGGACGAGGCCGTCGAGCAGGGTGACGGTGAGGCACGTCGGCTGGCCCGCGGCGAGGGCGCGCATGAGCCGCGATCCGCTGGAGCCGTGGAAGATGACGTCGTCGCCGCGGCGGGCGTAGGCGACCGGGACCACGAACGGCTGGTCGCCGTCGACGACGGCGACGTGCGCCACCAGCCCGGCGTCGAGGACCTCGTGCAGGACGGCTCGGTCGGACACGGCGCGATCGGGCACGCGGCGCACCCGGGTTCGATCGGTCGACCCGGGCGGAGCGAGCGGGGTGGACGTCACAGGATCGACCAGGCCTCCGTGAGGACCGTCCGCAGGATCTGCTCGATCTCGTCGAACTCCTTCTGGCCGACCACGAGCGGTGGGGAGACCTGCACGACGGGCTCGCCGCGGTCGTCGGCCCGGCAGTAGAGCCCGTTGTCGAACAGGGCCTTCGACAGGAAGCCCCGCAGCAGGCGCTCCGCCTCGTCGTCGTTGAAGGTCTCCCTCGTGACCTTGTCCTTGACGAGCTCGAGGCCGTAGAAGTAGCCGGCACCCCGGATGTCGCCGACGATGGGCAGGTCGAGCAGCCGCTCCAGCGTCTGCCGGAAGGCGGACTCGTTGTCGCGGACGTGCTCGTTGAGGCCTTCGCGCTCGAAGATGTCGAGGTTGGCGAGGGCGACGGCCGCGGACACCGGGTGGCCTCCCCACGTGTACCCGTGGAGGAACATGTTCGTGCCGTGCTTGAACGGCTCGAAGAGCCGCTCACTCGTGATCATCGCACCCAGGGGCGAGTAGCCGGACGTCATGCCCTTGGCGCACGTGATGATGTCGGGGGTGACCCCGAACCGGGTCATGGCGAACATCTCGCCGATGCGGCCGAAGGCCGTGATGGTCTCGTCGGCCACCATGAGCACGTCGTACTGGTCGCAGATCTCGCGCACGCGCTCGAGGTAGCCCGGCGGGGGCGGGAAGCAGCCGCCGCTGTTCTGCACCGGCTCGAGGAAGACCGCGGCCACGCTGTCCGGGCCCTCGAACTCGATCGCCTCGGCGATGCGGTTGGCGGCCCAGAGCCCGAACGCCTTCTCGTCGTGCCGGAACTGCTCGGGAGCCCGGTAGAAGTTCGTGTTGGGGACCTTGACCCCGCCGGGGACGAGCGGCTCGAACGGGATCTTGGCGTCGGGGATGCCCGTGATGCTCAGGGCGCCCTGGGGCGTGCCGTGGTAGGCGACGTTCCGGCTGATCACCTTGTGCTTCGTCGGCTTGCCGGTGATCTTGAAGTACTGCTTGGCGAGCTTCCAGGCGCTCTCGACCGCCTCGCCCCCGCTCGTGGTGAAGAACACGCGGTTGAGGTCGCCCGGCGCGTAGTGCGCGAGGCGCTCGGCCAGCTCGATGGCGCGCGGGTGGGCGTAGGACCAGATCGGGAAGTACGCCAGCTGCTCCGACTGCTGCGCTGCGGCGGCCGCGAGCTCCTTGCGGCCATGTCCGGCCTGCACGGTGAACAGGCCCGACAGGCCGTCGAGGTAACGCCGCCCCTGGTCGTCCCAGATGTAGGCACCCTCGCCCCGGACGATGACCGGGACGTGGCCCGATCCGTCGTAGTAGTGCGAATGCCGGGTGAAGTGCATCCACAGGTGGTCGCGCGCCGAGTCGGCGAGGGCGTCGTCGCCCGGCTCGGTGATGAACTGCGGTGAGACGGTCACTTCTTTCCCCAGACTGTCATCGTGTTCCCCAGGTGTAGATCTGCTTGCGCAGCTTCAGGTAGACGAAGGTCTCGGTGGATCGGACCTCCGGGATGGCTCGGATCCGGCGGTTGATCACGTCGAGAAGGTGGTCGTCGTCCTCGGTGACGAGCTCGGCCAGGATGTCGAAGCTGCCCGCGCAGACGACCAGGTAGTCGATCTCCGGCATCGCCTCGAGGGCGTCGGCCACGGCCTCGGCATCGCCGTCGACGCGGATGCCGATCATGGCCGCACGGGAGAAGCCGACCTGCATGGGATCGGTCACCGCGACGATCTGCATGACCCCCGACTCCTGCAGGCGCTGGACGCGCTGCCGGACCGCCGCCTCGGACAGCCCCACGGCCTTGCCGATGGTCGCGTAGGGCCGGCGCCCGTCCTGCTGGAGCTGTTCGATGATCGCCTTCGAGACGTCGTCGAGCGGCGTGGCGTGGACGCGCTCACGGGGCGGCATGACCGCCAT
The DNA here is from genome assembly GCA_937902285.1 of uncultured Actinomycetes bacterium. Classification (GTDB taxonomy): domain Bacteria; phylum Actinomycetota; class Actinomycetes; order S36-B12; family S36-B12; genus UBA10649. The sequence goes on along the minus strand of CALGTB010000030.1, from coordinate 29,475 downwards.
AATGGCCCATCGAAGCCGTTGAGGGCAAGCGATTTCGCAGGCACAGCCGAGTATTGCTGCGGAATTCGCACACCGTCGGGGCATTCGATGAAGATTTCGCAGCGGTGCGGGTAGTCTCGGGCGCACCAGACCAACGATCGGGAGAGTGGCGTGAGCGACAAGCGCATCATTCGTAACTTCGTGGGTGGAGAGAGCGTCGACGCCGTCGACGGAGCCACCAGCGACCTGTACAACCCCTCCACGGGCGAGGTGTTCGCCTCCGCCGTGGTGTCCGGCCCCGCTGACGTCGATCGCGCGTACGCCGCTGCGGCGTCCGCGTTCGAGGGCTGGCGTGACAGCACGCCGTCCGAGCGCCAGGGAGCGCTGCTCACGATCGCCGATGCGCTCGAGGCGCACGCCGACGAGCTGGTCGCGCTGGAGAGCGAGAACACCGGCAAGCCCCTCGCCGTCACGTCGGCTGAGGAGATCCCGCCGATGATCGACCAGATCCGCTTCTTCGCGGGTGCGGCCCGGGTGCTCGAGGGCCGGTCGGCCGGCGAGTACATGCGCGGCTTCACGTCGATGATCCGGCGCGAGCCGGTGGGCGTCATCGGCCAGGTGACGCCGTGGAACTACCCGATGATGATGGCGGTCTGGAAGTGGGCCCCGGCGATCGCGGCGGGCAACGCCGTCGTCGTCAAGCCGAGCGACACGACGCCGGTCTCGACCGTGCGCATGGCGGAGATCATCGCCGAGTCGGGTGCGCTTCCGCCCGGCGTGCTCAATGTCGTGTGCGGAGACCGGGACACCGGGCGAGCCCTCGTCGAGCACCCGACCCCGCAGATGGTCTCCATCACCGGCTCGGTCCGCGCGGGGATGCAGGTTGCCGAGACCGCAGCCCGCGACGTCAAGCGGGTGCACCTCGAACTGGGCGGCAAGGCTCCCGTCGTCATCTTCGACGACGCCGACGTTGCGGCGGCGGCCGAGTGGCTGGCGGTCGCGGGGTACTTCAACGCGGGCCAGGACTGCACGGCCGCGACGCGCATGATCGTCGGCCAGGGCGTCTACGACGACTTCGTGTCGGCCATGGCCGAGGCGGCGAAGGGCACGGCGACCACGTTCGAGGACGGACCCGGTGGCGAGGCGCTCGTACCGCCGGTGAACAACGCGAGCCAGCTCGAGAGGGTGCTCGGCTTCATCGAGCGCGCCCCATCGCATGCCCAGGTGGTCGCCGGCGGCGTCCGCCAGGGCAGCCGTGGCTACTACATCGAGCCCACCGTCGTGGCGGACCTCCGCCAGGACGACGAGATGATCCAGAACGAGATCTTCGGCCCGGTTGTCACCATCCAGCGCTTCACGGACGAGGCCGAGGCCCTGTCATGGGCCAACGGGGTGCCGTACGGGCTCGCATCGTCGGTCTGGACGAAGGACTTCGGCCGGGCCATGCGCATGGCCAAGTACCTCGACTTCGGATGCGTCTGGATCAACACGCACATCCCCCTGGTCGCCGAGATGCCGCATGGTGGCTTCAAGCACTCCGGCTACGGCAAGGACCTGTCGATGTACGGCTTCGAGGACTACACGCGCATCAAGCACGTCATGGCCAGCCTCGAGAGCTAGTCGCCCGGCAGAGGCGGGCAGTCCCGCACCGACTCAGGTACGGGACTGCCCGCCCCTCCCGCAGGACGGGAGAGGCGGGCAGGGGAGTCGGGCTACTGGTCCCGCAGCATCCGGCGCAGGATCTTCCCCGACGCCGACTTCGGGATCGCGTCGATGAAGACGACGTCATGCACCACCTTGTAGGTGGCCACCTTGTCCTGCATGAAGGCCGTGATCTCGTCGGCCGTGACCTCCTGGCCCGGCTTGAGCACGACGAAGGCCCGAGGCGTCTCGCCGGCCTCCTCGTCGGCCACGCCGATGACCGCCGCGTCGGCGACCGCCGGGTGGGTGAGCAGGAGGGCCTCCAGCTCGGCCGGAGCGACCTGGAACCCCTTGTACTTGATGAGCTCCTTGAGCCGGTCGACGATCGTCACGTGCCCGTCCTCGTCGATCACGCCGATGTCGCCGGTGTGGAGGAAGCCGTCGGCATCGATCGTCGCCGCAGTGGCCTCGGGGTTGTTCAGGTAGCCCTTCATGACCTGGGGCCCGCGCACCCAGATCTCGCCGACGCCGCCGACGCCCTGGTCCTCGCCGGTCTCGGGGTCGACGATGCGGGTCTCGGTGTTCGCGATGCCGATGCCGACCGTGCCGGGCTTGAAGTGCCCGGGCAGTGACGCGTGGCTGACCGGGCTCAGCTCGGTCATGCCGAAGCCCTGGGCCACCTCGCAGTCGATGCGTGCCGCCGCCTCCTGGGCCAGCTCGGCGCTGAGGGGCGCCGCGCCGGAGAAGACCTGGTTGAGCGACGTCAGGTCGTACTGGTCGACGAGGGGGTGCTTGGCGAGCGCCAGGACGATCGGCGGCACCACGTAGAACCGGCTGATGCGCCGCTCCTGGATGATCGAGAGCGCCTGCTCGAGGTCGAAGCGCGGCAGGGTGACGATGGTGGCGCCGCCCGCGAGGAAGCCGTTCATGAGCACCTGCATGCCGTAGATGTGGAAGAACGGCAGGACGGCCAGCACGACCTCGTCGTCCTCGATCGCCAGGATCGAGTCCGCCTGGACGAGGTTGGCGATGAGGTTGCGGTGGGTGAGCATGACGCCCTTGGGGAAGCCGGTGGTCCCCGACGAGTACGGCAGGACAACCACGTCCTCGGCGGCGTCGATCGGCACCTGCTCGATGGGGGCGCCGAAGAGGGCCGTCACCGGGGTCGTGCCCTCGAGGGCGTCCCCGATGATGACGATCTCGTCGACCGCGGTCCCCTCGATGGCCTCGCGGGCCGTCTCGGCGAAGAGCCCGATGGTGATGAGGAGCGTTGATCGGGAGTCGTTGAGCTGGAAGCGCACCTCGTCGGCGGTGTACGTCGGGTTGACGGTGCTCACGGCCACCCCGGCCACGGCGGCGCCGTGGAAGACGATGGCGAACTCGGGGATGTTCGGCGCCATGAGGGCGATGGTGTCGCCGCGCCCGAGGCCCCGCGCGGCGAGGCCGCCGGCGAACGAGTGGATGAGGCCCTTGAGCTGGCCGTAGGTGTAGGTGCGGCCCGTCGGACCGTCGATGAGGGCGGGCCGGTCAGGCACCTGGTCGGCCATCCGGAGCACGTACTCGGTGATGGGCATGTCCGGGATGACCACGTCGGGCATCGGGCTGGGGTGGATGATCACGGGCGCTCCTTCGTCGGGGTGAAGGGAGTCTCACACGCCGAATCCGCGGCCGTGACCTGTTCCGCGGAATAGCGAAGGGCGGTGGGGCCGGACCGAAGCCCAGCCCCACCGCCCCTGTCCGGTGCTAGTTGCCACCCTCCGCGAGGGTGACCGCGATCGGGGCGAAGGCATCGCCCGTCGTGTTGAGGCCCGCCGCGGTGAGCTCGGCGTTCGCGGCCTCGGCGAACTGGTTGGTGTACGCCTCGGCCGGCGGCTCACCCGTGATGATGGTGGCCCCCTCGAGGTTCTTGGTGGTCAGGGCGACGGCGACGGTCTGCTCCCAGAGCGCCGCGTCGATGATGCCCACGCCGGCCGGCGACGGCCAGATGAGCTTGTTGACCTCGTTCATCTGCCACAGCTGGTGGCTGGCTCCCAGCTTGGTCCCTGCGGCGAGCACGATGTCCGCGCACTCCTGGGCGTTGTCGCGGCAGTGGATCCAGCCCTGGAGGGACGCGGTGACGAACTTCTGCGTCAGCTCCTGGTAGGCCGGGTCGGCGAGGCGCTCGGTGGACGCCCAGATGGCGTCCTGGTACATCGCGACGCCCTCCTCGTTGTAGTCCACGACGTTGAAGTCCTCGGGCGTGTAGAGCGCGCCCGTCGCCGGGTTGATCGCCTCGAGCACCTGTGCGTACTCGTTGTAGGTCATGGCCTCGGCTGCGTCGATCTCGCCGTTGAGGAGGGCGGCCATGTCGAACTGCTGCTGCACGAGCTCGACGTCGGCGGCCGGATCGAGGCCCGCCTTCGTGATGGCGGCGAAGACCTCGTACTCGTTGCCGAAGCCCCAGTTGCCGATCTTCTTGCCCTTGAAGTCAGCGGCCGTCGTGATGCCCTTGTCGGCGAACGAGACCTGGAGCGTGCCCGAGCGCTGGAAGACCTGGGCCACGTTCGTGATGGCCGCGCCCTGCTCGATCGACGCGAGCGCCTTGGGAACCCAGGAGATCGCGAAGTCGGCGCCGCCCTGCGCGAGCACCGTCTGGGGGACGATGTCGACGCCGCCCTCGAGGATGGTCACGTCGAGGCACTGCTCGTCGTAGTAGCCGAGCTCCTTCGCGGCGTAGTAGCCGGCGAACTGAGCCTGCGCCACCCACTGGAGCTGCAGGCTGACGGGCGTGGGGGTCGTGCACTCTGCCGCGGCCGGCGACTCGGCCGCGGATGACTCCGGGGCTGCCGACGACTCCGCGGCGGATGACTCCGGGGCTGCCGATGACGACGACGAGCTCGAGCTGCTGCTGCACGCAGTCAGTGCGAGTGCGCCGACGACAGCGACGCTCGTGAGAGCCGCCCATCGCCTGCGTGGGGTGTGACGCATGTTTCCTCCTCTTGTTGGTGTTTCTGCGGGTCGTGCCGGTGTCAGGAAGCGGGGCGGGGGCGACTGGTCCAGGGGGCGACCCATCGCTCAAGGAGGATGACGATGACGTAGAACAGCAGGCCCGTGATGATCGCCGCAGCGACGTAGGCCCACGCGCGCCCGTACGCGGTGTTCGCGGCGTTCGACGCGATGCGGGAGCCGAGTCCCTCCTGGGGGCCGCCGAAGTACTCGGCCACGAGCGCGGCGATGACGGCCAGGGGTGCTGCCACCTTCATGCCCGTGAAGAAGAACGGGATCGCGTTGGGGATGCGGAGGATGCGAAGCACCGTGCGCGGGCTCGCATTCATCGATCGCATCAGCTCCAGCTGGACGGGCTGGACCTGCACCAGGCCGCGGATGACGTTCACGAAGATCGGGAAGAACACGATGATCGTGGTCACCAGCACCCGGGGCGTCCGGCTCGTGATGTTGAACATGTTGTTGAGGATCGGGGTGAGGGCAATGATGGGCACAGCGGCCAGGCCGGCGGCAAGCGGCGTGATCAGATTGTTAACCACGATGAACCGCTGGGCCAGCAGCGCTGCGAGGACCCCGAGGAACGTGCCGAACATGAGGCCGAGCAGGGCGCTCGTGCCCGTGTAGAAGGCGGCGCCCCACATCAGGCTGATGTCCTTGAAGAAGTTCCCCGCGATGAGGCTGGGGGAGGGCAGCAGGTACGGCGGGATGTTGCGCACGACGACGAGCAGCTGCCAGGCCGCCAGGGCCAGGACGGCGATGAGGACGGGCGGCCAGATGCTGCGCAGGCGGGCTCCCATCAGACCTCGCCGACCCGGGCGCGAGCCGGGCTGCTGGGGTTGCCGCGCAGCGCCTCTCGGACGGCGGTCACGGACTCGAAGAACGACTCGGCCTCGCGGGTGTCGTCGTCCCTCTCGCCGAGGCTGACCGGGATGACGTCGGTGATGCGGCCCGGACGCGGCGACATGACGACCACGCGATCGGACAGGTAGACCGCCTCGGGGATCGAGTGGGTGACGAAGATGATGGACTTCCCGGTCTCCTGCCGGATGCGCAGGAGCTCGTTCTGCATGCGCTCGCGCGTCATCTCGTCCAGGGCTCCGAAGGGCTCGTCCATGAGCAGGAGGGGAGGATCGACGGCCAGCGAGCGGGCGATGGCGACGCGCTGCTGCATGCCGCCCGAGAGCTCCCACGGGCGGTGGTCGGCGAAGTCGGCGAGCTGAACCATCTCGAGGAGCTCCATGGCCCGTGCCTGGCGCCGGCCCTTGTCCCAGCCCTGGAGCTCGAGCGGCAGCTCGACGTTGCGCCGAACCGTCCGCCAGTCGAAGAGGGCGGCCTGCTGGAACGCGATGCCGTACCTCTGCTCCTGCCGCGCCTGCGCCGCCGACATGCCAGCCACCTGGAGGGATCCCTGAGTCGCGTCCGTCAGGTCGGCGATGACCCTGAGCAGGGTGCTCTTGCCGCAGCCGGAGGGCCCGATCAGCGAGACGAACTCGCCACGCCCGACGACCAGGTCGATGTCCTGGAGGGCCGTCACCTCGTTCGCCAGTCCGGCGTTGAAGACCTTCCAGATGCCCTGCGCCTGGACGGCCAGGTCGCTCGTCGTCGTGGTCATGCCGGTGACTCCTTGGGCAGGTTGCGGGTGAGGTAGAGGTCGAGCGCCGTCACCAGTCCGGCGGCGACCAGCCCGAGGACGATGGCTCCGAAGACGGCGACGTACACCTTGGCCGGCTGGCTGGTCGCCTCGCGCGAGTACTCGAGGATGAGCCGGCCGATGCCGCCGCGGACACCGGTCGAGATCTCCGCCACCACGGTTCCCACGACGGCGGCTGCCGCAGAGACCTTCATGGCCGGGACGAGGTAGGGGAGCGAGGCCGGGAAGCGCAGCTTGAAGAGCGTGGCTCGAGGTGTCGCGGCATACGAGCGCATGAGCTCGAGCGAGGTGGCCGTCGGCGCGTGTAGGCCGCGCAGGGCCCCCACGCTGAGCGGGAAGAAGGCGAGGTAGGCGGCGATGAACATCACGGAGTACGTCGTGCTCCACTGCACGGGGCCGATGCTGATGCGATTGCCGATGCCCGTGATGAGCGGCGCGAGGGCGATGAGCGGAACCGTCTGCGAGGCGATGACGAAGGGCAGCAGCCCGCGCTCGAGGAAGGCGAACCTCTGCATCACGATGGCGAGGAGGAGGCCGACACTGACCCCGATGATGAACCCGCCCAGGGCGATGAGGAGCGAGTACGCCGCCGACTGGAGCACGGCCTGCAGCACCGTGGTGTCCGATCCGCGGACCTCGGGCTGCCAGGCGCCCGAGAACATCGTCCACACGTGGGGCATCGACAGGTCGTTGGTGTTGAAGGGCAGCGAGACCAGGGTCCCGACCCACTTCACCAGCTCCCACATGAGCATGACGAGCAGGATGCCGGCCAGCGCCCACAGCGCACCGACGGCGCCCTTGCGGACGCGGCGCGAGACGGTGCTCTGTCGCCGAGGCCGTGGGGCGGTCGCTGCTGGCACAGCGGCATGGTCCGTCACGAAGGTTTCGCTCCTATTTCCGGTGGGTTCCGACTCGCCGACGTCGCGTCAGTCGCGCGCCTTGAGGTGCTCCTGGACCTGCGGGATGATCTTCTCGCCGTAGGCGGCGAGGGTGTGGTCCTTGTCGTCGTGCTGGAGGTAGACGGCGAACTGGTCGACCCCGAGGGCGCGCAGCTCCTCCAGGCGCCGCACGTGCTCCTCGGGCGTGCCGATGATGCAGAAGCGGTCGACGATCTCGTCGGGCACGAAGTCGGTGTGGGTGTTGCCGGCCTGCCCGTGCTCGTTGTAGTCGTACCCCTGCCGGTTCTTGATGTAGTCGGTGAGGGCCTGCGGCACGGCGCCGCCGTCCTCGCCGTAGCGGGCCACGATGTCGGCGACGTGGTTGCCGACCATCCCGCCGAACCACCGGAGCTGGTCGCGTGCGTGGGCGTGGGCCTCGGGCGAGCCGTCGGTGACGTAGGCGGGGGCGGCGACGCAGATGTAGACATCGTCGGGGTCGCGCCCCGCCGCCGCGGCGGCGTCCCGGACCGCCTGGATGGTCCAGGCGGCGATCGACGGGTCGGCGAGCTGGAGGATGAAGCCGTCGCCGACCTCGCCGGTAAGGGCGAGCACCTTCGGCCCGTAGGCCGCGACCCACACGCCCGTGCGGCTCTGCGTCGCCCACGGCAGCCTCAGGTGGTTGCCCTTGTACTCGATGGCCTCGCCGTTGACGAGGCCCTTGACGTCGAGCACGGCCTGCCGGAGCTCGGCCACGGAGACGGGCTTGCCGTTGGTCACGCGCACGGCGGAGTCGCCGCGCCCGATGCCGATGACCGTGCGGTTGCCGTACATCTCGTTCAGCGTGGCGAAGACCGACGCCGTGACGGTGATGTCGCGGGTGGCCGGATTGGTCACCATCGGGCCGACGACGACCTTGCGGGTCTCGTCGAGGATCTTGCTGTAGATGACGTAGGGCTCCTCCCACAGGATGTGGGAGTCGAACGTCCAGACGTAGCCGAAGCCGTAGGTCTCGGCACGCTTGGCGAGGTCGATGACCCTGGCCGCCGGTGGCGTGCACTGCAGAACGACGCCGATGTCCATGTGTGGCCCTTCGATCGTGCGGGGGTAGGGGAGGGTCAGTCGGTGCGTGCCCGCTAGCGGGTGCGGGGGAATCCGAGGTCGACCGTCGAGGTCGCCGGGTCGGGCCAGCGCGAGGTGATCGTCTTGGTGCGGGTGTAGAAGTCGATGCCGGCGGGGCCGTAGATGTTGCTGTCGCCGAAGATCGACGCCTTCCAGCCGCCGAAGCTGTAGTACGCGACCGGTACCGGGATGGGCACGTTGATGCCGACCATCCCGACCTTGATCTCGAACTGGAACTGCTTCGCCGCTCCGCCGTCGCGCGTGAAGATCGCCGTTCCGTTGCCGTACTGGTGCCGGTTGATGAGGTCGACGGCCTCGTCGTACGTGTCGACGCGGACCACGGACAGGACGGGGCCGAAGATCTCGTCGTCGTAGGACTTCATCCCGGGCTTCACGTTGTCGATCAGCGAGACCCCGAGGAAGAAGCCCTCGGACGGCAGGGCCGCGTCGCGGCCGTCGACCACGACCGTGGCGCCCTCCGCAGGAGCGCCGGCGAGGTAGGAGGCAACCTTGTCGCGGTGCTCCCCGGTGATGAGCGGGCCCATCTCCGCGCTGGGATCGGTGCCCGGGCCGACCTTGAGCTTGGGGAGGCGCTCGGTGATGGCATCGATCAGCCGGTCGCCGACGCCGCCGACGGCGACGACGACGGAGATCGCCATGCAGCGCTCGCCTGCCGAGCCGTACGCGGCGCTGACGGCGGCGTCGGCAGCCATGTTGATGTCCGCGTCCGGAAGGACGACCATGTGGTTCTTCGCCCCGCCCAGGGCCTGCACGCGCTTGCCGTTGGCCGTCCCCGTTGCGTAGATGTACTGGGCGATGGGGGTCGAGCCCACGAAGCTGACGGCCTCGATGTCGGGATGGTCGAGCATGCGGTCGACAGCGACCTTGTCGCCCTGCACCACGTTGAAGACGCCATCGGGCAGGCCCGCCTGCTTGAGCAGGTCGGCCAGCAGCAGGGCGACCGAGGGGTCCTTCTCGCTGGGCTTGAGGATGAAGCAGTTGCCGGTCGCGATGGCGTTGGCGAACATCCACATCGGGACCATGGCGGGGAAGTTGAACGGCGTGATGCCCGCCACGACTCCCAGCGGCTGCTTGATGGAGTAGACGTCGACGCCGCCCGAGACGCCCTCGGAGTAGCCGCCCTTGAGCATGGCCGGGATCCCGCACGCGAACTCGATGTTCTCGATGCCGCGTGCGAGCTCGCCGGCCGCGTCACTGGGGACCTTCCCGTGCTCGATCGACACGAGCTCGGCGATCTCGTCGCGATGGCTCACGACGAGCGAGCGGAAGGTGAACATGACCTCAGCACGCCGGGAGAGCGAGGTGGAGCGCCAGCCGGGGAATGCGGCCTTGGCTGCCGCGACAGCTGCATCGACCTCCTCGATTGAGGCGAGGCCGACCTCTGCCTGCTGCTGGCCGGTGGCCGGGTTGTAGACGACTCCGGAGCGACCGGAGGTCGAGGGGGAGAGGGCTCCGTTGATCCAATGGTCGATGGTGCGCACGACGGTGACTCCGCTCTTGAAGGGGACGAGCCGGGTGGGACTGGTGCCTGGGGTGATCAGATCAGGTACTGCGAGAGGCCCCGCTTGAGGAAGCGGCCGTCCCCCTTGGCACCGTGATAGGCGTGATCATCGATGATGACGCGGCCACGGGAGATGACCGTGTCGACATGCCCGTCGACGACGAAACCCTCCCAGGCGGAGTGATCCATGCTCATGTGGTGCGTCTTGTGGAAGCCGATCTCCGTCCGCCCGGAGGGGTCGTAGATCACCACGTCGGCGTCGAAGCCCGGGGCGATGGCACCCTTCTGGCCGTACAGGCCGAACATCCGCGCCGGGGTCGTGGAGCACAGCTCCACCCAGCGCTCGATGCTGATCTCGCCCTCGACCACGCCCTGGTAGATGAGGTCCATGCGATGCTCCACGGAGCCGATGCCGTTCGGGATCTTGGAGAAGTCGCCGAGGCCCATCTCCTTCTGCTCCTTGAAGCAGAAGGGGCAGTGGTCGGTGCTGATCACCGACAGGTCGTTGGTGCGCAGGTAGCGCCAGAGCTCCTTCTGGTGCTCCTCGGCCCGTGACCGCAGGGGCGTCGAGCAGACCCACTTCGCGCCCTCGAAACCCGGCTGCGAGAGCTGGTCCTCGAGGGAGAGGTAGAGGTACTGGGGGCAGGTCTCGCCGAAGACATTCCAGCCCTCGTCCCGGTTGGCCTGCAGCACGTTGACGGCCTGCTTGGCGGACATGTGCACGATGTAGAGCGGGGCGCCGGTCATCCGGGCAAGCATGATCGCGCGGTTGACGGCCTCGGCCTCGGTCTCCCACGGGCGGGTGAGCGAGTGGTACTTCGGGTCGGTCTTCCCCTCGGCGAGTGCCTGGGCGATGAGGACGTCGATGGCGCTGCCGTTCTCGGCGTGCATCATGATCATCGAGCCGTTGCCCGCCGCCTGCTGCATCGCCTGCAGGATCTGTCCGTCCGAGCTCAGGAACACGCCCGGGTAGGCCATGAAGAGCTTGAACGTGGTGACGCCCTCGTCGATGAGCTCGTCCATGGCCTTGAGCGACTCGGAGTCGACGCCGCCCACGACCTGGTGGAACCCGTAGTCGATCGCGCAGTTCCCCGCGGCCTTGTCATGCCACGCCGCGAGGCAGTCCTGGACGCGCTCGCCCTGCTTCTGCACGGCGAAGTCGATGATCGTCGTGGTGCCGCCCCATGCGGCCGCCCGCGTGCCCGTCTCGAACGTGTCGGACGCCACGGTGCCGCCGAACGGCATCTCCATGTGCGTGTGGCCGTCGATGCCGCCGGGGACGACGTAGCGGCCCGTGGCGTCGATGACCCGGTCGGCGGAGGCCTCGATGCTGCTGCCCAGCGAGGTGTCGCCGGGAGCGAGCACGGCGGCGATCTTCTCGCCGTCGATCAGCACGTCGGCCTGGATGGTCCCCTGGGCCGACACCACGCTGCCGTTCTTGATGAGGATGGTCATGAGGGAGTCCCTTCGGGGGTGATTCGGCTGCTAGGGGCGGACGAGGTCGTCGTAGGCGTCCGGCCGGCGGTCGCGGTAGAACTGCCAGCGGTTGCGCACCTCGGTCAGCAGGTCGAGGTCGAGGTCGCGCACGATGAGCTCCGGCTTGTAGGGGTCTCCCTTGTCGCCGACGTAGCTGCCCTCGGGGTCCACGAAGTAGGACTGGCCGTAGAAGTCGTCGTCACCGAGCGGCTCGATCCCCACCCGATTGATGGCTCCCACGAAGTACTCGTTCGCCACGGCCGCGGCCGGCTGCTCGATGCCCCAGAGGTACTGCGACAGCCCGCGCGACGTCGCCGAGGGGTTGAACACGATCTGGGCGCCGTTGAGGCCGAGCGCGCGCCAGCCCTCGGGGAAGTGCCGGTCGTAGCAGATGTACACGCCGACCTTGCCCACGGCCGTGTCGAAGACGGGGTAGCCGCCGTTGCCGGGTCGGAAGTAGAACTTCTCCCAGAATCCGCCCACGTGGGGGATGTGCTGCTTGCGGTACTTGCCGAGGTAGCTGCCGTCGGCGTCGATGACCGCAGCGGTGTTGTAGAGGATCCCGGGCTGCTCCTCCTCGTACATGGGCAGGACCATGACCATGCCCAGCTCCTTGGCCAGGGCCTGGAAGCGTTCCGTGGTCGGACCGGGAATGGACTCGGCGTACTCGTAGTACTGCTTGTCCTGCACCTGGCAGAAGTAGGGGCCGTAGAAGAGTTCCTGGAAGCAGACCACCTGGGCGCCCTGTGCCGCCGCCTCGCGGGCATAGCCCTCGTGGGCGACGATCATCGACTCCTTGTCGCCCGTCCAGTTCGTCTGCACCAGCGCCGCGCGTACGACCGTCATGCGAGCCTCCTCCTCGTCGCTCCGCTGCGACGAACGGTTTTTTGTGATTCTTGACCTTAGACACTTTCCGATGTGTTACAACGGCGTTTCCGCCAAAAGCCACGGGGAATCTCCCGCACTGGCCCCAGGCACGTCAGGAGGACGCGTGACGCTCAGCGTCGTGCCGATCGACGGCCCGCTCGGCCCGGACGTCTCCCTGGTGGCCAGCGCGGTCCTCGACCGGTCGCCGAAGGGCATCGCAGCGGCGGTGCACCGCCTCATCCGGGCCGGGCGGCTCGCCCAGGGCGACCGGCTGCCCACCGTCCGCGACCTGGCCAAGGAGCTCGGCGTCAGCCCGGCCACGGTGAGCGAGGCCTGGCAGGCACTGGCCGCGGTCGGCGCCATCCAGGCGCGCGGACGGGCCGGCACGTTCGTGCGCGACACCGTGGAGCCGACGCGGCCGACCCGGTACCTGGGCATCGGCGGTGCGCCCATGGCCGAGGGGATCAACCTGTCGAGCGGCACGCCCGATCCGCTGCTCCTGCCCCCGCTGCGCGACGCGGTGCAGCGGGTCGTGACGACGTCGGGGTCCTGGACCACCAGCTACCTCGACGATCCGGTGCTGCCGGAGCTCGACGGCCTGCTGCGCCGGAGCTGGCCGTTCGAGCCGGCACGCCTGACCGTGGTGGACGGTGCCCTCGACGCGCTGTCTCGCATCGTGGAGCAGGTGGTCCGGCTGGGCGACCGGGTGGCGATGGAGACGCCCGGGTTCCCGCCCCTCATCGACCTGCTGGAGCGCTCGGGGGCCGAGCTCATCCCGCTCGCGATGGACGACTCCGGCATCCTCCCCGACTCGCTCGCCCTCGCCCTGGCCCTGGATCCCGTGGTCGTCTTCGTGCAGCCGCGCGCGCAGAACCCCACGGGCATCAGCATGAGCACCGAGCGGTGCCGCGAGCTCGCCGACCTGCTCCGGCCGCACCGGGCCCTCATCGTCGAGGACGACCACAGCGGGGACATCGCCACCGGGCCGGATGTGAGCATCGGCTGCCACCTGCCCGACCGCACGGTCCACATCCGCAGCTACTCCAAGTCCCACGGCCCCGACCTGCGGATCGCTGCCGTGGGCGGCGCGGCCGACGTCGTCGATCCGCTGGTCTCACGCCGGATGCTCGGTCCCGGCTGGACCAGCCGGCTCCTCCAGTCGGTGCTCGTCGACCTGCTCACCGACCCCTCGGCTGTCGCGGCCGTGCGGAGGGCGCGCTCGACCTACGCGGTGCGCAGCCTCGCGGTGCGCGCCGGGCTCGCCGGCGCCGGCGTCGTGAGCACGACGGGCGACGGCATCAACGCGTGGGTGGAGGTCGAGGACGAGCGGGCGGCCCTCATCACGCTGGCGGCCCTCGGAGTGCGGGTGTCTCCGGGCAGCCCCTTCATCGTGCCGGGGACACCGGCGGGGGCCGGTCCCGGAGGGGGCCACCACATCCGCGTCACCACGGGGGTGCTCGACGAGCAGGATCCCGAGCAGGTGGCCCACGTGATCTCCGCCCTGGCCACGGCGGCCGGATGCGGACCGACACTCCGTGGCGTCTGATCCCCGGACCGCCTGTGCGGCGTCCGTACTGTGTCCCACGACAGGGAGGCGCGCATGACTGACGCGACATTCGTCGATGGCCGATCGGCCGCGGGCTCGTCCTCCGCGGTCGGCGAGGTCGTCAACCCCGCTGACGGCACGGTGCTCGACAGCATGGTCCTTGCCGACGGGTCCGACGTCGATCGCGCCGTGAGGTCGGCGCGCGCCGCCTTCCCGGACTGGGCGGCGAGCACCCCGGCGGAGCGCGCTGGCGCACTCAGTCGACTGGTCTCCGTTCTGGAGGGCCGCAGCGCCGAGTACGCCCTCGTCGAGACCCGGCAGACCGGCAAGCCGATCCGCCTGACCACCGAGTTCGACGTCCCCGGGTCCATCGACAACGTCGCCTTCTTCGCCGGGGCTGCGCGGCACCTCGAGGGGAAGGCCTCCGCCGAGTGGGACGGCACCCACACGTCGCTCATCCGGCGTGAGCCGATCGGGGTGGTCGGCTCCATCGCCCCATGGAACTATCCCCTGCAGATGGCCATGTGGAAGATCCTTCCCGCGATCGCCGCGGGCAACACGATCGTGCTCAAGCCCGCCGAGATCACGCCGCTCACCAGCCTGATGCTGGCCGAGGACTGCATCGCGGCCGGTATCCCTGCAGGCGTCGTGAACGTGGTCACCGGGACGGGACCGGTGGCGGGGGAGGCCCTCGTGGGGCACCCGCTGGTGTCCATGGTGTCCTTCACCGGCTCGACGCCGGTGGGCCGCCGCGTGATGGAGATCGCCACCTCCGGCGTCAAGCGGCTGCATCTCGAGCTGGGCGGCAAGGCGCCGTTCGTCGTCTTCGACGATGCCGACCTCGAGGCAGCGGCCCATGGAGCCGTCGCCGCGTCGCTCATCAACAGCGGCCAGGACTGCACGGCGGCCACCCGGGCGTACGTCCAGCGCCCGCTGTTCGAGGGCTTCGTCGCGGCCGTCGCCGACCTGTACGCCGGGATCCGACTGGGGCCCCCCGAGGATCCTGAGACCGACATGGGCCCCCTCATCTCCCGCCGCCAGCAGGAGCGGGTCGGAGCATTCGTCGATCGGGCCCGGGCTGCGGGCGGACGGGTCGTCTCGGGCGGTGCCGCGCCGGGCGGGCCGCTCGAGTCCGGGGCCTTCTATCTGCCGACCCTGGTCACCGGGCTCCCGCAGGACGCGGAGCTGGTGCAGAGCGAGGTGTTCGGCCCGGTCCTCGTCGTGCTGCCGTTCGACGACGACGACGAGGGCATCGCCCTGGCGAACGACACCCCCTACGGCCTGGCGGCGTCCGCATGGACGAGGGACATCTTCCGAGGGCTGCGAGCCCAGCGGGAGATCTCGGCGGGCTGCGTGTGGATCAACGACCACATCCCGATCGTGAGCGAGATGCCGCACGGGGGATTCAAGCAGTCAGGGTTCGGCAAGGACATGTCGACGTACTCGTTCGAGGAGTACACCAACGTGAAGCATGTCTCGATGGACATCACGGGGACGGCCCGCAAGCCCTGGCACCGAACCGTCTTCGGCGACCCCGCCGACACGTGACGACGGAGTTGAGTACGGTACGACCAACCGACCGGAGGGACACGCCATGACCACGCTTCGACCCGAGGCCATCGCCGCCATTGCCGCCACCATGGGCTCGGGGGTCTCCCGACGCCGTGTCCTCCAGGCGGCCGGGCTCGGAGGCGCGGCCATGCTCGCCGCGGCCTGTGGAACGGGTGGCGACGCGAGCGGCGATGCGACCGGTCCGGCCTCGGCATCGAGCGCGCCCGACCAGTCCGACACCGACAAGGTCGTCAACTGGTCGAACTGGCCCCTCTACATCGACATCAACGACGAGACCGGCGAGCGACCCACCCTCGAGGCCTTCCAGAAGGACACCGGCATCGCGGTGACCTACACCGAGGACGTCAACGACAACAACGAGTTCTATGCCAAGGTGCGCACCCAGCTCGAGCAGGGCCAGGACATCGGCCGCGACATCGTCGTGCTCACCGACTGGATGGCCGCGCTGTGGATCCAGAACGGGTTCGCCCAGAAGCTCGACAAGGCCGCCATGCCCAACTCGGGCAACATCATCCCGAGGCTCGCGAGCGTCAGCTTCGACCCGAACCGCGAGTTCACCCTGCCCTGGCAGTCGGGCATCGGCGGCCTCGGCTACAACAAGGCCACCCTCAAGGAGGCCCTCGCCGTCGACAAGATGACGACCCTCGACCAGCTGTTCGATCCGGCCCTCAAGGGGCGCATCACGGTGCTGTCGGAGATGCGCGACACCATGGGCTGCATCATGGCCTGGCAGGGCAACGACCCCGCCAACTTCACCGACGACCAGTTCAATGAGGGGATCGCGGCCCTCACTGAGCAGGTCGACAGCGGGCAGATCCGCCAGGTCACCGGAAACGACTACATCGCAGCGCTGGAGTCCGGCGACGTCATCGCGGTCATCGGCTGGTCGGGCGACATCTTCGCCCTGGGCGACGACTTCGGCTTCGAGATCCCCGAGAGCGGGGGCACCCTCTGGACGGACAACATGCTCGTCCCGGCCCTCGCCGCGCACAAGAAGAACGCCGAGATGGTCATGAACTACTACTACGACCCCGAGGTCGCAGCCCAGGTGGCGGCCTACGTCAATTACATCTGCCCGGTCGAGGGTGCGCAGGCCGCCATGGAGAAGATCGACCCCGCCCTGGCGAGCAACGAGCTCATCTTCCCGACGGCGGCGACCCTCGACCGCACGAAGGTCTTCATGGAGCTCACCCCGGAGCAGAACGAGAAGTACGAGCGCGCGTTCCAGAGCGCCATCGGCAACTGACGCGAAGACGCGACCTATCCGGAGGAGAATCCATGGCTGACTCGGCACATCCCGTGGAGGACCTCCACCTGCGCAACCTCACCAAGCGGTTCGGCGACCACGCCGCGGTCGACGACCTCACCCTGACGATCCCCGCCGGGTCCTTCTTCGCGCTCCTGGGAGCGTCGGGCTGCGGCAAGACGACCACCCTGCGCATGGTGGCCGGCCTCGAGGATCCGACCGAGGGCAGCATCCACATCGGCGACCGCGACATCACCTCGCTGCGCGCCTTCGAGCGCCCGGTCAACACGGTGTTCCAGTCGTATGCTCTCTTCCCCCACCTCGACATCTTCGAGAACGTGGCCTTCGGCCTGCGCCGGCGCGGGATCAAGGACGTGAAGCCGCAGGTCGAGCAGATGCTCGAGCTTGTCGAGCTCAGCGCCCTGGCGCGCCGCAAGCCGACGCAGCTGTCGGGTGGGCAGCAGCAGCGGGTCGCAGTGGCCCGGGCGCTCATCAACCGGCCGGACGTGCTCCTCCTCGACGAGCCGCTCGGTGCCCTCGACCTCAAGCTGCGACGGCAGATGCAGATCGAGCTGAAGCGGATCCAGACCGAGGTCGGCACCACGTTCGTGCACGTCACGCACGACCAGGAGGAGGCCATGACCATGGCCGACACCGTGGCGGTCATGAACGCGGGCCGGATCGAGCAGATGGGCCACCCCGCCGACATCTACGAGCTTCCCCGAACGGTCTTCGTGGCGAACTTCCTCGGACAGTCCAACCTCATCCAGGGCTCCGCGGACGGACGGTCGGGCGACGACGTGCTCATCTCCGCCTTCGGCGAGACCTTCCGCGTCCCGGCCAGCCGGACCTTCGCGACCGGCAGCAGCGCGGTGGTGGGCGTGCGTCCGGAGAAGATGACGATCCTCGACCTCGTCGACGCGGACAAGGTGCCCAGCGACCACAACCACCTGCAGGGGCGCGTGACCGACGTCTCCTACACGGGTGTCTCCACGCAGTACCTGGTGATGACCCCCTGGGAGCAGGAGCTGATCGTGTTCGAGCAGAACATGATCGTCGGCGACCGCTGCGAGGTGGGCGATGAGGTCGTGGTGCACTGGTCGCCGCAGCACACCTTCGGACTCGACGGCACCGCCGGCACCACGGTGGGGGTGGACCCCGAGGTGCTCGACCTCGAGGCGGCGAGCCAGGCGCTCATCAGCGACGTGTCGGGGAGCTGAGCATGGTCGCTGTGGTGCCGGGCACGACCGGCAAGGCATCGCCCCCCGCAGTGACGCAGCGGCGGTCACGCACGGGCTACCTGCTGCTCTTCCCGGGGCTTGCCTGGCTCGGGGTCTTCTTCGCCATCCCGTTCGTCACCCTGTTCTTCACCAGCCTGCAGCAGGACGTGCCCGGCAAGTCCGGCAAATACACCGCCGGCCTCCAGTTCAGCAACTACAGCGAGGCACTGGCCGAGTACTGGCCGCAGTTCCTGCGATCGTTCATCTACGCGGGCATCGCCACGCTGCTCGCGCTGATGATCGCGTACCCGCTCGCGTACTTCATCGCGTTCCGCGCAGGGCGCTGGCGGTCGCTGATGCTCGTCCTGGTGATCGCGCCCTCGTTCGCCTCCTTCCTGCTGCGGACGTACGCGTGGCGCACCATCCTCAGCGACGAGGGCCCCATCACCTCGACCCTCGACGCCCTCCACCTGCTCCCGGACGGCCGGGTGCTCAACACCGGAATCGCCGTCGTGGCCGGCCTGACGTACAACTTCCTGCCGTTCATGATCCTGCCTCTGTATGCAGCCCTCGAGAAGATCGACCCACGACTGATCGAGGCCGCGAGCGACCTCTACGCCTCGCCGCAGACGGCATTCCGCAAGGTCACGTGGCCGCTCTCGATGCCGGGCGTCGTGGCCGGCACCCTCCTGACCTTCATCCCGGCGGCCGGCGACTACATCAACGCCGAGCTGCTGGGCTCCACGAAGGACAGGATGATCGGAAACGTCATCCAGACCAACTTCATCGAGTTCCGTGACTATCCGACCGCCAGCGCCCTCTCGTTCGTCCTGATGGCGGCGATCCTCGTCCTTGTCTTCACGTACATCCGCCGAGCCGGGACGGAGGACCTCGTCTGATGCGCTGGCTTCGCAAGAACATCATCGGCATCATCGCCATCCTCGTCCTGATCTACCTGTTCATCCCGATCGCGATCATCATCGTCCTGAGCTTCAACAAGCCCGAGGGCAAGTTCAACATCAGCTGGAACGAGTTCTCGCTCGACGCGTGGACGAACCTCTGCGGGGTGCCGGGAGTCTGCTCGTCCTTCGTGACGAGCATCCAGATCGGGCTCGTCTCGACCCTGATCGCGACCCTGCTCGGCTCGATGATCGCCTTCGGCCTGGTGCGCTACCGATTCCGCGGGCGCAGCACGACGAACCTGCTCATCTTCCTGCCGATGGCCACGCCCGAGGTGGTCATGGGCGCCAGCCTGCTGGCCCTGTTCCTCAATCTGAGGTTCCCCCTGGGAATGGGCACCGTCATGGTGGCGCACATCATGTTCATCATCTCGTTCGTCGTCGTCACGGTGAAGGCGCGACTGCAGGGGCTCGACCCACGGCTTGAGGAGGCGGCGCGCGACCTCTACGCCAGTCCGAGGGCGACGTTCCGCTACGTCACCTTCCCGCTCGTCCTGCCGGGCATCCTCGGTGCGGCCCTGCTGGGCTTCTCGCTGTCATTCGATGACTTCATCATCAGCTTCTTCAACGCCGGGACGCTGGTCACCTTCCCGATCTTCATCTGGGGAGCCGCCCAGCGCGGGATCCCGGTCCAGGTGAACGCCCTCGCATCCCTGGTCTTCATCATCGCCCTGCTCATCGTCCTGGGCGCCCAGTACGCCAACCACCGCAGGCGTCGCGCCCTCGAGGCGCCCCTGCCGTCGCCGGTGCTCGTCGACCGGATGTCCCGCTCCTAGCGGGTATCCTGAAGGCTGATCGTCTCGACCCTCCTTGACTGCTCGCCGAAGGGATTGGTGGGACCGCGGAGCGCGAAGGCTCCTGTCCTCCTGCTCATCACCCATCGGAGACGCCATGCCCACCCCCCTTACGACAAGCCCCTTCGGGAACCCGCCCAGCCCGGCTGCCATCGCGGCGGTCGCTGACGCCCGGCAGCGCGTCTACTGGCTCGACCGTGCCGAGCGCCCGCCCTCCGTCGCCGAGCTGCATGGTCCCGAGCGGGCCGACCTCCTGGTGATCGGGGGAGGGTTCACCGGGCTGTGGACGGCACTGCTGGCCAAGCAGGCCGAGCCGGGCCGCGACGTCGTGCTGGTGGAGGGGGGCCGGGTCGCTGGGGGAGCCACGGGCCGGAACGGCGGGTTCGTCGCCAGCTCGCTGACGCACGGCCTGGCCAATGGGTTCGAGCGCTGGCCCGAGGACATGCCGACACTGCTGCGCCTAGGGCACGAGAACCTCGACGGGATCGCATCGACGATCAGCGAGTGGGGCATCGAGTGCGACTTCCAGCGCAGCGGAGAGCTCGACGTGGCCGTGCAGGAGTACCAGCTCGAGGGGCTGAGGCAGTCGGCCGAGCGCGCCCGCGGCGTGGGCGAGCCCGTGCGCATGCTGGACGCGGAGGAGGTCCGGTCGCGCATCGCGTCTCCGCTGATGCTGGGCGGCCTGTTCGACCCGCAGGGCGTGGCCATCGTCGATCCGGCGCGACTCGCGTGGGGGCTGCGTCGGGCATGCCTCGAGCTCGGGGTGCGGCTCTTCGAGCGGTCGCCCATCACGAGCCTCGCCGCGGACGCCGGGCATGTGCTCGCGACGGGACGGCACGGGGCGATCCGCGCCGAGCGGGTGGCCCTGGCCACGAACGCGTACCCGCCCCTGCTGCGCAGGCTGAGCCACTACGTCGTCCCCGTGTACGACTACGTGCTCGTGTCGGAGCCGCTCACGGATGCCCAGTGGTCGTCCGTCGGCTGGCAGGGGCGTGAGGGCATCAGTGACTCCGGCAACCAGTTCCACTACTACCGCACCACGGAGGACGGACGGATCCTCTGGGGCGGCTACGACGCGGTGTACCACCCGGGAAACGGCTTCGGTCCGCAGTTCGAGAACAGCCGCGAGTCGTACGAGCGGCTGGCCGAGAACTTCCTGCAGACCTTCCCGCAGCTGAGTGGACTGCGGTTCTCCCATGCCTGGGGCGGGGCGATCGACACGTGCTCGCGCTTCACCGCCTTCTGGGGCACCGCGCACGGCGGTCGCACGGCCTACGTGACGGGCTACACCGGCCTGGGCGTCGGAGCCTCGCGATTCGGGGCCGCCACCATGCTCGACCTCCTCGACGGTCGCACGACCGTGCGCACCGAGCTGGACATGGTCCGCACGAAGCCGCTGCCCTTCCCGCCCGAGCCGGTTCGCGCATGGGGCATCCGCATGACCACGGCGTCGCTGGCCCGAGCCGACCGCACTCAGGGGCACCGCAACCTCTGGCTGCGCGGCCTCGACCGGCTTGGGCTGGGCTTCGACAGCTGAGCCAGCGCGGCCGCGGGTTTCGGATGCCGCCCGCCGCTGGTCCATTACTCTCGGATCATGGCTCGCTACGGATCGCAGTTCGGCCCGGATGTGACGTTCCTCGGCGTGGATCGGTGCGACCTCGATGACCCGGCGAGCTTCGCCGACGCCGACGTCGTCATCCTCGGGGCTCCCTTCGACGGGGGAACCTCCTACCGCAGCGGCGCCCGGTTCGGGCCCTCGGCGATGCGGTCGACCTGCTACCTGGAGCACGACGGCTCACGACCGTCGCTGGCCATGCGGGTCGACGGGCTCAAGGACATCAGGGTTCTCGATGCCGGCGACGTGGAGATGTTCAGCGGCGACGCCGCCACCGCCTGCGCCAGCCTCGAGGCGGCGGTCGAGCGCGTGTCCGCCTCGGGGGCCATCCCGCTCATCCTCGGCGGCGACCACACGATCACCTGGCCCGACGTCACGGGCGTGGCGCGCGCGCGCGGGTGGGGCCGCGTCTCGGTGATCCACTTCGACGCCCACGCCGACACGGGCGACATCTCGTTCGGCTCGCTCATCGGCCATGGCCAGCCGATGCGCCGGCTGATCGAGTCGGGCGCGGCGCGCGGCGACCGGTTCCTGCAGATCGGACTGCGGGGCTACTGGCCGCCGCCCGACGTCCTCGAGTGGATGTCCGAGCAGGGCATGCGCAGCTACGAGATGACGGAGATCGTGGAGCGCGGCCTCAACGTCTGCCTGACGGAGGCCTTCGCGACGGCGCTCGACGACTGCGACGGCGTGTTCCTGAGCGTCGACATCGACGTCTGCGATCCGGGCCACGCCCCCGGGACCGGCACCCCCGAGCCGGGCGGCCTGTCGGCCCGCGAGCTGCTCGACGCCGTGCGGCGCATCTGCTACGACCTGCCGGTGGTGGGCATGGACGTGGTGGAGGTGGCGCCGCCCTACGACCACGCCGACATCACTGTGCTGCTGGGGAATCGCGTCGTCCTGGAGGCGCTGTCCGCGATCGCCCGGCGCCGCAAGGATGAGCGCGACGGGACGCACTGGGATCCGCGTCAGCCGTTGCTCGCCGACCGGATCCCGGGGGAGTAGTCATGCGCGTGCTCATGGTGGGTGCCGGGGGAGTGGGAACGTCGGCAGCGCTGATCGCCGCACGACGCGACTTCTTCGACCGGTGGGTGGTGACCGACTACGACCTCGCCCGTGCCGACGACGTCGTGGCCCGGCTGTCCGATCCGCGATTCGTGCCGGCCCAGCTCGACGCCTCGAGCGCTGAGGCCGTCGCCGAACTGTGCCGGGAGCACGAGATCACGCACGTGCTGAACGTGATCGACCCCCGCTACGTCATGCCCGTCTTCAACGGCGCCCATGCCGCGGGCGCCGACTACCTCGACACGGCGATGAGCCTGTCGCGCCCGCACCCGGTGCGGCCGTTCGACGAGGTCGGAGTCATGCTCGGCGACGAGCAGTTCGCCCAGGATGCCCAGTGGCGCGAGCGCGGCGGGCTGGCCCTGTGCGGGATGGGTGTCGAGCCCGGGCTGGCCGACGTGTTCGCCCGCTACGCCTCCGACCACCTGTTCAGCGAGATCGACGAGATCGGGATCAGGGACGGAGCGAACCTCATCGTCGAGGGCTACGACTTCGCCCCCTCGTTCTCGATCTGGACCACCATCGAGGAGTGCCTCAATCCGCCCGTCGTGTGGGAGCGGGATCGGGGCTGGTTCACGACGCCTCCGTTCTCGGGTGCCGAGGTCTTCGACTTCCCCGGGGGGATCGGCCCGGTCGAGTGCGTCAACGTCGAGCACGAGGAGGTGCTGCTCGTCCCGCGCTGGATCGAGTGCAAGCGCGTGACGTTCAAGTACGGGCTGGGCGACGACTTCATCGAGGTCCTCAAGACCCTTCACCGGCTGGGGCTCGACCGCACCGAGCCGGTCATGGTGCGCGGCGTGCCGGTCAGCCCACGAGACGTCGTCGCGGCCGCGCTCCCGGATCCCGCGACCCTGGGAGACCGGATGAGCGGGACGACGTGCGCCGGCACGTGGGTGACCGGCCTGGGCAAGGACGGACGACCGCGAGAGGTGTACCTCTACCACCTCGCCGACAACGAGTGGACCATGCGCGAGTACGGCGTTCAGGCGGTGGTGTGGCAGACGGCCATGAACCCCGTCATCGCCCTCGAGCTGCTGGCGAGCGGCGCGTGGTCGGGAAGCGGCGTCCTGGGTCCCGAGGCCTTCGACGCGGTGCCCTACCTCGACCTGATGCGCGACGGCTACGGCCAGGAGTACGGGATCCGTGAGGGCTGAGCCGGCGGACCGTGCTCGAAGGACGAGGGCGTCGCGCCTAGTGCTCGAAGTACGAGATCGTGAGCGGGGCCTTGAGGCCGCCGATCCGGATCCGGTACTTGTAGGTGCCGTCGCACCACTCGTCGTCCTCGCAGTACGGATCGATGCCGATCACGGCCCTGCCCGACGCGTCGGTGCGCATGATGTTCTCGGCGCTCCAGACCCCGCCCTGGTAGAACTCGAGGTAGACCATCCGGCTCGGGGTCGCCGGCGTCAGCTCGACGACGAGCCTGGGCAGGCTCGCGGCGTTCGGGTAGGACGACTGGGTGAAGGTCCGCGACGAGAACTCGTTCGTGTCCTCCCAGTGCCAGCAGTACTCCTGCAGCGCCGCGTGCTCCGTGGGCGATCCTCCTCGCGCGGGAGCCGCTGCCGAGCTGCCGGCCATCGCGAGCCCCAGCACCGAGGCCGCGAGCATCATCGCCGCAGCTCCGCGCGCAGGGCCTGCCCTCATAGCCGTCTGTCCCCCAGTCCGTCGCCATCACGGTAGGGCGGGATGCGCCGTCGACGCGAGACGCCTGAAGCCTTATCCGGGATCATCCTGACGGGCTGCCGACAGAGGGACGGGAGCCTCAGCCGCCCAGGTAGGTGACCGTGAGGCGGGCGGTCTGCCCGCCTGCCTTCAGGCGGTAGGAGATCGTCTCGTCGCACCAACGGTCGCCGCACGAGGGGTCGACTGCGATCTCGGCCACGCCCGACGGTCCGGTGCGGACCCGGCTCTCGGTCCGCCACTGGCCATCGCGCCAGAACTCCAGGGCCACGGTCGCCGACGGCAGCGCGGGCACGGCGGTCACCACCAGCCGCGGCAGGTTGCCGGCGACCCCGTAGCGCGCCTGAGCGAAGGTGCGCGACGTCGCCCGGGACCCGTCGTCCCATTCCCAGTAGTAGCCGCGAGGCTCGGCGGGGGTGGCGGCAACGGGTCCGGCCGGCGTCAGGGCCGTCGTCGCGGCAAGCATGATCGCGACGGCGCCCGCCGTGCCCCACGGAGCGCGCATGGCGTCGGCGCCCCGAGGCTCAGCCGGCGTGGGTCTCGAACCCCTGCTCGAGGATGCTGAGGGCCTCCTCGAGCAGGTGCATGGGCATGGTGAGCGGCGGCAGGAACCGGAACACGTTTCCGTAGGTGCCCGTCGTCAGCGTGATCACGCCGTGGTTGTGGCACCACGTGTTGAGCGCGCCGGCAAGGTCGGGATCGGGGTCGAGGGTCCCGGGCTTCACCAGCTCGATGGCGATCATCGCGCCGCGGCCGCGGACGTCGCCGATGGCCGGGTAGCGCTCGGCCATGCTGCGCAGGCGCGGGACCATGACCGCCTCGATGGCCTTGGCAAGGCCGTTGGCGTCGTTCTCCTCCATCCAGCGGATGGAGCCGAGTGCGGCCGCGCAGGCCACCGGATTGCCCCCGTAGGTGCCGCCGAGGCCGCCCGCGTGCACGGCGTCCATCATCTCGGCGCGACCCGTGACGGCGGCCAGCGGCATCCCGCCGGCGATGCCCTTCGCGGTCGTGATCAGGTCGGGAACGACGCCGTCGTACTCGCTGGCGAACCAGTCGCCGGTGCGGCAGAAGCCCGACTGGATCTCGTCGGCCACGAAGACGATGCCGTTGTCGGTGGCGAACTGCGACATGGCGGCGAGGTAGCCGTCACCGGGGACGATGAAGCCGCCCTCGCCCTGGATGGGCTCGATGATGATGGCGGCCACGTTGGCGGCCCCGATCTCCTTCTCGATGCGCGTGATGGCGATCCGGGCCATCTCGGGACCCTTGAGCCCGCGGTCGCGGTAGGGGTACGAGGTGGGCACCCGGTACACCTCGGGCGCGAAGGGCCCGAAGGAGTGCTTGTAGGGCATGTTCTTGGCCGTGAGCGCCATCGTCAGGTTGGTGCGCCCGTGGTACCCGTGCTCGACGACGACGACCGCCTGGCGCTTGGTGTAGGCCCGGGCGATCTTGACGGCGTTCTCGACCGCCTCGGCGCCCGAGTTGAACAGGGCCGACCGCTTCTCATGGTCGCCGGGGGTGAGGCGGTTCAGCGCCTCGCAGACCTCGACGTAGCCGCTGTAGGGGGTGACCATGAAGCACGTGTGCGTGAACTCGGCCACCTGCCGCTGAACACCCTCGACGACCTCGGGGTTGGCATTGCCCACCGTGGTGACGGCGATGCCCGAGCCCATGTCGATGAACGAGTTGCCGTCGGCGTCCACGAGGACGCCACCGCCCGCCCGAACGATGTAGACGGGGAGCATGACGCCGACGCCGGCGGAGACCGCGGAGGTCTTGCGGGCCTGGAGGGCCACCGAGCGCGGTCCGGGAATGCTGGTGACGAGTCGGCGCTCCTGCGGGACGGACGCGGAGGCGTCGTCGGCAGTGCTCGTGCGGGCGTCAGTGGCGGTCATCGTTCCTCCATCGAGTCGTGATCGGAGCCTACGGGCTGCCCACGGGGTTGCGTCCAGTCCACCCCGTAGGCTGGGGACATCGAGTGACTGGAGACGGACATGTCCGACCTGCACCTGAACAACCATCATCGCGACACGCTCTCGGCGCTGTTCGCCCATCCGACGAGCCACAACATCCGGTGGGTCGACGTGGTCAGCCTGATCGGCGCGGTGGGCGAGGTGGAGGAGAAGCACGACGGCCGGTTCCGCGTGACCATCGGAGCGGAGACCGAGGTCTTCGACCGGTCCCATGGCAAGGACATCAGCATGGAGCAGACCACCGACCTGCGGCGCATGCTGACCCACGCGGGCCTCGGCCCCGACTCGGGCAAGGAGCCGGGCTCTGAGGACTGACCAGGGCGGCCCCCGCCGCGTCGTCGTCCTCGGCAGCACGGGGTCGATCGGCACGCAGGCCCTCGACCTGGCCCGCCGCAACCCGGACCGGTTCCGGGTCGTCGCCATCACGGCGGGCGGCGCGGACCCGCGACTGATCGCCCGTCAGGCGCTCGACTTCGACGTCGAGGTGATCGGCGTCGCGCGGGCCACCTGCGTCGCCGACCTCCAGCTGGCGCTGTACGCCGAGGCGGCGGGGCGCGGGTATGCCGAGGGCCGATTCCCGATCCCGCAGATCATCGCCGGGCCCGAGGCCAGCACCGAGGTCGCCGGCTGGGAGTGCGACGTCGTGCTCAACGGCCTCGCCGGTGCTGCGGGCCTCCAGCCCACCCTGGCGGCGCTCCGTGCCGGGCGCATCCTCGCCCTGGCCAACAAGGAGTCCCTCATCGTGGGAGGACCCCTCGTGAAGGCCCTGGCGGCCCCGGGCCAGATCGTGCCCGTCGACTCCGAGCACTCGGCCCTGGCCCAGGCCCTCCTGGCGGGCTCGGCCGCGGAGGTGCGCAGGCTGGTGCTGACCGCGAGTGGCGGCCCGTTCCGTGGGTGGGACGTCGAGGCACTCGCCGGCGTGACCGTCGAGCAGGCCCTCGCGCACCCCACGTGGGACATGGGGCCGCTGGTCACCGTGAACTCGGCCACCCTCATGAACAAGGGGCTCGAGGTGATCGAGGCGCACCTGCTCTTCGATGTCCCCTTCGACAGGATCGACGTCGTCGTCCACCCGCAGTCGGTCGTCCACTCGATGGTGGAGTTCGTCGACGGGTCGACGATCGCGCAGGCGAGCCCGCCCGACATGAGGATCCCCATCGCCCTGGGCATGGCGTGGCCCGAGCGGGTCCCGGATGCTGCCCCGGGATGCGACTGGACGCAGGCGACCGCCTGGGAGTTCTTCCCGCTCGACGAGGAGGCCTTCCCCGCCGTCCGGCTGGCGCGCGCGGCGGGGACGGCGGGCGGCACGGCCACGGCCGTCTTCAACGGGGCCGACGAGGCGTGCGTGGCGGCCTTCCTCGACGGCGCGCTGCCGTTCCGCTCCATCGTCCCCACCGTCGAGCGGGTCCTCGGCGAGCACCTGGCCGCTACAGGCCCCGCCTCGGAGGGATCCGCGTGGATCGACGGGAACAAGGCGACCCTCCCGGACGTCCTTAGTGCAGACGGATGGGCGCGGCGCAGGGCCGAGGCCATCGTGAGGGAGGGATCTCATGCTTGAACTGGTGGGCATCGTCCTCTTCGCGCTGCTGATCGCCGCGTCGATCGCCCTGCACGAGCTCGGTCACCTGCTGCCGGCCAAGCGGTTCGGGGTCAAGGTCACCGAGTACATGATCGGGTTCGGGCCCACGCTCTGGTCGAAGGTGAAGGGGGAGACCCGCTACGGGGTCAAGGCGGTGCCCCTCGGCGGCTACATCCGGATGATCGGCATGCTCCCGCCGGGCCCCGATGGCACGTCGCGGTCGATGTCGACGGGCCGCTTCGCCGCCATGATCAACGACGCCCGCCAGCAGTCGGTGCTCGAGATCGAGCCCGGCGACGAGTCGCGGGCGTTCTACCGGCTGCCGGTCCGCAAGCGGGTGGTCATCATGCTCGGCGGGCCCTTCATGAACCTCGCTCTCGCCTTCGTGCTCTTCGCCATCGTTCTCGTGGGCATCGGGATCCCGGAGCCCAGCATGCAGGTGCGCAGCGTCGCCGCCTGCACGCCCGCGGCGGCCCTGGCCGACAGCCAGCCCCTGCCGTCCGGCGAGTGCCCGACCGGCACGGTGCCGTCGCCGGCGGTGGAGGCGGGCATCCTGCCCGGAGACACGATCCTCGCCATCGACGGTGCCCCGGCCACGGACTGGTCCGACACCACCGCCTGGATCCGCGCGAATGCCGGCGCCGAGGCCGTCTTCACCGTCGATCGCGGTGGCGAGACCCTCGACCTGACGGTCTCGATCGCGACGGCGGAGCGCCCGGTCCTCGACGACCAGGGCAATGCCACGCAGGAGGTCGTGACCGCCGGATACGTGGGGCTCGGACCGGAGTTCGTGTGGGTGGCCCAGCCGTGGTCGAGCGTGCCCGCCTACATGTGGGACATCACCGTGCGCTCGGTCCAGGCCCTCGTCATGCTGCCCGTCAAGCTCTACGACCTCGTCACCGACACCCTGATCGGGGGAGGGGAGCGCAGCGTCGACAGCCCCGTCAGCGTCGTGGGCGTGAGCAGGCTCGGCGGTGACATCGCGGCGCTCGACCAGCCGATCACCGCCAAGGTGGCCACGTTCCTCGGCCTGGCGGCCTCGCTGAACCTGTTCCTGTTCCTGTTCAACCTCCTGCCGATCCTGCCGCTCGACGGCGGCCACGTCGCGAGCGCGCTGTACGAGGCCCTGCGCCGCAAGGTCGCGCAGGTGCGGGGACGGCCCGACCCCGGCCCCGTCGACACGGCCCGCCTGCTCCCGGTGGCGTACGTGGTCGCGGGCGCCCTCCTGCTCATGGGCGTCATCGTGATCTGGGCCGACCTCGTGAAGCCCATCTCGCTGGGATAGCGGCGCTAGGCCGAGAGGCGGCCGGGCGGCCATAATGGTCGGGTGACGATCAACCTCGGAATCCCGTCGGCTCCGCCCCCGGTCGTAGCGCCCCGGCGCGTGTCCCGCCAGCTGCTCCTGCGCCACCCGACCCACCCGGTCGCCGTCGGCGGCGATGCGCCGGTGAGCGTGCAGTCGATGTGCACCACCCTGACGTCCGACGTCAACAGCACGCTCCAGCAGATCGCCGAGCTCACGGCCGCCGGCTGCCAGGTGGTGCGCGTGGCCGTGCCCAGCCAGGACGACGCCGACGCCCTTCCGCAGATCGCCCGCAAGAGCGGCATCCCGGTGATCGCCGACATCCACTTCCAGCCGAAGTACGTCTTCGCGGCGATCGATGCGGGCTGCGCGGGGGTGCGGGTGAACCCCGGCAACATCAAGCAGTTCGACGACAAGGTGGCCGAGATCGCCCGGGCGGCGAACGACTCCGGCACGCCCATCCGCATCGGGGTGAACGCGGGCTCGCTCGATCCCCGGCTGCTCCAGAAGTACGGGAAGGCCACGCCCGAGGCGCTGGTGGAGTCCGCCCTGTGGGAGGCGTCGCTGTTCGAGGAGCACGGCTTCCGCGACATCAAGATCTCCGTGAAGCACCACGACCCGGTGGTCATGATGCAGGCGTACATGCAGCTCGCCGAGCAGTGCGACTACCCGCTCCACCTCGGCGTCACCGAGGCCGGCCCGACGTTCCAGGGCACCATCAAGTCGGCGGTCGCCTTCGGGGGCCTGCTCAGCCGCGGCATCGGCGACACGATCCGGGTGTCGCTCTCCGCGCCACCGGTCGAGGAGG
>CALGTB010000029.1 GCA_937902285.1 uncultured Actinomycetes bacterium | reverse complement strand
GGGTGGGTCGCGCGAGCCCGACCCTGGCGGCCTTCGGAGCCGCCGACGTCATCGACCTCGCGTTCGGGGCGACGAGCACCGCCGCCCTGGTGCTGCTCGGCGAGGCGCCCAGCGGCGCCGCCGCCTTCGGCCTCAGCGTGGCGGGCGGTGCGCTCGTGTTCGCCTCGGTCGGCGTCCTCGCCGCTCAGGCCGTCTCCACCTCGCGCGCCGCGAACGGACTGGCGAGCCTCGTCCTGGCGGCATCGTTCATGGCGTACGCCGTGGGCAATGCGGACTCCGACCTCGACGCGATCGCCCTGGCCACGCCGTTCGGCTGGGCCAGCCGCACGCGCCCCTTCGCCGGTGAGACGTGGACGTGGGTGGCCCTGCTCTTCGCCGTGGCGGCGCTGCTCCTCGTCGTCGGGCTGGTCGTGAGCACGCGCCGCGACGTCGGCGCTGCCCTGATCGGCACCCGCTCGGGTCGTCGTCAGGCGGCCCCCTGGCTGCGCTCGGTGACGACGCTCGCGTGGCGCGTCGACCGGGGACAGCTGGTCACCTGGGTGCTGGCCATGCTCATGCTCGGCGTGTTCGTCGGCTATCTAGCGAAGACGGCCAGCGACCTGCTGAGCAGCAATCCGCAGCTCTCGCAGTTCCTCGAGCGGCTGGGGGGCGACGCCGGCGTCACGGACTCCTACGTGCTGGTGATGATCGCCGTGCTGTCGTTCGGAAGCGCGGCCTACGCCGTCTCGACCCTGCTGCGCACGCATGCCGACGAGGAGTCGGGCCGGCTCGAGCTGCTGCTCAGCGTTCCGGCGTCGCGCAGGTCGCTGCTGTCCTCGCGGGCCCTGCTCGTGGCGGGCGGCGTGGTGGTGATCCAGGCTGCGGTCGGGCTCGGGGTGGGGCTGTCGAACGGGGCGGCGAACGACGACCTGCGCACCCTCGTCCCGCGCTACGTCGCCGTCGCCCTGCTGGCGGTCCCTGCCGTGTGGGTGATCGCCGGCTGGACGGTCGCCGTCATCGGCGCCGTCCCCCGGTTCACGTGGCTGGCGTGGCTGGCCCTCGCCTACTGCGTGACGATCGGCGAGCTGGGCCCCATCCTGGGCCTGCCGGACTGGACGCTGCGGACCACGCCGTTCTGGTTCACGCCGGCGTGGCCCGTCGAGGAGATGAGCGTCGTGCCGGTCGTGGCCCTGGTCGTCGTCTCCCTGGTACTGGCCGCGTGGGGCGTGCTGCGCTTCGAGCGACGCGACATCCCCGGCTGACGGTCAGGCCTGCAGCTGCCCGCGTACGACGCTCTCGGCACTGTGCCCGGTGTCGCCATCGAAGTGCTCGATCGACACATCGACGACGGGGAATGCATCGGGGTCGAGGCCTGCCGGCAGGGTGAAGACGGCCTCATGGCCGGGGATGATCGCGCCGAGCGCCACCATGGTCGTCGTGTCGGGGGTGGCCATCCACACCTCGTAGTAGCCGTCGACCGGCGGCAGGCCGGGGACGCTCACGGTGAGGACGTTGCCGTCCGCGCTGCGCTGGACCACGGCGGTGCCGGTGAAGCCGGAGTCGGCGATCGGTCCCAGGTCCGCGCTCGCGACGAAGCTCTCGGACGGCTGGTCCGAGAGGACGGCCGCGACAGTCCCGCCACCGACGATGATGCCCACCATGGCGGCGGCAGCGGCCACGAGCCACGTGCGCGATCGGCGCCGGCTGGGGGCATCGGCGATCGACGTCACGCCGCCGCCGCTCTCGGCGAGCCCGAGCTCGGCCGTGATGGCCGCCCAGACGGCCGGCGGTGCGGCGACCGGATGGTCCTCGGGCGTGACCGAGCGGGCCGTGCCGACGACGGCCGACAGCTGGTCGAGGCGGCTCTGGCAGCGCGGGCACGACGCGGCGTGCGCCTCGTCCGCGGCGTTCACGGACTCTCCCAGCGCGAGCAGCGACAGGACCTCGTCCTCACTGTGCGACACCATCCACCTCCAATCGTTTCCGAAGCCTGTCGAGCGAGCGCCTGATGTGGCTCTTCACCGTGCCGAGCGGCAGGTTGAGCACCCCCGCGATCTGACCGTGCGTGAGGTCCTGGAAGAACGCCAGCTCCATGATCCTCCGCTGCGGCTCGCCGAGTCGCTCGAGCTCGTCGGCCAGCAGCACCCGGTCGATGACCGAGTCGGCCGCGGGGGCGTCGTCGCCGTCGATCTGGGTGGCCGCGACCGCGCCCACCCTTCGGGTGTGCCGGGTGCGCTCCTCCCAGTGGTCGGCGACCCGCCGACGGGTGATCGACATCAGCCAGCCGGGCAGTGATCCCTTGGCAGGGTCGTAGCCGGCCCGTCCACGCCACGCGGCGACGAACACGGCCTGCGCGATGTCCGAGGCGTCGGCCTCGTTGCCGGTGCTGCGCAGGGCCACGGAGTAGACCAAGGACGACCAGCGCTGGTAGGCCAGCGCCAGGCCCTCCTCGCTGCCGCTCGCGAACAGCAGGCCCACCCGCTGATCCTCCAGGCGACGGGCATCGTCCGGAGCGGTGTCGACATCCTCCTCCGATGGGTGGCCGGGGACGCCTGGAAGCGTCATCAGTCCTCCCTCGGGTGAAGTCACATGCACTAGTTCGGTCAGAAGGGTGCATCCGGATGCACCGGATTGGCAAGTCGGCGCCGGCCGGCGAATCCGGGCGATCCTGCATCCGTTCGGCCTGCTCACTCCGAAGTAGTGCCAGAAGGATCGTTCCCAACCACTCAAGGAGATTCCATGCGCACGTCGACTTCGAAGAGGGTCGCCGCCCTCGGCGCTTCCGTTGCCATCGCTGCCGGGGCGCTCGCGCTGGCCCCGTCCGCCTCCGCCGCCGACGACGGCACCACCTCGCTCGCGTCGGTCCTGAAGGCCGGCCAGGCCAAGTTCGACAAGGACTTCACGGACTACGACATCCTCACCAAGGCGATCGAGACGGTGCTCGCGGCCAATCCGGACTCCCCGGTGAAGGTGCTCGCCGACGGCACCACGGCCGTGACCGCGTTCATCCCGAACGACCAGGCCTTCATCAACCTCGCGTCCGCCCTCACCGGCCACACGGTCAAGACCGAGAAGGCCGCGTTCGCAGCCGTCGCGGGCCTCGGGGTCGACACGGTGGAGCAGGTGCTCCAGTACCACGTCGTGCCGGGCGCGACCATCCTGTCGGGCGACGCCCTCAAGGCGAACGGCGCGAAGCTGAAGACCGCCCTGCCCGGCAAGGTCATCAAGGTCAAGGTCACCAGCGCCCCCTCGATCATCCTCGGCGACTACAACAAGGCCCTGCCGAACCCGAAGGTGATCCTCACCCAGGTCGACATCAACAAGGGCAACAAGCAGGTCGCGCACGGCATCGACGCCGTGCTCCTGCCCACCAAGTAGCCGACCGACCGACCGCTGCCCCCGCCCCTCCCCTGGGCGGGGGCAGCAGTCGTAGGCTCGAGTCCGACGGGACGGAGAGCCATGGACATCGCCGAGCGCCGGACATTCGCGTCGACCAAGCGCAGCCTGCTGGCCCTCAGCCACGCGATGGAGCGGTCCCTGGAGGTCGGCCGGCCCGGCGATGCGCAGGGCACGGCGCTGCTCATCGGCCTGTTCCAGCGCCCGGAGTACTTCGAAGCCGAGCGTGAGCGCTACGCCCGCATCGCCGCAGACGGAGCCGTCTGCATCGTGGCCTTCGCCGGTGCCGTGGCCGACGTCCCGGCGGGGGTGACGGCCGTCTCCCTCGACCTGGCCGAGCCGCTCGCCTCCCAGTGGGCCCTTGTCGTCATCGACGGCGCACTGGGCATCGCGCTCGTCGCCGAGGATGCGCAGGATCTCGTCGAGGGGGAGACCACTCTCGAGGCCGCCCGGCTGTTCACCGCGCGGTGGTCGTTCAGCCCCGGCGTCGCCGGACGCGAGGCCACGCGCATCCTCGACAGCCTGGGCGACCGGGTGGATGCGAGCATGCGCGCGCGCGCGGATGCGGCCCTGGAGGCGTCCATCGCCACGACGCCGAGCCTGACCGAGCGCCGGCTGGCGGCCGTGACCGAGCTCCTCGTGTCGAGTATCGACGCGGCCTCCCATCGCTCCGCCCGACTGCGCGCCCAACTGGGTCGCGAGCGGACCCTGTCCGAGACCGATCCCCTCACCGGCCTCAACAACCGCCGCTTCCTCAAGCGCTACATGGACTCGCCGGCCAGCCACCTGCCCCTCGGGCTCGCCTCCCTTCTCATCGACCTAGACGGGCTCAAGGCCATCAACGACGACCATGGGCACGAGGCGGGCGACGCCGCGCTGCTCCTCGTGTCGGACGTGCTGCGCGAAACCACGCGACCGCAGGACGTCGTGGTGCGGCTCGGGGGCGACGAGTTCCTCGTCGTCCTGCCGGGGCTGGGCGCCGACGAGGCCGTGCTCGTGGGCGAGCGGATCGTCGAGCAGATCGCCTCGTCCCGGCCTGCGGATCCCTGGTCGGGCCTGCGCCTGACCGCGAGCGTCGGCGTCGCGATCGTGCGGTCGCGGGGGATCCCGATGGACAGCCTGGATGAGGCGCTCTACACGGGCAAGCGCCTCGGTGGCGGGCGCGTGGTGCTCGCGGAGTCGCGCGACTCAGGACGCGTGCGCTAGCGGCAGCCAGTCGACGACGTCACGGATCCGGGAGTCCCAGTAGGCCCAGTCGTGGTCGCCCGGCCCGATGCTGGTCGTCAGGGGGATGCCGGCACGTTCGGCCGCCTCGAGCAGGTGCCGGTTCTGGCCGTACAGGAAGTCCTCGGTGCCGCACGCGACGTAGAGCCGGGGCAGTGCCGCCGGATCGGCTGTCGACAGGAGGTGCACCACGTCGTTGTCGGTGCCGCTGATCCCCGCGGCGCCGAACACCCGGGCCAGCAGGCGCGCGAAGTCGGGGTCGTCGGGATGGGCCGTCGAGATGCTCACCGCGCCCGACAGGCTCGCAGCGGCGGCGAATCGCCACGGCTCGCGGAGGGCCCACTTCAGTGCTCCGTAGCCGCCCATCGAGAGGCCCGCGACGAAGGTGTCCTCGCGTCGCTGAGAGAGCCGGAAGAAGCGGTGGACCGTGCGCGGCAGCTCATCCGTGAGGAAGGTCCAGAACGGCAGTCCCTGGTCCTCGTCCGCGTAGAAGCTGCGATGCACCTGGGGCATGACGACCGCCAGCCCGCGCTCGGTCGCGTACTGCTCGATCGACGTTCGCCGCGACCACATCGTGTCGTCGTCGCTCAGGCCGTGCAGCAGGTACAGCACGGGCGGCGGATCGTCGGCAGGGGCCTGCGGCAGGATGACCGTCATCGACGTCGAGAGCCCGAGCACGTCGGAGAGGAAGTCGCACCTCATGATCGCCATGACGGGAGCGTAGGGCGCTCAGCAGTGCTCGGCGCGGCCGCTCGCATGGGAGGCGAGGGCTGCGGCGAACACGCGATGCGCCTCGAGGGCCTCGCCCGGCGTGGCGGTGCCGAAGCGGGCGCCGAGCTCGCCCTCGCGCTCGGCGAGGTACGACGCCCACATCTGCAGCAGCGCGTCGGCGAACCCGAACTCGAAGATCCCTCCCGACACCATGGGCCAGGCGGAGACGTTGCCGGGCTGGAACTCCTCCCAGACCTGCTCCCCGTCGCGCCGGGCGAAGCGCTGCACGACCGCGGGGCTGCGCGTGCTGAAGCGCACGCCCCCGTCCATGCCGAGGGCCTCGAAGGACCACGAGTTCATCTGGCCGGGCGCGATGCGACGGGTCTCCCACAGCATCGAGAAGGGGCGTTCCCCCGTGCCCGCACCGGGAGGGACCCGGCAGGCCAGCAGGGCGTTGTCCCACGTGTCGCACGGCTCCATGTCGCCGTTGGGCCCGGGTCGCTGCGTGACCACGTTGTCGAGCATGGCGTAGACCGTGGCGGGCCGGTAGCCCAGGCGCAGGGGCGCATGCGCCACGTGCATGCCCAGGTCGCCCATCACGCCGATCTCACCGCACGTGGCCGCGCGACGCTTCCAGTTGATCGGCTTGCCCCGGTCGATGTCGGACGAGTGGGCGAACTGCGACCGCACGTCGAGGATCTCACCGAGCGCACCCGAGGCGGCATACGCGATGGCCCGCTGGGCACCGGGGAAGAAGGGCATCTCGCTCGACACCCGGACGAACGCCCCGGAGGCCTCCACCGCTGCCGTGATGCGCTCCGCGGCTGCCAGGTCGATGCCGAAGGGCTTCTCTCCCAGGAAGTCGCGACCGGCCCGCGCCGCAGCGACGTAGAGGTCCTCGTGCAGGTCGTGCGGCACGGCGAGGTAGAGCACGTCGATGTCGTCGCGGTCGACGAGCTCACGCCAGTCCTCCGCGAACGTCTCGACGGTGGGGATGGCCCGGAACCAGTCACGCGCTGCGGGCTGCGGGTCGGCCACCGCGACGACGCGCGGCGAGGCGGGGTGGTCGACGAGGTGCTGCCATCGTCCGCAGACCATGGCCAGCTCGCGGCCCATGAGCCCGCCGCCCACGACCCCGATGCGCACCGGGCGTGGGACGGTCATGCGGTGCCCGTGAGGATCGCCTCGGCCGTCGCCGCGTCGGCACCCTCATGCAGCATGGCCATGAGCGCACGTGTCATCCCGGCGGGGTTCTCGTGCTGGATGATGTTGCGGCCGTAGACGATCCCGGCTGCTCCCTGCTCGAGCACCGCCTGGGTGCGACGCAGCAGCTCGTCGTCGGCGACCCGCCCGCCGCCGCGGACGAGCACCGGGATGCCCGTCGCGATGCGCACGACCTCGTGGTACTGGCTCGGATCGTCGGTCGGGTCGGCCTTGATGATGTCGGCACCCATCTCGACGGCCTGACGGACGAGGGGCACGATCCGGTCGATGTCGCCGTTGACCTGGTAGCCGCCGTTCGGGGCGTCCTTCATCACCAGGGGCTCGACCATGAGCGGCATGTTGTAGCGCTCGCAGTCGCGCTTGGCGGCCAGGACGGCCCGGATGCACGCCTCGCGCACGTGCGGCCGGCCGGGCAGGTCGAAGAGATTCACGACGACGCAGGCGGCGTCGAGCCGGACTCCGGCGAGGGCCGGCTCGGGGATGGTCAGGTCGAACATGTGGTCGGGTAGCGGAGCACCGTAGACGTTCGCGACGTCGGTGCGCAGCACGAGCGCGGGTCGCTCGCGTCCGCCCTGCCCCTGCAGCAGGCGCGCCTGCCCGACGGTGAGCTGGATCGCGTCGGGCCTCGCCGCGGCAAGGGTCGCGACAGCGGACCTCAGGTCCTCGATGCCGGCCAGGAAGCTGCCCTCGCCGAAGAAGCCGTGGTCGACGGCGATGTCGAGGCACCGACCGGACTCGGCGTTGAACAGCCGGCGCATCCGGTAGTCGAGGTCGGACATGTGACGCTCCCGGGTCGTTGGCGAAGAGGCCGTCAGGCCACGCTTGTCGTCAGTAACGTAGCCGGACGACAGCACCGAGGCCATGTCGGCGCTGCGCGAGAACCGGGAGGCCTGGTGTCCGGCGAGGTCCTCGTGGGCGTCGATGTGGGAACGACCTCGATCAAGGCGCTGGCGGTGTCGCCCGAGGGGCGCGTCCTCGGCGCCTCGACGCGTCCGACGCCCTGGCGGCACCGCGGGCCGCACTCGGACATCGACCCCCGGGCCCTCGCCGATGCGGCGATCGGCGTGTGCGCCGAGGCGGTCGAGGCGGTCGAGGGGTCTGGAGCCGTTGCCGTGCGGGCGATCGGCGTCACGGGCATCGCCGAGACCGGGGCGCTCCTCGACGGGTCCGGACAGCCGGTCGCCCCGGCGCTCGCGTGGTTCGACCCGCGCGGACTCGCCGGCGCGATCAAGGAGGTGGTCAGCCCGCGCGACTTCCAGCGCGCGACGGGGCGGCGGCTCAACTCCAAGCCCTCCATCGCGAAGATCGCCTGGCTGCAGCACAACGTCCCGTCGGCGGCGTCGGCGGTCCGGCACCTGTGCGTCGCCGAGTGGGTGGTGCGGTCGCTGGGAGGCGAGGAGGTCGCCGAGGCGTCGCTCAGCTCGCGGACGGGGCTCATGGACCTCGCCTCACGGGCACCGTGGCCGGTGGCCGCGCAGATCGTCGGGGATCTGCTGCCCCGCCAGGGCGTGTGGGCGGGGGACCCCGCCGGTTCGGCGTCGGGTGACATCCCCGCGGTCCTGCGCGGCGCCGTGCTCACCGTGGCCGGACTCGATCACCAGGCCGCGGTCCTCATCTCCGGCGCGGCGCGCGACGGTGCGCTCTTCGACTCGATGGGGACTGCCGAGGCCCTCATCCGCACCATCGCCGAGCCGCTCGGGCCGGACCAGATCGAGTGGCTGACCGACCGCGACATCGACGTCGACTGGTCGGTGCTCCCCGACCACCAGATCATGCTCGCCGGTCGCCTCACCGGCCTGTCGCTCGAGCGCGTCGCTGCCATGCTGGGGGCGAACGACCGCGACGCGCGGCGGCGGCTGGGCGACGAGGCCCTCCTCGCCGTGCGCGACGCCGACGGCCCCCGGCTGGTGGACGTCGGGAACGACAGCCTGACCATCGCGGGCATCACCGACGGGACGAGCCCGGCCCTCGTGTGGCGCGCGGCGGTCGAGGATCTCACCGCGCTGGCGGGCGTCGCGCTCGACCAGATGGCCTCCATCGTCGAGCCGCATGTGGCGTCCGTCCTCGCGGGCGGCTGGACCCGCAACCCCATGGTCGCCGACGCGAAGAGGCGGCAGCTCGGCGACTACGAGTCCAGCGACCTGCAGGAGCCGGGGGCGCTGGGCGCGGCCTTCCTGGGCGGGGTCGCATCGGGACTGCTCGAACGACCCGGCGAGGACGGGGTCGCCGCCTGGCGGTGACGCGCCGTCAGTGGGTGATGGCCAGCTCGACGAGCAGGACGAGCAGGCCCATGAATCCGTAGCCGAGCGCGAAGGTCAGCTGCCGCACCCAGCTGAGTCCGGCGCGGTAGGCGGCGAAGGCCCCCCAGAACGCGAGGCTGAGCAGGCCCAGCACCACGATGAGGCCGACGGCATCGTTGGCGTCCCACTCGAGCGGCGTGAGGATGCCGAGGAGGAGGATCGGGGGCACGCCGATGTACATGTACTGCAGGTTGTCGGCCGCGATCTTGCGCCGCTCGGCTCCGGTGAGCCGGTGGCCGGTGCGGATCTGCGTGTCGAGGGCGTCCGAGAACGCGTGGGCCATGCTCAGGGCGAAGAGGGGGGCGATGGTGATGCCGATGAGGCCGGCCCAGGCTCCCTCGACGAGCAGTTCGGTGCCCTCGTCGAAGAGGGCGTAGGCCGTGAGCAGCATGAGGGTCGAGTAGATGAGGACGTGCGGGTCGAGGACCAGCGGGCCGACACGGAACTGGATGTCATGCGGATCACCGACGGGTGGGGGCTGCGCGGACACAGGGCAACCCTGCCATGACCGTGGGGCGCGCAGTAGGGGCGGACCATCCGCGCATTCCGTGCATCGGTTCGCCTGACTATCGTCAGCGCTGTTCCGTAGTGTCCGCATCGGGGGTGAAGGCTGTGGCAGCGATCGACCGCGGGCGTCTGGGCGCGCTGCTCGCCGTCGAGCGTGCCACGCATCGTGCGCGCACCCCCGCCTCGCGCGCCGCCTTCGAGCAGGCGAACCACCTGCTCGGCGGTGTTCCCATGACCTGGATGAACAAGTGGTCGGGCGGCTATCCCCTCTACCTCGCCGGGGCGCTGGGCAACAGGGTCGTCGATCTTGACGGGCACGAGTACGTCGACTTCGCCCTCGGTGACACGGCGGCGATGGCTGGGCACTCGCCTCCGGCCACGGTCGCGGCCGTCATGGAGCGCATCGAGATCGCCGGCGGCATCACCGCGATGATGCCCAGCCTCGATGCCGAGTGGGTCGCCGCCGAGCTCACGCGACGCTTCGGTCTGGGGCAGTGGTCGTTCAGCCTGAGCGCCACCGACGCGAATCGCTGGGCGCTCCGGATCGCGCGCATGGTCACCGGGCGGCCGATGGTCATGGCGTTCTCGTACTGCTACCACGGGTCGGTCGACGAGACGTTCGTCATCACCGGCGCCGACGGCGGCACCGCCCCCCGGGGCGGCAACGTGGGGCCTGCGGTGCCCGTGAGCCAGACGACCCGGGTGGCCGAGTTCAACGACATCGCCTCGGTGGAGCGCGGGCTCGCGCACGGCGACGTGGCGGTGCTCATCATGGAGCCGGCGCTCACCAACATCGGCATCGTCCTGCCCGAGCCGGGGTTCCTCGAGGCGGTCCGCGAGGCGTGCACGCGTCACGGGACGCTCCTCCTCATCGACGAGACGCACACGATCTCCGAGGGGCCCGGCGGCTGCACGGCGGCATGGGGCCTTGAGCCGGACATCTTCGTCATCGGGAAGAGCATCGGCGGCGGCATCCCGTGCGGGGCGTACGGGCTCAGCGACGCGGTGGCCGCGGCGGTCCGGGCGCACTCGGAGGCCGACCTCGTCGACGTCGGCGGCGTCGGCGGGACCCTGGCCGGCAACGTCATGTCGACCGCGGCCATGCGGGCGACGCTGGGCTACGTGCTCACCGAGGAGGCGTTCGCTCACATGACGGCCCTGGGGAGCCGCTTCCGTGAAGGGGTCGAGGAGGTGCTCGCACGGCACGAGGCGCCGTGGTCGGTGGCGCAGCTCGGCGCCCGCGCCGAGTACCGCTTCTGCTCGCCCGCGGCCCGCACCGGCACGGAGTCCGCGGCCGCGCACGACGACGACCTCGAGGAGTACCTCCACCTGTTCATGTCGAATCGCGGGGTGCTCATGACGCCCTTCCACAACATGGCGCTCATGTGCCCCGACACGACGGCGGCCGACGTCGACCTCCACACCGCACTGTTCGACGAGGCCGTCGGCCTCCTCATGGCGACGTGAGCCCGGTCCGGGCACTCCCGCCGTCCTTCGATCTCGGCGGCCGTGTGGCACTGGTCACCGGAGCCGGCTCGCCGACGGGCATCGGGTTCGCGACGGCCGACCTGCTCGCCCAGTTGGGTGCGACGGTCGCCGTGGCGTCGACCACCGACCGCATCGCCGAGCGGGTGTCTCAGCTGCAGGAGCGGGGTGCGGTGGCGTCCGGGCACGTGGCCGACCTGACCGACGAGGAGCAGTGCGCGCGACTGGTCTCCGAGGTGACCGGCCGCCATGGCCGGCTCGACGTCGTGGTCAACAACGCGGGCATGACCAGTGTCGGGTCGCCGGCGCAGTCCGGTGCCCTCCTGACCATGGCCCCCGAGACCTGGCGGGCGGGCCTGAGCCGCAACCTCGACCCGGCGTTCTTCGTCTCGCGGGCCGCGCTTCCGCATCTCGTGACGGGCGGGCAGGGCCGGATCGTGTGCGTCACCAGCGTGACGGGCCCGGTCATGGCGATGGCCGACGAGCCCGCCTACGCGGCCGCCAAGGCTGCCCTCGTCGGGCTCACCCGGTCGATCGCGGTGGACTTCGGCGGCCGGGGCGTCACGGCCAACGCCGTCGCCCCGGGCTGGATCGCCACGGGCTCGCAGACCGCGCACGAGCACGCGCAGGGACTGCGGACCCCGATGGGACGCAGTGCGAGCCCAGACGAGGTCGCGTCAGCCATCGCGTGGCTCTGCTCGCCGGGCGCGTCGTACGTCACCGGGCAGTGCATCGTCGTCGACGGCGGCAACAGCATCGCCGAGGAGCGCGCCTAGTACCCCGAGGACGTCGCTACGGGTTGGCTACCGCGTGAGCTGAACCGGGCTCGATACCCGGATCTTCTTGCCGGTGACGGGCTTGCACGTGCCGTCGAGCGCGCAGATCTTCGTGAAACCCTTCGTCTTGAAGGGTGCGGCGCCTCGTTCGGTCCACACGATGGTGCTCTTCTTCCCGCCCTTGGTGAACGTGCAGGTCACCTTCACGGCACCTGTGCAGCCGTTGTAGGTCGCGCCCACGATCCAGTCCTGGAGAGTGGTCAGGGCCACCGCCGCGGGGCTGCCGGTGTTCATCTGGATCCCGACCAGGTCGAGCTCGGGACCCCACGAGTACCAGTACACGCGGCTGAT
Source organism: uncultured Actinomycetes bacterium (assembly GCA_937902285.1). Classification (GTDB taxonomy): domain Bacteria; phylum Actinomycetota; class Actinomycetes; order S36-B12; family S36-B12; genus UBA10649. Next base: position 2,638 of record CALGTB010000029.1, on the reverse strand, counting down.
CCCCAGTCGGATGGCATCCAGGTACGTGCGGGCGGCCCAGTCCGCGGCCTTCGTGCCCACGATGTCCTGGTCGGGGTTCGTGGGGCCGGGACCGGCGAGGCCGAAGTTGTTCTCGGTGTCCCACAGCGGCTTGTCGGGAGCGCCGGCCGCCTTGAGCGTGTCGATCCACAGCCGCGCGAGCACGGCCCGCTCGACCGGGGTGCCGAGCGAGGCGGGGTACGTGTGCGCTGCCCATACGTCGACGGGCCACCCGCGCGCACCCAGCTCCTTCAGGTAGGCCGGGTAGAACTTCTTGAAGGGCCCACCCAGACGGGTGCCGGTGCTGGGGGCGACCACGGTGGCGGCGGGATCGACACTCTTGATGATGTCGTAGGCGCGCTTGGTGAGCTCGGCCATCTCGGCGGGCGTGCCGGTGGAGAACGTGGTCAGGTTGGCCTCGTTCCACGGCTGGTAGGCCGTGATCCGTCCCTTGTAGCGGGTGACGACCTGCCGCACCCAGTCGTCCCAGTCGGCGAAGTCCTTAGGCATCCCGGCCGCACCGGGCAGCACGCCGGCCAGGCCTCCGGCGGCCGGGTCGTCGGTGGCCCAGGAGGGGGTTCCCGCCAGCACCATGAGGATGTCCTTGACCCCGTTCGCGTTGGCCGTGGCCACGGCGCCGTCGAGCTTGGTCCAGCTGAACTGGTCCTGCGCCGTCTCCACGGATGACCAGGTGGTCTCGGTGTCCCACAGGCGCACGGAGCCGACCGGGATCGTCGGGAAGACCCCGTTCTGCAGGTTGAACACGTGCATCCCGAACAGCGTGGGCTGGATCGTGGTGCCGGTGAGGTCCTGCATGGGGACCCGAGCCGCCTGGGCCGGTGAGCTGGCGATCACCGAGCCTGCGAGGGCGGCGACGGCGACAGCGACGAGACTGAGGGCAGCGGGGCGTGGGAGGCGCATGCCCCCATGGTGCCATGGCGCCCGGGTGACCCCGAGCAGGCCGGTCCGGGGCCGGCGGGCCGGTACTGGCGGCTAGAGCGGCCGTGCCGCGGCCACGAGGGTGACGTCGTCGCGCCGCCAGTCGGCGGCCCGGTGGCGCACCTGCCCCAGCAGCCGGGCGATGAGCTCGTCGGGGTCCTGCCGGACCCAGAGGTCCAGACCCCGGATGAACTGGGACACCATCGACGACTCGAGCTCGTCGCCATCGGCGTTGCGCGACTCCACGAGCCCGTCCGTGAAGGCGACCAGGACGTCCCCGGGGCGGAAGTAGCGCGAGCGCACCGTCCAGGCGCCGCCGAGCGACGAGATCAGCGGCCCGGTCGGCTCGCAGAGCGAGGCCTCCTTGTCCTCCGTGACGAGGATGGCGGGGTGGTGACCGGCGTTGAGCCACGACACCGTCCCGCCGACGGGGTCGACGACGAGCAGGATGCCGGTCACGAAGTGGGTGTCGTCCGCGCACGAGGCCGCACCCATCTCGACGACCGTCTCCAGCGGCAGTCCGCTCTCCAGTCCGGCGCGCAGGACGGAGCGCACCCGCACGGCCGTGACGCTGGCCTCGGGCCCGTGTCCGCTCACGTCGGCCACGACGATCGCCAGCGTGCCGTCGGGCCGGGCGACCTGGTCCCACCAGTCGCCTGCCATGACGCCCTCGGCCGACGTGCTCACGCCCGCGACGTTCACCCCCGCCACGACGACGGCCGGGGCCGTCAGCTCGGCGGCCATCGCCGCGACGAGGGGGGCGTCCTGGGCCAGGCCCTCGCGGGCGGCGCGCGCCTCGTCGATCTCACTGACCAGCCCGCGGCGCAGCAGCTCGGCGTCGCCGGACACGTCGCGGAGCTCGGGCGGGCCCACCGGGCGGATGGGGGACTGGTGGCCAGCCTCGCGCGCCGCCTTCTGCAGGTCCCCGCGCAGCAGCCGCAGCGGGGTGAGGACCCACTGCTGCACGCCGAGCACGAAGGCCAGCAGCCCCAGCAGCACGAGCACGCCCACGACGAGCAGCGTGAGGCCGAGGAAGGCGGTGAAGCCGCGCACGGCATCGGCGGCCTCGTTGCGGGCCCGGTTGACGGCCTTCGCGAGGTCGGTGGACGCGGCCGTCATGGCGTCGTATGCCGTCCAGGCCGCCTTGGCGTTGGTGATGCGCACGGCCTTGGCCCGCTGCCCCGCCACCATCGCGGCGATGGAGGGCTCGGCGTCGGTGGCCACCCAGGCGTCCTGGCTGACCCGCGCGGCGGCGACCAGCGACGTCAGCGCGATCTCGTCGTCGGGGATCGCGGCATCGAGCTGGTCGAGGAGCGAGGTGGCCTGCGCGATGGAGTCGCGGTACCCGGCGAGGGACCGGGGTCGCTCGAGCATGATGTAGTCGGACAGCGAGCCGCTGGCGTCCGCCTGCGCCAGGCTCAGGCTGGCCGTGGCGTCGGTCGCCGGCGACAGCGCGTCCTGGATCGCGTGGCCTCCCGCCGCGGTCAGGGTGAACTGCGCGAACACGACCGCGCCCATGACCAGCAGCGCCACGAGCGCGATGCCCGAGGCGAGGAGCGCACGGATCCGCAGGGTCACACCGCGCAGGCTATTCGGATTTCCGTTCGCATAGGCTCGCGTTCGTGACGCTGCCGCGCCTGCGACCTGACATCGACGACCTCCCCACGTACAAGGCCGGGCA
>CALGTB010000028.1 GCA_937902285.1 uncultured Actinomycetes bacterium | reverse complement strand
CCGACCTGTGGCCGCGATCCCATCAGGGCGGGCGCCCTACCAGGGGTAGAAGGGCGGCAGGTCCTCCGGCACAGTTCCGGTGAAGTCGGCGGGGCGCTTGCCGAGGAAGGCAGCGACGCCCTCCTTTCCGTCACCGATGCTCGAGTAGAACATGGCGAGTGACTCGACCTGGTGTGCGGCGAGCGGGTCGGGCTGGGCGCTGTTGCGGTAGAGCATCTGGCGCATGAGCGCCGTGGCCACCGGTGACCGGCCGTCGACGAAGCGGTGGGCGAGTGCGTACGCCGTCGGGAGCAGGTCGTCCGGCGCGACGACCTCGCGGACGAGGCCGGCCGCCAGGGCCTGCTGAGCATCGAGGATCTCCGCGGAGTACGCCATTTCGAGGGCTCGGCTGATCCCTACGATGCGCGGCAGGAACCACGTGGAGCAGGCCTCGGGGACGATGCCGAGCCGTCCGAAGACGAAGCCGATGCGCGCGTTCTCGGAGGCGATGCGCACGTCCATCGGCAGCGTCATGGTGGCGCCGATGCCGACAGCCGGGCCGTTGATCGCTGCGATGACGGGCTTGGTGCATCGGTAGACGGCGAGTGTCACGCGCCCGCCGGTGTCCCGCACGCCGTCGAGGATGGCGGGCTCATCGAGCCGATGGACCAGGTCATCCATCGTGGGTCGCTGCGACTCGTCGAGGCCGAAGACGTTGCCTTCCGACGACAGGTCCATCCCCGCGCAGAAGGCCCGCCCGCTGCCGGTCACCACGATGGCGGCCACGTCGCTGTCCGCGCTGGCCCGATCGAAGGCGGCGACCAGCTCGTTCGCCATGGTGACCGTGAAGGCATTCAACTGGTCAGGACGGTGCAGGCTCAGCGTGAGGATGCCGTCCTCGACCTCGTAGCGCAGTGTTTCGTAAGCCTGCTCCATGCCGGTTGCTCCCATCGACGACCCAACACGAGTCCGGCTGGCTCTGCAACGGGCGCCGGGCCGGCTCGCGCGACTATGTGGACACCATATAGTTGGACAGGCAAAGATGCTGCGGCGTCGTTCGCTGACGGCCGGTCCGAGAGCCTCCCGACTGACCAACGGCATCGGCGAGCGGGCAGACTGAGGTGGGACGCCTTGAGGGAGTGGACGCCATGAGCCGCAGCAAGCCGTGGGTGATGCGCACCTACGCCGGTCACTCGTCGGCCCGCGAGTCCAACGAGCTCTACCGGATGAACCTGGCCAAGGGCCAGACGGGGCTGTCGATCGCCTTCGACCTGCCCACCCAGACCGGCTATGACCCCGACGACCAGCTGGCGCGGGGCGAGGTCGGCAAGGTCGGCGTCCCCGTGGTGGACCTCGGCGACATGCGCGCCCTTCTCGATGGGATCCCGCTCGATCGCATGAACACGTCGATGACGATCAACGCGACCGCCATGTGGCTCCTCGCGCTGTACGTGACCGTCGCCGACGAGCAGGGGGTGCCTCGCAGCGAGCTGGCCGGCACGACGCAGAACGACATCATCAAGGAGTACCTCTCGCGGGGCACGTACGCCTTCCCGCCCGAGCCGTCCATGCGCCTGATCACCGACATGATCGCGTGGAGCGTCGAGAACACCCCCAAGTGGAACCCCATCAACATCTGCTCGTACCACCTGCAGGAGGCGGGGGCCACGACCGTCCAGGAGGTCGCCTTCGCCCTGTCGACGGCGGTCGCCGTGCTCGACTCGGTCCGCGATTCGGGGCAGGTCGCGCCGGAGCGGATCCCCGACGTGGTGGCACGCATCTCGTTCTTCGTGAACGCCGGGGTGCGGTTCGTCGAGGAGATGTGCAAGATGCGCGCCTTCGTGGAGCTGTGGGACGAGATCTGCCGCGAGCGCTACGGCGTCACGGACGAGAAGGCCCGTCGCTTCCGCTACGGCGTGCAGGTCAACTCGCTCGGCCTCACCGAGGCGCAGCCCGAGAACAACGTGCAGCGCATCGTGCTGGAGATGCTGGGCGTCACCCTGTCGAAGAACGCACGTGCTCGGGCCGTGCAGCTCCCCGCCTGGAACGAGGCGCTCGGCCTGCCGCGGCCGTGGGACCAGCAGTGGAGCCTGCGCATGCAGCAGGTGCTCGCGCTGGAGACCGACCTCCTCGAGTACGACGACATCTTCGACGGCTCGCATGTGATCACCGCCAAGGTCGCGGAGATCGCGGATGCGGCGCGTGCGGAGATGGCACGCATCGAGGAGCTCGGGGGAGCCGTGGTGGCCGTGGAGTCGGGCTACCTCAAGGGCGCCCTCGTGACCTCGCACGCCGAACGGCGGCGCCGCGTCGAGTCGGGCGAGGATGTGGTCGTCGGCGTCAACCAGTACACGACGACCGAGCCGAGCCCGTTGACCGCCAACCTCGACGCGGCGATCCTGCGGGTCGACCCCGCCGTTGAGCAGCGGGCCATCGAGTCGCTGGAGGCGTGGCGCGCGCAGCGCGATGCGGCCGCCGTCGATGCCGCCCTGACGCGGCTCAGCGCCGATGCCTCGTCTGGTGCCAACCTCATGGAGGCCACGCTCGAGTGCGCGCGAGCCGGCGTCACGACCGGCGAATGGTCCGAGACCCTGCGGCAGGTGTTCGGGGAGTTCCGGGCGCCCACCGGGGTCACCGGCTCGGTGGGTTCGGGAGACCGGGCGGGCCTCGCCGACCTGCGGGCGGCCGTGGCGAGCACGGGCGACGAGGTCGGTCACCACCTGCGCATCCTCGTGGCGAAGCCGGGGCTCGACGGGCACTCCAACGGGGCCGAGCAGGTGGCCGTCGCCGCGCGCGATGCCGGCTTCGAGGTCGTCTACCAGGGAATCCGCCTCACCCCGGAGGAGATCGTCGCGGCCGCAGCGCAGGAGGACGTCGACTGCATCGGCCTGTCAATCCTGTCGGGCTCGCACCTGCAGGTGGTGCCCCAGGTGCTCGACGGCCTGCGTGCCGCGGGCCTGCAGGACGTCCCGGTCATCCTCGGTGGGATCATCCCCGATCAGGATGCCCGCGCACTGACCGATGCAGGCATCTCCGCCGTCTTCACTCCCAAGGACTACGACCTCACCACGGTGATGACCCGGGTCCTCGGAGTGATCCGCGAGAGCAAGGACCTCGAGCCCGTCTGACCCGTCCCGCACATCCGAGAACAGGAGTCATGCATGTCGCAGCAGTTGCGTTCGCGTCGGTCGAATCTGGCGGTTCCGGGCAGCAGCCCGAAGATGCTGGACAAGGCCCGGGGCCTGGCGGCCGATCAGGTGTTCATGGACATCGAGGACGCGGTCGCGCCGATCGCGAAGCCGGAGGCGAGGAAGAACATCGTGGCCGCGCTGAACGAGGGCGGCTACGAGGGCAAGGTGCGCTCGGTGCGGGTCAACGACTGGACGACGCAGTGGACGTACGCCGACGTGATCGAGGTGGTCGAGGGAGCGGGGGCGAACCTGGACTGCATCATGCTGCCGAAGGTGCAGACCGCGGAGCAGGTGGTGGCCCTCGACCTGCTGCTGACGCAGCTGGAGCGGTCGAACGGACTGGAGGTCGGCCGGATCGGCATCGAGGCTCAGATTGAGAACGCACTGGGCCTGATCAACATCGACGCGATCGCCCAGGCGTCCCCGCGCGTGGAGACGCTGATCTTCGGACCGGCCGACTTCATGGCGTCGATCAACATGAAGTCGCTGGTCGTGGGCGAGCAGCCCCCCGGCTATGACGTCGGCGACGCCTACCACTACATCCTCATGCGGATCCTGATGGCGGCGCGTGCGTACGACAAGCAGGCGATCGACGGCCCGTACCTGGGGATCAAGGACCTCGAGGGCTACCGTCGCGTGGCCGGGCGCTCGGCGGCACTCGGGTTCGACGGCAAGTGGGTGCTGCACCCGGACCAGGTCGCAGCGGCCAACGAGGTGTTCTCGCCCCGCCAGGACGACTACGACCACGCCGAGATGATCCTCGACGCGTACGACTACTACACGTCAGCGGCCGGCGGAGCCAAGGGCGCGGTGATGCTCGGCGACGAGATGATCGACGAGGCCTCCCGCAAGATGGCGCTGGTCATCTCCGCCAAGGGCCGAGCCGCCGGCATGGCCCGCACCCAGACCTTCACCCCGCCCGCAGCCTGAGAGAAGAGGAACGTCATGCCCCGCCTTGCCCAGACCGAGGGCCTCACCGATGACCAGCGCGACATGCTGGCGGCCGTGCGCGAGTTCGTCGACAACGAGATCATCCCCGTTGCCAACGAGCTCGAGCACGCGGACGAGTATCCGCAGGCGATCGTCGACCAGCTCAAGGAGATGGGCGTGTTCGGCCTGATGATCCCTGAGGAGTACGGAGGCCTCGGGGAGTCGTTGCTGACGTACGCCCTCGTCGTCGAGGAGATCGCCCGCGGCTGGATGCCCGTCAGCGGCGTCATCAACACGCACTTCATCGTGGCCTACATGCTCATGCAGCACGGCACCGAGGAGCAGAAGGCCCACTACCTCCCGCGGATGGCCACGGGCGAGGTGCGCGGGGCGTTCAGCATGAGCGAGCCGGGCTGCGGCTCCGACGTGTCGGCGATCACGAGCAAGGCCGTGCGAGACGGCGATGACTATGTGCTCAATGGCCAGAAGATGTGGCTGACCAACGGCGGCTCCTCGACGCTGGTCGCGGTGCTCGTGCTGACGCCGGGCGAGGCGCCCGAGGGCTCGTCGGTCTACAAGAAGATGACCACGTTCCTCATCGAGAAGCCCACGGGGTTCGGCGAGGTCCGCCCCGGTCTGACCATCCCGGGCAAGATCGAGAAGATGGGCTACAAGGGCGTCGACACGACCGAGCTGGTCATGGACGGACTGCGCCTCGCGGCCACCGACATCCTCGGCGGCGAGCCGGGCAAGGGCTTCTACCAGATGATGGACGGCGTCGAGGTGGGCCGCGTCAACGTCGCCGCCCGGGCCTGCGGGCTGTCGATCCGCGCGTTCGAGCTGGGCGTCGACTACGCGCAGCAGCGGGTGACGTTCGGCAAGCCGATCGCCGAGCACCAGGCGGTCAGCTTCCGCCTGGCGGACATGGCCGTCAAGGTCGAGGCATCGCACCAGATGATGGTCATGGCAGCGCGCAAGAAGGACTCCGGCGAGCGCAACGACATGGAAGCCGGGATGGCCAAGTACCTCGCCAGTGAGTACTGCAAGGAGGTCGTCGAGGACTCCTTCCGCATCCACGGCGGCTACGGCTACTCCAAGGAGTACGAGATCGAGCGGC
>CALGTB010000027.1 GCA_937902285.1 uncultured Actinomycetes bacterium | reverse complement strand
TGAAGCGCCCGAGGTTTGATGCCGCTTCCTTGTGAGTCGAGGAGGATGTACGTCATGCCGAAGAGGATCGATCCGAAGGTGAAGGAGCGGTGTGTCCAGCAGATGCTGGATCACGTCTCGGAGTACCCGAGCCCGACTGCGGCGGCCGAGGCGGTCGCCAAGCGCAACGGGGTGGGTGCCGAGACGGTGCGCCGCTGGTACCTGCAGGCGCAGGTCGACAGGGGCCAGCGGCACGGTGCCGCGAGCGAGGAGCTCGCCGAGATCAAGGAGCTGAAGGCCAGGGTCAGGCGGCTGGAGGAGGACAACGACATCCTGCGCCGGGCCTCGATTTTCTTCGCGGGGGAACTCGACCCCCACGGTCGCTGATCGTCGCGTTCATCGACGAGTGCCGACAGGCCGGTCATGCGGTCGAGTCGATCTGCCGGGTCCTGACCGAACAGGGCTGCCAGATCGCCGCACGGACCTACCGGGCCTGGAGCAGCACCGGCCAGCACGTCGCGCCCCGGACGGTGAGTGACGCCGTGGTGATGGACGCGGTCCGCGATGCCGCCTGGACCGTCGACGCGGACGGGCCGCTGGCCGGCGTCCGCAGGCTGACCCCCGAGGGGCTCTACGGCCGTCGGAAGATGACCGCCCGGGTCAAGCGGAGCCTGCCCGAGGCGTCTCCCGGGTCGGTGGACCGGGCCATGAGAGCGCTGGGGCTGAACGGGATCCGGCGTGCGAAGGGCATCCGGACCACGATCCCGGGCAAGGACGGCCGCCGTGCCGGGGACCTGCTGAACCGGGACTTCACCGCGGCCGCCCCGAACCGGACGTGGGTGATGGACTTCACCTACTGCCGCACGTGGGCCGGGTTCGTCTACGTGTCGTTCATCGTCGACGTGTTCGCCCAGAAGATCGTCGCCTGGCACGCCGCGACCTGCAAGGACGTCGACCTGGTGATGACGCCGCTGCGGATGGCGACCTGGCAGCGCGAGCGCGAGGGACACCCGGTCGAACGGGACGAGCTGATCGGCCACGCGGACGCCGGCAGCCAGTACACGTCCATCAAGTTCACCGAGCACCTGGACCTCGAGGGCATCCGGCCCTCCATCGGGTCAGTCGGCGACGCTTACGACAATGCCCTGATGGAGTGCGTCATCGGGCTGTTCAAGACCGAGTGCATCCGCACCACCGTCTTCCACCATGGCCCGTACCGGAACCTCGCCGACGTCGAGTGGGCCACCGCCGGATGGGTCGACTGGTACAACAACCGGCGCCTGCACAGTAGCCTCGGCTACCTGACCCCCGAAGAGTTCGAGCACGCCCACTACGCGGCCCTCAACCGAGAGCCGCAACCCGTATAGGAGCGGCACAGAACCTGGGGCGCTTCA
>CALGTB010000026.1 GCA_937902285.1 uncultured Actinomycetes bacterium | reverse complement strand
TTTAACACAGTAGGTACTGTAGTAATGTCACAGGCCTGGACACCAGCCGACCCCTGCGAGGAACACATGAGCGAGTCCTTCACGACCCTTCCCGTCACAGCAGTGAGCTCCGGCTGCGGCTGTTCCGACGCCGGGACGCACGCCGACCCCGTGCTCGACGCGCGCACCATCCCCCATGCCATCCGGCACGGTGCGATCTTCGGGGCCCTTGACTCGCTCAGTGGCGGGGCAGCCATGGTGCTCATCGCGCCGCACGATCCGCTGCCCCTGCTGGACCAGGCGCGCAGCCGCTACCCCGACGGCCTGACGGTGGAGTACCTCCAGAACGGACCGGACGCCTGGCACCTGCGGCTGGCGCGGTAGCCCCCGTCATGTGCTCCTACTGCGGGTGCCGGGCCAACACGGTCATCGCCCGGTACTCCGCGGAGCACGACGAGATCATCAACGCGATGGGGGTCCTCCGCCGGGCCGCGAGTGCCGGCGACCGCGATGGTGCCGGCGTCGCCGCCCGTGACCTGGCGGTCCTGCTGGATCCGCACACCGCGAGCGAGGAGCGGTCCCTGTTCGCGGAGCTGCGCCGCGATGCGGAGTTCACCTCTCATGTCGACGGGTTGTGTGCCGAGCACCGCGGGATCGACGCCGCCCTTGCCCGCGTCGTCGAGGGTGACCTTGCGGCCGCGGGGATGCTGGAGGACATCCTGAGGCGTCATATCGACAAGGAGGAGAACGGGCTGTTCCCTGCCGCCGTCATCGCGCTCGACGGGCCGGCCTGGGAGCGCGTGGTGAGTGCCGCGTGATGACGTGGCATCCGGTGTGCGACCTCGACGCCCTGGCCGTCGGCACGCCCCGAGGCGTCCGCATCGACCGCGTCGGTATCTGCCTGGTCCGCACCGCCGACGAGGTCTTCGCGGTGCACGACGAGTGCACCCACGGTGCCGTTCCCCTGTCCGACGGAGACGTCGACGGGCACACGATCGAGTGCTGGATGCACGGATCGCGATTCGACCTGCGCACGGGTGCGGCGCTGAACCTGCCCGCCACCGAGCCCGTGCGCACGTTCCCGGTACGCGTCATCGACGGCATCGTCGGGGTCGACGTGCCCTGACCGGCGTCACGCCGACGCGCACTGACCCCGATTCGACAATCGAAAGGCACGCCATGGAAGCCATCTCCCTCCCCACGCTCGTCCAGGAGCACCTCACGATCGCCCGGACCGCCAGCAACGGACGCAGCGCCCACACCGTCTTCGGCGGTCACGACCACAGGCTGCGGCAGACACTGATCGCACTTGCTGCGGGCCAGGAGCTGGCAGAGCACGAGAGCCCCGGCGAGGCGACCATTCACGTTCTGGCGGGAGCGGTGCAGCTGACGACCACGACGGACTCCGCCCTGCTGGCCGCTGGAGACGTCGCCGTGATCCCGGACGAACGCCACGGCCTGCATGCGCTCGAGGACTGCGCGGTCCTGCTGACCGTCGCCCAGACGCTGTAGCCACCACGACCAACGCACCAATTAGTCGTCCGTCGCCATCGGCGAGGTTGTCTGTCGTGGTGGGTACCCTTGTGTCATGTCGATCCAGGCCGTTGGGGATGCCGCCGTGGCGGCGCGTTCCATGCTGTCGGGGGGCCCTGTGTCGAGTGAGGACCTGTGGCGTTTCGGGGTTCTCCAGTTGCTGGACGACTACGAGTCGGTTCACGTGCGTGACGGCGTGGTGGCCGCGGCCCGTTTGATGGCCGCGGCCCCGGAGCCCACTGGTCACTCGGGTCTCGATGCGGCGTTCGCAGGACTGGCGTGCTGGCTCGCGGACCGCGACGGGTGGGACGCCCCAGCGTGGGCGCTTGCTG
>CALGTB010000025.1 GCA_937902285.1 uncultured Actinomycetes bacterium | reverse complement strand
GAGTGCGATACAACTGTCTTTCACGCTATCGGTTGAGGCAGGCAGCTTCGGACCGGGCTTTCGTAGCCACGTCACTGCCGAGTCCCCGCCTCAGCGGCGTAGCAGGCGTCCGTGCCGGTGCAGCGTCTGCGACACCGCCTGTTCGATCACCCATCGCCGCAACTCGATCATGGGGATTCCGGTCACTGGGGCACGATCCACGGCAATGCCAGCGCTGAACGCGGCGGCGTGCACCGAGTCGGACGCTTCTGTCAGCAATCGCAGTCGCACCGTTCCTCGCCTGGCCAATGTGCCCAGATAGCTCGCGAACTCATCGTCGTCCTGTAGGGCCATTGCGCTGATCTCGATGTCCACACCCGTGACTTGGGCGACCATCTGGAGAAGTCTCGCGTGCGGGCTGTCGGGGTCATCCACCCGCAGGACGACACGATCAATTGGTCGGAAGCGCAGGATGTTCGCCTCGGATGCCATTCCGCTCGGATCGTGCTCGGCACGGAAGTACGCCGTCCAGGTCTGCTGGAAGCCGGAACGAACCGCGTCGGGTTCTACGAGCGGCGCTGTCCAGGTGCCGTACGAGTCCAGGTGGCCGGGACCGCCGGGCTTGCTGCCGGCGCCGATGGACGACTTCTTCCATCCGCCGAATGGCTGTCGCTGGACGATGGCGCCCGTGATGTGTCGGTTGATGTAGGCATTGCCGATCTCGACGCGTGACAGCCAGGTCTCGATCTCGAGCGGATCAAGCGAGTGGATGCCCCCCGTCAATCCGTACTCGACCTGGTTCTGCCAGGCAATGGCCGTGTCCAGGTCCGGTGCGCGCATGAGACCGAGCACTGGGCCGAAGCACTCGGTCAAGTGGAACCACGAGCCCGGACGCACGTCGACTCGTACTCCGGGACTCCAGGTGTTGGCTTCGGCGTCGATGCATTGTGGCTTCACCAGCCAGCTCTCACCGGCATCCAATGTCGTCAGGCCGCGTTCCAACTTCGGCGACGGAGTCTCGATCAGCGGCCCCATAGTGGTCGCCGGATCTGCGGCCTCGCCCACGGTCAGGCTGCGCACGGCATCAGCGAGGCGCACGCGAAAGGCGGGGTCGTCGTAGACGGGTGCCTCGATGATTGCCAGGCTCGCAGCTGAGCACTTCTGGCCGGCGTGGCCGAAGGCGGACTTGACCAGGTCCTTGATGGCCAGGTCCAGATCCGCGGCCTGGGTGATGATCATGGAGTTCTTGCCGCTCGTCTCACCGAGGAGCCGGAGCTGCGGCTGCCAGCCGGTGAACAAGGCAGCCGTCTCGTAGCTGCCCGTGAGCATGACCAGGTCGACGTGTGGGTGGGTGATCAGCCGTTGCCCGACCTCGTTGTCGGGCGGGCAGGCCAGCTGGATCAGCCCATCCGGGACGCCCACGGATACCAGGTGCTGCACGAGAGCGGCTGCCACCGGTCGAGCCTGGGGCGCCGGCTTGAGGATGACCGCGCATCCAGCAGCGAGCGCGTGAACCATGCCACTGGCCGGGATCGCGTAGGGGAAGTTCCAAGGCCCCGCGACCACCACGAGCCTGTGCGGGGTCCAGGTGGCTCCCGTGCCCTCGAGCTGTTCGTGCGCCACGGTCAGGTGAGCGGCATATGTGGCGAAGTCGATCGCCTCCGACACCTCGGGGTCGCCTTCACGGATCGTCTTCCCGGTGGTTCGCGCCATGATGGCCAGCGTCTGCCCCCGGTGCTCCTCCATGGCGTCCGCCATGGCCGCCAGGGCTCGGCGACGCACGGCCCACGGCGTGGCAGCCCACTCCTCCTGGGCGCGCAGCCCGTGCTCAACCATTTGGTCGATCATGGCCGGGTCGTCGATGACCGTGGGTGCCGGGATCTCGGTGCGAGCGAGGGCCTCGGTGATCCAGCCTCGGTTGGCAGGAACCGTGAAGTCGGTGTCGACGGCGTTCACGAAGGTGCCGTCCGCAGCATGCGGCGCTGACGGGTGCGTGCGGTCCTGCACTCGGCGGGGAGCAGTCAAGACGGTGGCTCGGTGCTGAACGGCTTGACGGAAGAGCCGTGCCTGCTCATGCCATGAGGGGGAGTCCGGGGCGATGTCGAACAGGGCGCTCAGGAAGTTCTCCGGTGCGGCGTTCTCATCCAGGCGTCGCGACAGGTAGGCGATGGAGGCCTCGCGGTCGGCGCGGGCGACGACGGGTGCATACAGGAGGAGTTCGCCGGCGGCGTCGCGAACTGCCCGGGCCTGTGGTGGCGCCATTCCCTCGAGCATCTCGATCTCGATCCGCTGCCCGTCGGGGCGGGAGTCGCGCAGTGCCAGTGCCCAGCCCACCTCGAGCAGGTTGTGGCTGGCCACTCCGATTCGGACGGCCTGCGGATCGCCCAGGTCGAGCGCCCGCTCCAGCATCCGCTTGTAGGAGGCATCGACGTCGGGCTTGTTCGGGTAGGTGGCCAGTGGCCAGTCGTGGAGCTCGGCCTCGACGAGCTCGTTTGCGAGATTGGCCCCCTTGACGATGCGGATCTTGATTCCGGCACCGCCGCGACTCACCCGCTCGTTGGCCCAGCCGCACAGCCTTTCGAGCGCGTCATGGGAGTCGGGGATGTACGCCTGGAGGACGATGCCGGCGGACAGGTCCATGAACTCGTCGCGGTCGAGAACCCTCATGAATGCCGCCACGCTGAGCTCCAGGTCGCGGTACTCCTCCATGTCAAGGTTCACGAAGGTGGGAGGAGCGGCACGTCGCGCCGCACGGTAGAGGCGGGTCAGCTGCTCCTCGATGCGGGCCAGCGAGTCGTCCCAGGCGAGCACGTCGAGATTGGCGCAGATGGCAGAGATCTTGACGCTCACGTAGTCCACGTCCGCCCGGCGGATGAGTGACTCAACGCGTCGTGCGCGCTCGTCGGCCTCGTCGTCCCCGAGAATCGCCTCGCCCAGGATGTTCACGTTCAGACGGAAGCCATCCGCCTTTCGGCTGGCCAGGTAGCGGGCGAAGGCCGGATCATCCGCGGGCAGGATGACGCCTGCCGTATCCCGGTCGACGCGCCACGAGACCAGCCGCTGCGCCGTCGTTGGACCCAAAGGCGCGAGGGCGCCCAGAGCCCGCAGGCCGGAGCCGTCGAAGGTCCCCAGCGAGGCGGGGACACCAGCCGAAGTCAGGTCATGCAGTCGCCTCGCTGACCGCGCGGGGTCGCGGATTCTCATCACCTGGTCGGTGAGATCGAGCAGCAGGTCCCTACCGTCGTCATCGGCAAGCAGCCTGGCCAGCCGCCGCGCCCGTCCTGCCTCCGCCCGCGTGGGCTTCGCCGCTAGGAGGAAGCCCACGGCCAGCCGCTCCGCCTCGGCGATCAGGCGCGCGTCGTCGAGGGAGGTCGGGGCGTCACCGGTCGCCGTCATGGTGAGCAGTCAAGCGCGCGAACGGCCGCCCGTCTTGTGCGATGCTGCTGTCGTGGGAGTCGAATTAGTACAAAGCAGTGCAGGGCGACTGTTCATCGACCTCGTTGACGGCGTACCGCAGCTGATGGGCTCCCTGAAGGGGCTGGACGGCAGATACTCCTATGTGAATGCGGGCTTCAGTCTGCGACTGGGCCGCGATCCTCGACGCATCCTTGGTGCCACCGTCCATGACCTGTTCCCTCCCGACCTCGCTGACTCCTACGCCGCGCAGGACGAATCCGTGCTAGCCAGCGGCCGCCCGCTGAGGTCCCACCTCGAGCTCATTGTCCGGGCCGATGGGACCCCGGGCTGGTACGTCACCGGCAAGTCCACTGTCTTGGACAGGGACGAGATCCTGGGGGTTGCCGCCCTATCCATCGACCTGAACTCGCAGCTCCAAAGTGCCCACGGCGGGCTGGCAGCCGCCATCGTGGCGGTTCGAGCCGATGTTGGCAGACCATGGCGTGTCCCAACCTTGGCGAGCCTGGCGGGCCTGACCCCCGTACAGATGGAACGCCTATGCCGGCGAACGCTCGGCCTCTCACCGCGGCAGCTCATCCAGCGCCTGCGAATCGAGCATGCAGTACACCTGATCCTGACCACGAACCACACTCTTGGGGACATCGCCGCCCAGTGCGGCTTCTACGACCAGAGCTCCTTCACCCGCCAGTTCCGCACCGTCCTGGGCATCACCCCGGGCGCCTACCGCCAGCGCTACTAGTAAGCCACCCTTGCCCAGACTTCGACCAGGAATCCGCTCAGGCGCTCTTTCGGCGGAAAACCTGGTCAGCGGCCACCGCAGCGAAGATCAGGAGGCCCAGAATGGTCTGCTGGTAGGTCGTGTCCACGCCCAGCAGGTTCAGACCGTTGCCGATGAGAGCGAAGGTCAGGATCCCGAGGGTGCCTCGCCAGACAGCACCCGAACCTCCGAAGATGCTGACACCGCCGACAACCGTCGCCGCGATCGCAGTGAACGCGTACGAATCGGGATACGCGTTGGTGGCTCCTGTGCCATACCGGCCGGCGTAGATGACGCCCGCCACGCCCGCGCCGATTCCTGAGAGGACGTAGCAGGAGATCAGCACCCTGTTGCTCCGGATTCCCGCCAACCGAGCGGCCTGCCAGTTTCCGCCCACCGCGTACACCTTCTTGCCCCAGACGGTGTAGGCCAGGACGACACCGACAAGGATGACGAACCCGATCGCTATCCACACGGCGCCCTTGAGGCCCAAGTACTTGCCTTCCATCACATCGCGGAGCGTCTGGGCGCTCTGCTCATTCTCGATGGTGACAAGTCCGCCAGCAGCCAGGATCAGCCCAAGGCCGCGATAGGTGAAGGACGCCGCGAGCGTGCCGATGAAGGAGTTGACGTTCGTCTTCGTGATCGCCACGCCTGTGATCAACCCGAGCAGTCCTCCGAAGAGGACGCCAAGAATGACGCCCCCCAAGAGTCCTACCGCGTTGATGGCGTTGACGGTCATGATGGCCGAGGCGGTGGCCACGGCCGCGATAGATAGGTCGAAGATCCCTGCGATGATGCAGACGGTGGTCGTCGCGGCCAGGATCAGCAGGACCGACGACTGATCAAGGATGTTCGCTCCGTTCTGAAGCGACAGGAACGACGGCGACGTGAAGGCCAGGACCACGAAGAGAAGGCCGAAGACGCCAACGATCCCGTAGTTGCGAATGCGCTCAATCATGCGGAAGTCCACTCTGTCCGAAGAAGGCGGAGATGACCTTCTCCTCGTCGTAGGGGGCCTTGAACTCGGCCTGCACTCGGCCTCGATGGATCACCAGCACTCGACTGCACACGCCCAGCACCTCCTCAAGCTCGCTCGAGATGAACAGCACGGCCATGCCACTTGCGGCCATCTCCTCGAGAGTCTCGTGAATCGCTCGCTTGGCTGCGATGTCGACGCCACGGGTTGGCTCATCGACTATGAGCACACGGGGATCCACCTCGGCCGCTCGGCCGAACAGCACCTTCTGCTGGTTGCCTCCGGAAAGCGAGCCAACGGCCTGCTTGACGCTGTTGAATCGCAGATCGACGGACTCTGCCAGCTTCGCGGCCACAGCCCACTGGGTCCTCTTGGAGACCCAGCCTCCGACGGAGCGCTGCCTGTGCGTCGCGAGCAGGAGGTTGTCGGAAATGGACGACCCGAGGACCAGACCCTGTTCCTTGCGGCTCTCAGGGACCATGAACATTCCCTGCCCGATCGCGTCGTGCGGGGATGACGGACGTACGGGCTCACCATCGATGAGGATCTCGCCGCTGTCGAAGGAGTCTGCGCCGAAGATGCACCGCGCGATCTCGCTTCGCCCTGAGCCGATAAGACCTGCGAGGCCCAGGATCTCGCCCTGGCGGATGTCGAAGCTGACGTCGTCGAGGATGCCCGTGCGGGTGAGATGCGAGACGGAGAGCCGCACGGGACCGTCGGCCTGCGGTTTCGGCTCGTGGTAGTCCGTATCCAGCGCACGGCCGACCATGCTCGCCACGAGGGTGTCGACGGTCTCGCCGCTCGTTGGCCCCACACGGACAAGTTCGCCGTCGCGCATGATCGCGACGTGGTCGGTGAGGGCGAGCACCTCCTCGAGGAAGTGTGAGATCAGGAGAACCGTGGATCCGCGTCGGGCTATCTCACGAATGGAGTGGTGCAGCCGCTCGACCTCGTCCGTCGTCAGGGCGGCGGACGGCTCGTCCATGATGATCATGTCCGCGTCCTGTGACAGGGCGCGCATGATCTCGACCTTCTGCTGGTCGGCCACGCGCAGGCCCCCGACCTTCGCCTTGGGGTCAAGGTCGAACTCAGTGAGTTCGACGAGCTCGGCGTAGCGACGCCGCATCTCCTTGCGGTTGGGGAACGGGCCGCGACGAGGCATGCTGCCGAGGAGGACGTTCTGCTCGACGGTTGCGTCAGGGACGAGCATGATCTCCTGCGCCATCATCGAGACGCCGGCCTTGATGCCCTCGTGCGGATCACGAAGTGACTGCTCGCGTCCAGAGATCGTCAGGACTCCGCTGTCCGGTGACTCGATCCCGGCCATGAGCTTGGCCAGGGTCGACTTGCCGGCACCGTTCTCGCCGACGAGGCCGAAGATCGAGCCTCGCGGGATCTCCAGGGTCACGCCACGAACAGCTCGCGTGGCGCCGAATGACTTCACCATGTCGCGAACAGACACGACGGCAGTGGAGGCGGTCATGTGCCTACCTCCACTGCCGTCGTGGTTGTCATCGAACCGTGCCTACAGACCTGTACTAGCCCAGGTCGGAGTAGGTCGGGGTGTACTCCGCGATGACGTCCTTGGTGCCGCGCGGATCGCGGAGCTCCTGGATGTTGAACGCGAAGTTGTCGAGGGTCCCGGCCGAGGCCGCAAGCCCATTCTCCACAGACTTCGAGCCGATGCCGTTGACATCCATGTTGTACAGCGCGTACCACTCACCCGCGTTGACGGCGTCGAATGCCTCGGTTGAGGAGCCGTTGCCGATCAGCTTGACCTTGGTGGTGTCGACGACACCCTGTGCACCGAGGATCGCTTGCGACGAGCCGACCATCACGTTGATGTCGGGGTTCGCCTGGAGTGCGTCCTGGGCCGCCTTCTTGCCAGTGTCGGGGCTGTAGCCACCCTCGACCTGAGCCACGATCGTGGCGTTAGGCGCGCCCTCGGCCAACGTCGCAACGAAGGACTCGGTGCGGGCGTTGTCGAGCGGCAGGGCCTTGAGGCCCTCGAGGTAGGCGACGTTGCACGGATCGAGGTCCGCGCAGGCAGAGATGGCCATCTCTGCCAGGACCTTGCCGTTGTCCACAGGGGTCTCACCCACGACGACAAGGCCGGGGACCTGGGGCTCGAGCGTGGTGAAGTCCGGGCCAAGCGGCGTGAAGCCAGCGACGACGGTGACACCGGCGTCGATCGCCTCCTGCGCAGCCGTGGCCATGCCGACTGAGTCGGATGCGAGAACGACGTACATCTGCGCATCGCCCTTGACCGTCTGGTCCTGCACAGCCTTGATCTGGGCCACGCCGTCGTACTCCGCGGTCGTCAGGTCGACGACCTCGATGCCAGCGGCATCGGCGGCTTCCTGGACGCCGGCCAGTACGGCCTGCGTGAACGAGTTGGACTTCCAGAAGCCGAAGAAAGCGATCTTCTCGACCGCGCTCTCGGCTGCAGGGGATGCGGCCTCCGAAGCGA
>CALGTB010000024.1 GCA_937902285.1 uncultured Actinomycetes bacterium | reverse complement strand
GCGTACCACCGCTTCTACTACCAGCTGCAGAAGAACGTCGACGACCAGATCGGCAAGGTGATCGATGCGCTCACGGACGATCGCCGCCAGTACCGCGACACGATCGTCATCTACCTCTCGGATCACGGCGAGATGCTCGGTGCACACGGCGGGATGTTCCAGAAGTGGCATGCCGCATACGACGAGATGCTGCGGGTGCCGTTCATCTTCCACAACCCCGAGCTCTTCGACGGCCACCAGACCAGCGACATCCTCACGAGCCACGCCGACCTCATCCCCACGATGCTGGGACTCGCGGGCCTCGATGAGGAGGTGCTGGGCAAGCAGCTGCGCAACTCCCACACGCAGGTGCGCAGGCTGGTCGGCAACGACCTGTCGGGATTCCTGCTGGGCGAGGAGGACGGCTCGACGTTCGAGTCGGCCCCCGTCTACTTCATGACCGACGACCAGCCCTTCAAAGGGGCCAACGCCGTCTCGCTGCTGGGCCTGCCGTACCAGCCCGTCGACCAGCCCAACTGCGTGGAGACGGTCGTCGCCTACCTGCCGACCGGGCCCGGGGGAACGAAGGAGCGATGGAAGTACTCGCGCTACTGGGACAACCCGCAGTTCTGGACCTACCCGAACGTTCAGGACGTGCAGACGTTCATCCCCGGTCCTGTCAACCAGCCCGGCAACAAGGTCGCACAGACGACCGTGAAGGCGACGAACCCGACGGCCGGGCAGGTGGCCCCGCCCGCCGACCAGTTCGAGCTGTACAACGCGACGGCCGACCCTGCGGAGCTGGCCAACCTCTACGGCAACGCGGCCTATGCAGACACCCAGGCGGTGATGGCGAAGCTCCTGCAGGCCCAGCGCGACGCCAAGAGGCTGACCCCGCTGCAGGAGCCGTGGGCCGACGGCTCGATGCAGCAGTTCCCGTTCACCCCTAGCTGACCGGAGTAGCGACGAGGACGGGGATGACGCGGTCGGTGTTCTCGGCGTAGTCGTTGTAGGCGGGCCAGACGGCCGCGGAGCGATCCCACCATGCCTGGCGCTCTGCGCCGACCACCTCGCGCACCGTGAAGTCATGCGGCTCCGGTCCGTCCTGGATCATGACCACGGGGTGCGCGACGACGTTCGCATACCAGCCTGGGTTCTCCGGAGCGCCGCCCTTGCTGGCAACGAGGGCGTACTCGCCCTCGTGCTCGACGCGCATGAGGCCGATCTTGCGAACCTTCCCACTCCTCGCGCCGAGCATCGTCACGATGATGACCGGGATGCCGGTGTCCATCAGCGTGGCGGCACGGGTGCCGCCCGACGCCTCGTACTCGGCCACCTGATCGGCGACCCATGCGGACGTGCTCGGCTCGTACTCACCTGTGATCGGCATGTCGTCCTCCTGACCGGGATCCTACGAGGAGTGGACGTGCGGCTGCCTACACTCGCGGAATGCGCCGCCGCCTCGCCCTGGTCATCGCCGTCCTGCTCTCGTCGGCGCTGCTCGTCGCGCCGGCCACGGCCGACAGCCGACGCCTGGCGGTCCAGGTCGGCACCTACGACTACCTGCTGTCGCCCGACTTCGACGGCCTCGTCAGCGCACGCGCGGCCAGTGCGGGTCTCACCCTCGGCCTGGGCACCTTCGACCGGCTCGACGGCGAGCTCGTGCTCGTCGGCGGGGTCCTCTACCGGGTCGGCACCGACGGCACGCCCACGGAAGTGACGGATGACCGCACCACCCCCTTCTTCGAGGGCGTGCGCTTCCGTGCCCGCGCGTCGGTGCCCGTTCCGCCGGGCACCACGTGTGCCGCGATGGGGCCGCTGGTCACTGCCGCGGCCGGGACCTCGGCAGGCATGGTGGCCGTCCGGGTTCGCGGGACGTTCAGTGACCTCGTCACCCGCAGCGTGGAGGCCCAGCCGCTGCCGTACCCCTCCCTCGCTCAGGCGGTGGCGGGCCAGACCGTGTTCCCGCTGGGCCAGCGTCGAGCCGTCCTGGTCGGCTTCTGGACGGGACCGGACCTGCTCGGGGTCGGGGCTCCCGGCCTGCACCTGCACGGCGTCACGGCCGACAGGACCGTCGGCGGCCACGTGCTGTCGTGCGTCACCGGTGCCGACGTGCAGCTGTCGGTGGAGCCGCTCGACGGCGTGGTGGTCAGCGGGGTGGACCGCGAGGCCCACCGGATCGGCTAGCAGGCGGGGTCGGAGACCGCCTCGGCGGCGAACGGGTCCCGAGCCACGGCATCGTGCGGCATCGCGGTGCCCGGCATGATCTCGAAGTCGGGCTCGAAGGGGACAAGCATGCCGGCGAGCGCCTGCAGCACGCTCGGGTCGCCCTCCAGGCGCACTCGGCCGTCGGCCACCTGCTCCATGAGCGGGTCGGTGCCGATCATGGCCCCCTCCAGGTCGGACCGGTCGACCGTGATCGTGAGATCGGGCGCGTCGGCGAGGAAGCCCTCGAGGTTGGTCAGTGTCCCGTTGCTCAGTTCGACGACGAAGTGCTGGCCGGTGTCGGGCGTGACGAGGTTCACCACGAACTGCGTGCCCTCGGCCTTCGCCGCATCCAGGCGGATGCCGAGGAAGTCGAGGAACTGGCTGGTGGACAGCGCCCGGATGAGGTCGGGGCCGCCCGCCTTCACGGCCACCCCGGTGGGAATGCCGGATCGCAGTTCGAGCGCGGCCGCCAGGAACGAGTTGCGGACGCTGGGGCTCTCCCGCTGGTAGCCGATCTGCTCGAACGCATCCGCGAGCAGCAGCCGTCCCCGGCTGTTCTCGGGCTCGGCATAGACCAGCTTGTTGAGGATCTCGGTCGCCAGCAGGTAGTCGCCGCTCGTGATCAGGGAGGCGGCCCGTTCGAGGATCGGCTCCGCGCCACCCATCATCTCGACGAACAGGGGAGCGGAGTCGCTCGGCGAGAGGGGCACGAGCGTGGCCGGATTGCCGTCCCAGTAGCCGAGGTAGCGATTCACGACGGCGCGGGCGTTGTGCTCGACCGAGCCGTGGTAGCTCCGTGCGGCCCACTGCTGCTCCAGGCTGTCGGGCACCCGGTAGACGTTGTGGATCTCGTTGATCGTCACGCCCTGGTTGGCCAGGTTCAGGACGCCGTTGTTGAGGTTGGCGTAGGTGTCGCGCTGCGTGCGCATGACCTCCCTGATCCGATCGTTGCCCCATCGCGGCCACGAGTGGGAGGCGAACATGACCTCGGCCTCGCGGCCGAACCGGTAGAGCGCCACGTTGATCTGACGGGACCACTCCAGTGCGTCGCGGACGAGCGCCCCGCGCAGCGTGTAGATGTTGTGGATCGTGCCGGTGATGTTCTCCGCCGCCCAGAAGGCCTTGAGGTCGGGGAACCAGGTGTTCATCTCAGCGGGGGCCTCGGTGCCGGGGGTGTTCTGGAACACCATCCGCACCCCGTCGACCGTCACCTCCTCGAAGTCGTCGGTGATGACGCGGTTCGGGGCGATGAGCCCGATGTTGCCCGCGGCGACGTTCTTGCCGATCGCCTGGTCGACGTGGCCCTGCGGGCCGCGCTCGAGCCTCGACCCGTACTGGAAGTACAGGCGCCGGGTCATGGCGTTGCCGGCGTAGACGGCCTCGGAGACGGCATGGTCCATGAAGCCGAGCGGTGCGATCACCGCGACCGCGCCGCTGGCGACGTCGGCCTCGTCGACCACTCCGCGCACGCCGCCGAAGTGATCGCCGTGGGAGTGCGAGTAGACGACGGCGACGACGGGCCGCTCGCCGAGCTGCTCGGAGATGAAGGCGTAGGCCGCCGCGGCCGTCTCCTTGCAGGTCAGCGGGTCGAACACGATCCACCCGGTGTCGGACCGGATGAAGCTGATGTTGGCGAGGTCGAAGCCGCGCACCTGGTAGATGTGGCCCGGAACGACCTCGTAGAGCCCGAAGGCCATGTTGAGCACCGCCTGGCGCTGCAGCGACGGGTGGATGCTGTCGTACTGCTGGCCGTCGAGCAGGAAGTCGTAGCTGCCCATGTCCCAGGCGACCTCGCCGGTCTCGGCCATGATCTGCCGGTAGTCGGGGGCGGCGATGAATCCGCGAGCGACCTCGTCGAAGTCGCGCGTGTCCTCGAAGGGCAGGGTGGCGCGCTCGCGCTGCTGCAGCGCGATGGTCGCGCGGGAGGGGGACTTGCTCTGCGGGGTCGGCTCGGTGGTCATGGCAGCATTCTCGCGCCCCGAGGCCAGTTTCTCTCAGGCGGCGGTCCGGCGGATTCTCGCCTACAGTCGAAAGAGCGCCGCCAATGGCGGCGCGACCGGCAGGCCACGACAGGGAGATGTCCATGACAACCGCGATCGCTCCACGCCACGAGGACGTCTCGGACGCCCAGATCGGTGCGATCCGCCGCTGGAACGTCATTGCCGGGTTCGCCCACCTGGCGCAGCTCATCGCCATCCTCGTGCTGGCGAACGACTTCGCGCTCCCGGTGACCGCCACCTACATGGCCGGGCCGCCCGGAACCCCGCCCTCGGACCCCGTGGTGCTGTTCGACTCGCGCATCGCCTGGGGAGTGGCGCTGTTCTTCGGCATCTCCGCGCTCTTCCACTTCATGGTGGCGCTGCCGCCCTTCACCACACGCTATGTGGCGGGGCTGAGGGCCCAGCGCAACTACTTCCGCTGGGTCGAGTACTCGGTGAGCTCGTCGATCATGATGGTGCTCATCGCGCAGATCGTCGGCATCTCCGACGTCGCCGCCCTCCTGGCGATCTTCGGCGTGAATGCGTCGATGATCCTGTTCGGCTGGCTCCAGGAGAAGTACGAGACGCCGGGCAGCGGCGGGTGGATGCCCTTCATCTTCGGCTGCATCGCCGGCGTCGTGCCGTGGCTCGCGGTGCTCATCTACGTGGTGGCGCCGGGTGCCGCGACCGATGTCGAGCCGCCGGCGTTCGTGTACGGGATCATCATCTCGCTCTTCCTGTTCTTCAACGTGTTCGCGATCGTGCAGTGGCTGCAGTACAAGCGGGTCGGCAAGTGGGCGAACTACCTGAACGGCGAGCGCACGTACATCACGCTCAGCCTGGTGGCCAAGTCGCTGCTCGCCTGGCAGATCTTCGCCGGAACGCTCGCTCCGGGCGCATGAGCGAGGCGGGCTGGACCTTCCCGGAGCGGACGGGACGTGACCTGCTCGGCCACGAGTACCGGCTGCCGGGGGAGTTCCCTGCGCGCATCACGATCGCGGTCATCGCCTTCAAGCAATGGCACCAGGCGCAGGTCGATGCGTGGATCAGCAGGCTGGGCGAGGCGGGCGTGCCCGTCACGCCGTATGGGCGCACCGACCTCGACCGACTGGTCGTCGAGATCCCCGTCCTCTCTGGCCGCTACCAGGTGGCGCGCAGGTTCATCGATGGCGGGATGGCTGCGAGCATCCGCGATCCGGAGGTCCTCGCGCGGACGATCACGATGTACGGCTCCGTCGACGGCGTCTGCGAGCCGCTCGGGATCACGTCGCGAGAGAACGTGTCGGTTCGCGCCGTCCGCCCAGACGGCTCGGTGGTGTGGGGAGTGACCGGCGAGGTCACGGAGCAGCGCGTGGCCGACCTGCTGGCGGCGCTCACCCCGGGCTAGCGACCACCCCGGAACGCCCCCTGCGGCTCGGATCAGCGGGACAGATGCGCACTTTCCCGTTCGATCGCCCCCCAAGTGCCCGTTTGTCCCGTTCTACGGGACAAACGGAGACTCGGGGTGGACAAAAGGGGCGGAAGTGCGCATCTCTCCCGGTGATCGGGCCGACTCGGGAGGTTCACCGGGCGCTCACCTGCTGGCCGCGCTGCCCTAGCGGTTCCCCGGGGATTCCCGTAGATGCCGGGGATCCGTCGCCCGCGGGTCCGCGCCGCGAGGCCATACTGGCGGTCAGGAACACCAACACGAGGAGAACGCATGTCTGAGGATTCAATGCCCGACGCCGAGCTGTCCGCTGAGGTCGTCGCGGTGAGCGACGGTGCCTACACGCTGATCGCCGCCGACTTCGACGACACGCAGGCCGCCTGGGATGCCTACGAGCTGCTCAAGTCGATCGAGGACGGCCGGCACGTCGAGATCGAGAGCGTCATCGTCGTCAAGCGCGACGCCGACGGCACGATCGAGGTGCAGAAGACCACTGACCACAGCACTCGTCGCGGACTGGGCTGGGGCGTGGTGGGCGGTGTCGTTCTCGGCGTCATCTTCCCGCCGTCGATCATCGGCAGCGCCATCGTGCTGGGCGCCGCGGGCGCGGCCACGGGCAAGGCCCGCGAGCTGCACCACAAGAAGGAGCTCGCGGACGAGCTGCAGGACGCGATCGCGCCCGGCCACTCGGGAATCATCGCCCTGGTGTCCGACCCGGCCGTCGTCGAGATCCGCAAAGCCCTCGACAAGGCCAACCGCGTCGTCGAGTCCGCCGTCGACAGCGTGGTCGCCGCCGACATCAAGGCTGCGGCCAAGGAGGCCGACGCCGAGGCGAAGGCCGAGGGCGACAGCAAGGCCTGACCGTCGCACGCCACGGCCCCCGACTCGCAAGCCCATCCTGGCCCGACTCGCCCATCCCGTAGCCCTTGATCGTCTTCGCGAGGATCACCGTGGGCTGGCCCCTGTGGTTCACCGCCGCGTGGAACGCGGCGTAGACCTTGTGCGGGTCGTGGCCGCCGCGGTTCAGGTTCCAGATGTCCTCG
>CALGTB010000023.1 GCA_937902285.1 uncultured Actinomycetes bacterium | reverse complement strand
TCCCTCGCGAATACATCAAGGCGGTCGACGCGGGCATCCGCGAGGCGGTCGAGAGCGGCCCCTACGGCAACGTGCCGATGGTGGACGTCAAGGCGACCCTGTTCGACGGCTCCTTCCACGAGGTCGACTCGTCCGAGATGGCGTTCAAGATCGCCGGCTCGATGGCCCTCAAGGACGCCGTGGAGAAGGCCGATCCGACGATCCTCGAGCCCGTGATGCGGGTCGAGGTGACGATGCCCGAGGAGTTCATGGGCGACGTCATCGGCGACCTCAACAGCCGCCGGGGCCAGATGGAGGGCATGGACAACCGCAACGGCACGCAGGTCGTGCGCGCGTTCGTCCCCCTGGCCCAGATGTTCGGGTACGTCACGGACCTGCGCAGCATGACGCAGGGCCGCGCGGCGTCCTCCATGGAGTTCTCGCACTACGCCGAGGTCCCCAAGTCGGTGGCCGAAGAGCTCGTGCAGAAGTCCAAGGTCTGATCCGACCCACCACCCACAAGCACTGACAGTCAGCAACCCGCCAGCACCCCTGGGGAACAGCAGGAGAGCGCACGCAAGATGGCCAAGCAGAAGTTCGAGCGCACCAAGCCGCACGTCAACGTCGGCACCATCGGCCACATCGACCACGGCAAGACCAGCCTGACCGCGGCCATCAGCAAGTACCTGGCGCTCAAGGGCCAGGCGGCCTACCGCGC
Source organism: uncultured Actinomycetes bacterium (assembly GCA_937902285.1). GTDB lineage: Bacteria > Actinomycetota > Actinomycetes > S36-B12 > S36-B12 > UBA10649. The sequence goes on along the minus strand of CALGTB010000023.1, from coordinate 1,401 downwards.
GTTCGACACGATCGACAACGCCCCCGAGGAGCGCGAGCGCGGCATCACGATCGCGATCGCCCACGTGGAGTACGAGACGGACGCCCGCCACTACGCCCACGTCGACTGCCCGGGCCACGCGGACTACATCAAGAACATGATCACCGGCGCCGCCCAGATGGACGGCGCGATCCTGGTGGTCGCGGCCACCGACGGCCCGATGCCCCAGACCCGCGAGCACATCCTCCTGGCGCGCCAGGTCGAGGTGCCCTACATCGTGGTCTTCCTGAACAAGGTGGACATGGTCGACGACCCGGAGCTGCTCGAGCTCGTCGAGCTCGAGGTCCGGGAGCTGCTGTCCAAGTACGGCTTCCCGGGTGACACCCTGCCGGTGGTGCGCGGCTCCGCGCTCAAGGCCCTCGAGGCCCCCGACAACCCGTCCGACCCCGCCTACGCCCCCATCCAGGAGCTGATGGACGCGGTCGACAGCTACATCCCGACCCCCGAGCGCGCCGTCGACAAGCCGTTCCTGATGCCCGTCGAGGACGTCTTCGGCATCAAGGGCCGCGGCACCGTGGCGACCGGTCGCGTGGAGCGCGGCATCGTCAAGGTCCAGGAGGAGGTCGAGATCGTCGGCGTCCGCCCCACCCGCAAGGTGGTCGTGACCGGCGTCGAGATGTTCAAGAAGCTGCTCGACGAGGGCCGCGCCGGTGACAACATCGGCACCCTCCTGCGCGGCATCGAGCGCGACGACATCGAGCGCGGCCAGGTCCTGGCCAAGCCCGGGTCGATCAAGCCCCACACCAAGTTCATGGCCCAGGTGTACGTCCTGACCAAGGAGGAGGGCGGCCGCCATACCCCCTTCTACAACGGCTACCGGCCCCAGTTCTACCTGCGCACCACCGACGTCACCGGGTCCATCGGGCTCCAGGGCGGCGCCGAGATGGTGATGCCTGGCGACAACGTCCAGATGCAGGTCGAGCTGATCACCCCCATCGCCCTCGAGACCGGCCAGCGCTTCGCGATCCGGGAGGGCGGCCACACGGTGGGCGCCGGCGCCATCACCGAGATCCTGGAGTAGATCGTGGCTCGGCAACGGATCCGCATCCGCCTCAAGGCATACGACCACCGGCTGCTCGACCAGTCCGCGCTCCAGATCGTGGAGACGGCGCAGCGCACCGGTGCGGACGTCGTCGGCCCCGTGCCGTTGCCGACCCGCATCGAGAAGTTCACGGTCCTGCGTTCACCGTTCATCGACAAGGACTCGCGGGAGCAGTTCGAGATCCGCACGCATAAGCGGCTCATCGACATCCTCGATCCCTCGTCGAAGACGGTGGACGCCCTGATGCGACTCTCGCTTGCCGCGGGCGTCGACATCGAGATCAAGATGTGATGTCTGTCGGAGTGATCGGCCGCAAGGTC
>CALGTB010000022.1 GCA_937902285.1 uncultured Actinomycetes bacterium | reverse complement strand
TTCGCCTCCGGTGCGGGCAAGCGCGCCGCAGCCGAGGCCGGCCTGTCGTGCGTGTCGCACCGTGAGGCCGACGACCTCGTGCGCGAGGCGGACGCCTTCGTCGCCCGCGTGGCCCACTCCCTGGGCATCGCCCATCAGCCGTCGATGGCAGACGCCCTGCTGCATGTCGGATAGGTCGGGCAGTGACCTTCAGCCACCTGCATGTCGCCTCCGGGTTCTCCCTGCAGTACGGCACCGCCACGCCGCAGGCCCTGGCCGACCGGGCCGCCGAGCTCGGCCAGCCGATCATGGGGCTCACCGACCGTGACGGCCTCTACGGCGCGGTGCGCTGGGCCCTGGCCTGCCGGAAGGCCGGCATCGGCCCGGTGCTCGGAGTGGACCTCGCGATGGAGGAGACGTCGCCCGCCGTGCTCACCGCAGCACCGGCCCGGCGGACCCCGGCGCACGGCGGCACGTGGATCGACGAGACCCGGCCGCGGGTGCTCCTGCTCGCGGCCAGCGCGGCCGGCTGGGCGTCCCTGTGCCGGCTGGTGTCCGCCGCGCACATGGGCGGGCACACCGAGCGCGGTGCGCCCTGGCTGACCTGGTCGGCGCTGCGCCAGCACCATGAGGGCGTGGTGGCGCTGCTCACCGCCGACTCCGAGGTCGGCCGGCTCATCGCCACGCAGCGGGCGCACCGGGCCGCCGCCGCGGCCCGGCCGTGGCGGGCGATCTTCGGCCCGCGACTGGGCGTCGCGGTCACCTCGCACCGCACCGCCGGCCGGCATCGGCACTCGACCGCCACGGCGGCCGCGATGCTCGGCTGGGCGCGGGGGGAGACGCTGCCCGTCGTCCTCACCAACGCGGTGCGCTACCTCGAGCCGGCCGATGCCCGGGTGGCCGACGTCCTCGACTCCGCACGGCGGCTGGTGCCGCTGGCCTCGCGGCACATCGAGCCCGACAACGGCGAGGGGTTCGTCAAGGACGCCGGCCAGATGGGGCTGATCGCCGACGAGATCGCCCGGGCGGCGGGGGAGCGGGATGCCCGCCGCCTGCTGGCCGACACCATGCGGCTGGCCGAGCACTGCGTCCTCGATCCCGAGGCCGACCTGGGGATCGGCGAGGTGTTCGTGCCCGAGCTCGACGTCCTCGTCAACCGGCCGGTGCCGGCCGGTGAGGCGACTGCGCAGGCCGACGCCCTGCTGCGTCAGCAGTGCCTCGACGCGCTCCCGCGGCGCTATCCCCGGGCCGACGACCGGCGGCAGGCCGATGCCCGGCTGGCCGACGAGCTGCAGACCATCACCTACCTGGGCTTCTCCGGCTACTTCCTCACCGTCGCCGAGGTGGTCCGGCTCATCAGGGAGCGCGGGGTCCGGGTCGCCGCCCGCGGGTCGGGGGCCGGCAGCCTGGTCAACCACCTGCTCGACATCTCCGGGGTCGACCCGATCCGGCACGGGCTGCTCATGGAGCGGTTCCTGTCACCGCTGCGCCGGGCGCTGCCCGACATCGACATCGACGTGGAGTCCGCCCGCCGGCCGGAGATCTACCAGTGGATCTTCGACCGCTTCGGCCCGGAGCGCACCGCCTGCGTGTCGATGATGGAGACCTACCGCGTGCGGCACGCGGTCCGCGACGTCGGCACCGCCCTGGGCATGCCGGTCGGCGACATCGACGCCTTCGCCAAGTCCTTCCCGCACATCCGGGCCCGTGACGCGCGCAACGCCCTCGCCGACCTGCCCGAGCTGCGCACGTCGGGCTTCGGCCGGCTGGCCGCCACCGGCCGGCTCGACTCCTTCCTCGACCTCGTCGAGAAGCTCGACGGCCTCCCGCGGCATGTGGCCCTGCATCCGTGCGGAGTGGTGCTGTCCGACACCTCCCTGCTCGATCGCACTCCCATCGAGTCCAGCGCCGCGGGCTTCGCGATGAGCCACTTCGACAAGGACGACGTCGAGGAGATGGGCCTGCTCAAGCTCGATGTGCTCGGCATCCGCATGCAGTCGTCGATGGCCCATGCGATCGACGAGATCGAGCGCACGACCGGCGAGCGCATCGCCCTAGACGACCACGGTCTCGACGATCCCGAGACGTTCGCGCTCATCGCGTCGGCGCAGACCCTCGGCTGCTTCCAGATCGAGTCGCCCGGACAGCGCGAGCTCATCGGCAAGTTCGCGCCCGAGACCTTCGGCGACCTCATCATCGACATCTCCCTGTTCCGGCCCGGGCCGGTGAAGTCCGACATGGTCACTCCGTTCCTGCGCGCCCGCCAGGGCTGGAACGAGCCGGTCTACCTGCACGACGACCTCCGGCCCGCACTCGAGGAGACCTGCGGCGTGGTCGTGTTCCACGAGCAGGTGCTGCGCATCGTCGCCACCATGACCGGATGCTCGCTGGCCGAGGCCGACGAGACGCGCCGCACGCTCGGGTCCGTCGAGGGCCAGGACGACATCCGGGCCTGGTTCTACCCCGCGGCCCTGCGGCGTGGCTACGACCTGGCCACCGTCGAGCGGGTGTGGGACGTGCTGCGCGCGTTCGCGTCCTTCGGGTTCTGCAAGGCGCACGCCGCCGCCTTCGCGCTGCCCACCTACCAGTCCGCCTGGCTCAAGACGCACCACCCGGCCGCGTTCTATGCCGGGATCCTCACCCACGACCCGGGCATGTACCCCAAGCGGCTCATCCTCGACGATGCCCGCAACCGGGGGGTCGTCGTCCTCGGCCTCGACATCAACGCCTCCCGCGACTCGTGCCGGGTCGAGCCGCTGCCCGTGGCCGATCACGTGGCCGATCACGTGGCCGACGATGGGCCGGGCGCGCCCCGGTCGGGCATCCGGGTTCCGCTCACCGACGTCAAGGGGATCAGCGAGGCCGAGGTCGCCTCGATCGTCGCCGGGCAGCCCTACGACTCGCTGTCGGATGCCTGGCAGCGCAGCGGGATGTCGCGGCCCACCGCGGAGCGGATCATCGTCGCCGGCGGCTTCGACGCGATGTACGCGCTCGACATCCCCACGCGCGTGCGCCGTCGCGGCAGCATGACCCGCCGCGACCTGCTGCTCCAGGTCGCCGACCTCGACCGCTACGCCCGGGGCGCCACGCGGGGCTCGGCCCGGGTCGGGGCGGCGCACGCGCAGCTGGCCCTCGGGCTGTACGACACCCTGTCCGACGACCCGGCGGCGCTGGTGGCGTCCGGGCTGTCGGAGATGACGTCGGCCGAGCGGGTCCACGCCGAGCTCGACGTGCTCGGCATGGATGTCAGCCACCATGTCATGGACTTCTACTCCGACATGCTCGCGGGCCTGTCCGCGCAGGGGATGCCGATCGTGCGGTCGCGTGACCTGCTGGCGCAGCGGTCGCGCAGCGAGGTGTTCGTGGCCGGCGTCAAGGTCGCCACGCAGACCCCGCCCGTGCGCAGCGGGCGGCGGGTCATCTTCCTCACCCTCGACGACTCCACCGGCCCGGCCGATGCCACCTTCTTCGACGATGCCCAGGGTCCCTTCGCCGGCACGGTGTTCTCGTCGTGGCTGCTGCTCGTGCGCGGCGAGATCCGGCGCACCGGCCCGCGGGGCGTCTCGCTGCGCGCGACGGGATGCTGGGAGCTCGGGGGAGTGCGCACCACCTGGGTGGCCGGCGGGATCGACGCGGTGGCGGCGCTGGTCGACAGGCCGGTCCCCGGAGCCGGGGAGGAGCCGGCCCGGCGTCGCGTGCTCGTCCACGCGAGCGGCTTCCGCCAGTCGCCGTACGCCGACATCAAGCCGGCCGGCGTCGACCCTGCGCAGAAGCCCCCGGCCAAGCTCTGGCACAGCAGCCCGGGAAGCAGCGGGTGGTAGCCGCGTGACGATGACCA
>CALGTB010000021.1 GCA_937902285.1 uncultured Actinomycetes bacterium | reverse complement strand
GGCGAAGGCCGCCCACGTGGGTACGGCGCCCGGGTCGAGGTCGTCGCGCAGCCCGCTCAGGGCGGACGGATCGCCGTACGAGGCGAATGCCGCCGCCAGGCCCGACTGCCCCATCCCCTCGATACGACGGGCGCCGTGACCGGCCATCAGGTCGCCCGCGGGCTGGATGCCGTCGAACAGGACGGGCGTCCCCAGGCGGACGGCCTCGAGGACCGGGATCCCGTAGCCCTCGGTGCCGATCGACAGGAAGGCGCTCGAACGCCCCACGAGCTCGCGCACCTCGTCGTCGCTGGCACCCTGCACCCACCGGACGGCCGGGTCGCTGGCCGACGCCCGCCGGACCGACTCGTTGATCTCCTCGTCGGAGGCGGACGGAGCGCCGATGAAGAGCAGATCGGCCTCGAGGCCCTGCGTCCTGCGCGCCTCCAGGAAGGCGGCGAGGATCTCGAGGGGGCGCTTGCGCGCCTCCATGGTGCCGAGCCGGGTGAACAGCGGACGCGCGGGCGGCCGGCCCTGCTGCACCTCGATGTGGTCGCCTCCGGGATGCGCCACCGAGATCGGCAGAGCCGGGTCGCGCCGCAGCCGGCCGAGGATGCCGTCGCGGGCGTAGTCGCTGATGCAGACCACGGCGTCGGCCGTGGCGAGGTGCCGGAAGTACTCGCTGACCCAGGCGGCCGTGCCCGGCTTGAAGCGGTAGTTGGCCGGGTCGCTCATGGGCAGCACGTCGTAGCCGATCATCGCGGTCGGCATGCACTTCGCGAAGAGCTCGAAGCGCTCGAGCACGGACGGGAGGTACGACACCTCCGGGAGCAGCCAGGCGTCGTAGATCGACAGGAGGTCGCCGGCCCTGACCCTCGTGGGGTCGAGCGCGACGAGGTGGTCGCGCACGATGTGCCGCAGGTCGGCACCCGGATCTCGGGGGACGAAGGCCAGGGTCAGGAGACCGGCCGCCTGCTCGGGCGTGAGCAGTCCGAACGCATCGTCGAGCGGCACGACGAAGTCCGCGCCAGGACCATCGGCCGGCCACTGGAGGGCGAGCTGCTGGAGAACGCGCTGGATCCCCGACCCGTACGGGTCGCGCACGAACTGCTCGATATCGATGCCGACGTGGGTCATCGGGACCCTCCCGCGGACTCGTCGAGGAGCGCCAGGAGTGCCTTGGCGTACCGCGCCGGCGACTTCCGATCGAGGTACTCGATCCGCTGCTGCTCGCGCACGGCATAGGGCAGCGGGTCGGCAAGGGTCCGCTCGATGGCCTCGGCCACCATCACCGGGCTGACGTCGTCAGGCAGTCGCTCCACGAAGCCGGGGGTGTCGACGTCGACCGCCAGCCCGTTGCTCGCGATGCTCGGGGTGCCGAACGCCGCGAGGTCGCTCAGCGGACCGCTCACCCCGAGGAGCGGGCTGATGCGCAGCTGGACGCCGAGGTCGACGGCGAGGAGGTAGTCGCGGAACTGGTCGTCGGAGAGGTAGCCGGTCACCTCGACATGGGCCAGGCCCGCCTCACGAGCCCGCTGGACGAGCACGCGCTCCTGCTCCGCGCTCGCGCCGCCGGCGATGTGCAGGGACACGCGATGACCCCACTGGGTCAGCCAGGCGGCCGCCTCGACGACGACGTCGGTCATCTTCGTGCGCACGTCGACAAAGCCGAAGGACGCCAGGTGGATGGTGCCGGCCTGCGTCCCGGCATCGAAGCCGAGCCGCGCCCGAGCAGCGTCGCGCATGTCCTCGGTCACCGCGCCGATGGGGGCGCGCTGGTTGGCGAACGGGAGCAGTCGCGGGGTGACGCCCGTCTCCGCCGTGATGCGTGCGGCCGCGCTGGGAGCGTGCATCACGAGCATGCGCGCACGTCGGGCGATCTCCCAGAAGCCCGCGTTCTCGAGCAGGCGCATGTCGTCGATCTGGTCGTCCAGCGGAGGGTCGAGCCGCGAGCGCCCCGTGCCCCGGAGCATCACCTGCTCGACCCCGCCCCGGCCGCGCAGAGCCATGTAGAGCTCCACCATCCTCGTGTCGTGGGTGACGACCACCGAGTCGACGTGGTCGATGACCTCGAGGAACGGCACGTGGAAGTGGCTGTTGCCGAGCACGGAGACGAACACGTCGTGGGGGGAGCCGCGATCGAGCACCTGCGCGATCGGTGCGCTGCGCAGGCGCACGTCGGACGGCCGGTCGAGGTTCGGGTCGGCGTCCGCCGTCGTGTAGACGGTCACGTCGCAGAGACGGGCCAGTTCGATGATGGTCGTGGTCGAGAAGTCCGCCACCCCCGACCGCTGCGGGACCCACGGGGTGGCGACGCCCACGCTGAGCGTGCGCCCCGACACGTGCACGGCACTCGGCGGCAGGTCGACGGCCGCGGGCCTCAGCCCTGCCCTCGCCCGCGCGCCGATGACCGACTCGAGCGAGTCGTGCCGATGACGCGCCAGCGCGGCGGCCTGCCGGCGTGCCGTCGCGGCCCGCCCGCGATGCCGCCGGATCGCCCGCTCGAGGCTGTGCGGTCGTCCCGGATCGGCCAGGAAGGAGCCCGAGCCGATCAGCTCCCGGTGCGCCGGGATGTCCGAGGCCACGACGGGTGCTCCCGCGCGCACGGCCTCGATCACCGGGAGGGACAGCCCCTCGTCGAAGGACGACACGACCACGAGGCTCGCGGACGCGAGGAGTGAGCCCATCTCGTCATCGCTGAGTCGGCTCGCCGTGATGGCCTCGCCAGGTCTCATCGCCGCCGCGATCGACCAGTGGTGGACGCGGTCGTCCTGGCCCGCCATGCCGATGACCACGACGTCCCGCGGCCCGGACTCCCCGGCCGTCGCCGCGCCGATGGCGGCCAGCGCACCGAAGGTGTTCTTGCGCGGCTCGTCGCCGGTCATCACGACGATGGGTCCGACCGATGCCGCCGATGCCGATGACGGCGCCGGGCCGCCCGCCGGCAGCACGTCGTCCGGCCACGCCACCGCCGTGCGCAGGGCTCCGTCGCCGGTCAGTGGCCGCTTCAGGTACTCGCCCAGCTGCTGCTCGGCCAGGTTCGAGATGCAGACGAACTCGTCGTAGAGGCGGAGGGCGTCCAGGGCCGCGGCGTACTCCGCCCGCGCGGCCACGTGGCGCAGGTAGACGGTCGGGTAGTGCAGCGGGATGAAGTCGAACACCACGGCGATCTTCGTTGCGCTGCTGTGCAGCAGCGGCAGGAGGGGCTCGGCGCTGGCGGTCATCGGCGACGGCTGCACCAGCACGCTGAAGGTGGGCAGGGTGCGCTCCGTGACCCTCCGCACCTGCTCGCACGACCCGGCGAGCTCGGCCGGCAGCGGCTCGAGGCCCGGATCGACCAGCAGGACGACGGCGTCGTCGCCGAGGGCTGACCGCAGTCCCACCAGTGCCGCTCGCGCGAACCGGCCGATCCCTCGAGCCCCGAAGGCCGGGCTCTGCAGGCTGCGGGCGTCGAAGAGGGCGCGGTTGCCGCCTGCCCACAGGGGGGCGGCCGGGCGGCCGGCGAGGCGGAGCCTCAGCCTGAGCGCGTCGAGCGCCCGGCCCAGCTCGTCGCCGTGGTTGTCGGTGCGACGGTCGAGGAGCGCGTCGGTGTCGTACGGACCGGCGTCGATCCACGCGCGGACGGCGACCGCGTCATCGGGCGTGAAGGCGTGCAGGTCGAGCCCCATGGTCGGAGCGTCGGGAAGCCCGTCCGGGGAGATCCATCCGACCGTGTCCGCGGGCGCACTGCCCAGGTAGGCCGGATCCGTGAGATGGCCCATGTTGACGGTGACATGACGAAGGTGACGCCGGCGCACCAGCGCGCGCTCGATCGGCGAGGGAAGATGCTCGAGGAGTCGGCGCCCCTTGAACACCGCCACCTTGCCGACCTTCGCGACGCGACGCGAGTAGGACCAGGACCGTGAGCCCTGCACGGCGACGAGCGCCTCGCGGAGCTCGGCGATCTGCCGCAGGTACTCGGCCGTGGGCACCTCGCTGCGGACGTCGTGCAGGATCGTCTCGCGCTGCCAGGCGCGTCGGACCGCGGCGCGGTCTGCGCGATCGCGATCGTGGGCGTGGTCGGCGAGGACCCACCCGTCGGCACCCGCGTCGATGGCGTTGAAGGGCACGGCCACCTGATCGGCGAGGTCGGCGTGCTCGTCGGCGACGTACCAGCGATTGACGCCGTCGAACGTGACGTAGCGGTAGCCGCGCGTCAGGATCCTCGGCTCCCACTCGTCGTGGCTCGGGGTGGTGGTGCCCGGAAGGACGGCTTCGACGCAGAGCACCCACGGCCGATGCCTCTCCAGTGAGAGTCCTTGCAGCACAATGCTTTCCGCGCCCTCGACGTCGATCGACATGAAGTGCACGTCGCCGAGGTGGTGGGCGTCGAGGATGGTGTCCAACTCGGCCGTCGGGACCACGACCTCGTCCACCGCGAAACCGCGCGCACGCGCGGCCTGGGCCTCCTCGGCGTCGAGGGTGCCCAGGCCCGTGCCGGGCACGCGGAAGAAGGTGAGCTCCCCGGCGCCTGCCGCAGCCGCGCACTCGACGACGGTGTCCCCCGGGCGGTGGATCCGCAGCTCCGCGGCGAGCTCCGGGTCGGCCTCGATGAGCAGTCCGCGCCAGCCGAGGTCGCTCAGGCTCGCGGTGATCGACAGGTGCCGTGGCTCGTTGGCCCCGACGTCGACGTACGTCAGGCCCTCACCGCGCGACGCGAAGGCGCGCCAGACGCGGACGTCCTCGGCGTTCTGCGCGTAGGAGACCTTGCGCGAGGTCACGGGATCTGCCAGAGGGCGTCCGCGTCGTCGAGGAGGGCCATGTCGTGGGCGACCATGAGCCCTGCCATCGAGTCGAAGTCGACGGTGTGCCGCCAGCCGAGCTCGAGGTAGGCCGCCCGGCTGTCGCCGACCAGGATGTTGGTGTCGCCCGAGCGGGTGCGATCGCTCGTGCTGACCACGTGCGGACGCCAGTCGTCGATGCCGGCGGCGCGGAAGGCCTTGGCCAGGAAGAACGACAGCCGATGCGAGATGCCCGTCGCGAGCACGTAGTCGTGCGGCACGTCGGCCCGCAGCATGAGCATCATTCCGCGCACGTAGTCGGGCGCCCATCCCCAGTCGCGCGCGGTCTCGACATCGCCGAGCTCCAGCACGTCCTGCTGGCCCGCGGCGATGCGCGCGACCGCCCTGCTGATGCGACGCGTGACGAACCCCTCGCCACGCAGGGGTGACTCGTGGTTGTAGAGGATGCCGCAGACGGCGAACGCACCACGATCAGCGCGCGCTCGGTTCACGAGGTCCATGGCCTCGGACTTCGACTGCGCGTAGGGCGTCTGGGGCGCCCGTCGGCTGCGCTCGGTCTGCGGGCTGACGTCGACGCCCTCGAAGATCGACGCCGACGACGCCTGGAAGAGCCGGGTGCCCGGCAGGGCCTGCAGGGCATCGAGGAGGGTTGCGACGGCATCGATGTTGATCCGCCGCACCTCCTCCTGGTGGTGCCACGACTCGCCCGGAGCGGTGAAGCCCCCCAGGTTGTAGAGCTCGTCGGGCGCCGCCTCGAGGACGGCAGATCTCAGGGCCCCGGCGTCGCCGAGATCGCATTCGACGATGGCCGTGCCCGGCGCGTACCGGAGGAGCAGGGAGGCGTCCGTGCCCGGCTTCACGAGCCCGACCACATCGGCCCCCTCGCGCGCGAGCAGCGTGGCGAGGATCGTGCCGTCCTGACCGGCGGCTCCGGTGACGAGGGCACGCATGGGTGGGCTTAGAACTGGCCCTCTTTGGCGCCCTCAAGACGGGCGATGTCGGCGTCGACCATGATCGCCGCCAGCTCGGGTGGCAGGACGGTCGCCTTCCAGCCGAGCGTGTCGCGGGCCTTGCTGGCGTCGCCGATGAGCTCGTCGACCTCCGTGGGACGCAGGAACTTCGGGTCGAACTTCACGTGGTCCTGCCAGTCGAGGCCGACGTGGCCGAACGAGAACTGCAGGAAGTCGCGGATCGTGTACGCCGTGCCGGTCGCGAGGACGAAGTCCTCCGGCTCGTCGGCCTGCAGCATGCGCCACATGCCGTCGGTGTACTCCGGTGCGTAGCCCCAGTCGCGGATCGAGTCGAGGTTGCCCATCCACAGCTCGCCACCGCCCGCCTTGACGATGGAGGCGACGGCCCTGGTGATCTTGCGCGTCACGAAGGTCTCGCCACGGCGCGGCGACTCGTGGTTGAACAGCTGGCCGTTGACGGCGAACATGTCGTAGGCCTCGCGGTAGTTCTTCGTGATCCAGTACGAGTAGACCTTGGCCACGCCGTAGGGGCTGCGCGGGTAGAACGGGGTGTCCTCGTTCTGCGGGGGCGGGCTCGCGCCGAACATCTCGCTCGTGCTCGCCTGGTAGAAGCGGATCGACGTGTCGGTGCTGCGGATCGCCTCGAGCAGGTTCAGCGTCGAGACTCCGGTCGCCTGCGCCGTGTAGGCGGGCTCGTCGAACGAGACGCGCACGTGCGACTGCGCGGCGAGGTTGTAGACCTCGTGCGGGTGGATCGCGTGGATGAGCTCCGACATCCGGGCCGCGTCCGTCACGTCGCCGTAGTGCAGGTGCAGGTTGTTGCCGGGGATGTGCTCGTCGTGGTGCAGGTGGTCGATGCGGCTGCGGTTGAAGGTCGAGGAGCGGCGGACGACGCCATGCACCTCGTAGCCCTTCTCGAGGAGCTGCTGGGCCATGTACGAGCCGTCCTGGCCCGTGACGCC
>CALGTB010000020.1 GCA_937902285.1 uncultured Actinomycetes bacterium | reverse complement strand
TCGGCGGCATCCTCTTCGTGCCGACGCTCGCCACCGCCCTGCTCCCCGACAGCTGGGACAGCGTCCTGAAGTACCTGCCCTCCAATGCGGGCCAGGCCTTCTCGAGCACGATCGAGTCCAGCAGCCTGCTCGACGCCGGCACCGGAGTCGTCGTGTTCGGCCTGTGGGTGGTCGCCGCTCTCGGCGGCGCCGCGTGGACGTTCATACGCCGGGACGCCTAGCCGCAGGGCAGGGCCGTCACTCACATGGGAAGACCCCGACCGGAAGTCCGGGTCGGGGTCGTCTCATGTGGTGCGCGAGGGGGGAGTTGAACCCCCACGCCCTTTCGGGCACACGGACCTGAACCGTGCGCGTCTGCCTATTCCGCCACTCGCGCGTGCGTGGACGAGGGTAGCACCCCCCTTCACGCCCCTCGGCCGTCAGGCGTTGTCGCGCTGGCCGCCCGTCGGCAGCGCCGCCGGGTTCGTCGTGGTCTGGATCCCCCCTGCCGTCAGGTCAGCATCGAAGTAGGGGCCCAACGCGCTGCGCGTCGCGGTGTAGAAGGTGTCCGCCCCGATGATGCCGGCAGGCTGGCTTCCGGTGGAGGCAGCGCCATTGATGCACGCGTCGCGTGCACCCTGGTACCGACGGCTGGACGGGATCTGGGTCCGGCACTCGAGGACCAGGAGCTGGCGGAACAGGTCATCGACCTGGGCCCTGCTCCATGCGCGGAAGTCGTACCACTTCTTGGTGAGCGGCTCCTGGACGACCAGCCCGCGGTAGCCCGAGTCGCGCATGCCGCAGGCATCCCGGAAGTCCACCCTCACGCCGGCGTACGTGCGCACGCTGGTCATCCAGGCGAACGCGTCCGACGGGTCATCGGGCGAGGCGCAGGTCGGTCGCTTGGTCCATCGGCCGTAGAGCACCTGGTCGACCCTGATCCAGGCGCAGGACGACCACGGGGCGTTGGCGGACGTGATCCCCTGGGCACTCTGGATCGCGTACCCGCAGACGAAGTAGGCGCTCGGCGCTGCTCGGTTCGGCCGGAAGGAGAACTCCGCCACCCGGTAGTCCGTGCCGCGGTTGTCGTAGATCGGCCCGTATTTGTAGGTCAGCGGCTTGAGGTTGTTGCCGTCGTAGACATTGACCTGCCAGTTGACGAGGTCGCCGCCCCCGTCAACCCAGATCGTCACGGCGAACCGGACCGTTCCGTGGTCCTGGCGGATGAGCCCTTCCGGCGCCGAGATGCGCACTCGTGGGACCGACGCCGGCGTCGCGGTCGGCGTGGGCGTCGCACTCGGCGCGGCGGCCGTCAGGGTCCCCGGCCGCGTGAACGTGCCATTCGTCTGGCCAAAGGACACGTACAGGGTCAGCGTGCCGGGGGTCAGTTCCGTGATCAGCCACCGCGCCGACTGGGGGTTGTCCGAGCAGTCGTTCAACCAGAACCCCACGTGTGTGCCCGCATAGGACGTGCCATTGCCCGTCATGGTCCAGATCTGCTCGCCAGCCGCGTGCGTGCAGTTCTGGCCCCAGTTGTTCGATGTGGCCGTCGTACCCACGTACGTGCTCGAGCCGGTCGACGTGACGGTGACAGAACCGATGCTGGGACTGCTCCAGGTCCCGACGATTGGATCCGAGGTGGCCCCCTGGGCTGGCGCCGAGACTGCCCCAGCGAGCAGTCCGGCCGTGAGAGCCGATGCGGACAGGAGCACGAGCAGTACGGATCGCCTCATGACGACCACTTCCCCTCAGGGCGGCCTTCCTCCAGTGTCGACCCCACGACGCACTGATGCGCGGCTACCGGCTGCGCGTCCCTCGCGCAGGAGCAGCCGCGGGTTAGCATCGAGTCCACGAGGCCGGCATCCGGCCGACGGCGATGGAAGACGAGGTGGAGGACCCGGTGGGACTGCTGGAACGGTTCGAGGACTCCCTCGACCGCCTCGTCAACGGCGCCTTCGCCCGTGCCTTCAAGGCCGAGGTGCAGCCCGTCGAGATCGCCTCCGCGCTCCAGCGCGAGGTCAACGACCGAGCAGCCGTCATCGACCGGCAGCGCACAGTCATCCCCAACGTCTTCCACGTCGAGCTGTCCGAGCACGACTACAAGCGGCTGGCCGTGTTCAAGGACGCCCTCCAGACCGAGCTCGCGACGCTCGTCCGCGACTACGGCGCCGAGCAGCGCTACACCCTCCTGGGGCCGGTGCAGGTGACCCTCGCACTCGACGACGAGCTCGACACCGGCATCTTCCGGGTGCGCAGCGAGGCGCGCGCCGAGGTCAGCTCGCAGCCGCACGGCCGGCCCGGAGAGCCGGGCGCCGTCGACGTGGATGCGCGGCAGCCCCGACTCGAGGTGGGCGGCACGGCGTATCCCCTCGTCCGCGCCATCACCCGGCTCGGCCGCGGCAGCGACACCGACATCCGCATCGAGGATCCGGGCGCGTCCCGTCACCACTGCGAGATCGTCCTGGGCCAGCCCGTGCTCGTCCGCGACCTCAACTCGACCAACGGAACGTTCGTCAACGGCGAGCGCGTCTCGCAGGTGGAGATCGCCGACGGCACCACGGTCATGATCGGCTCGACCCACCTGGTGTTCCGGAGCGGCTGACCCGTGTCCGAGCTTGCGCTCACCCTGGTCCGGCTGGGATTCCTCGTCCTGCTGTGGGCCTTCGTCCTCACCACGGTGCTGGTGCTCCGTCGCGACCTCCGGCAGCCGGCCGATGCCCGACCGCTGGGCCGCGAGCGCAAGGCGCCCCGGGCAGCCAAGCCGCCTCGGCCACCGAAGGTCGCCAAGCAGCAGAAGGTCAAGGGCAGCAAGCTCGTCGTCATCGAGGGACCGCTCCAGGGGACGATCGTGCCGCTCGGGAACGTGCAGATCACCATCGGCCGCGCACCCGACTCGACGCTGATCATCGATGACGACTACGCCTCCAGCAGGCATGCCCGGGTCTACCCGAGCGAGGGGTCATGGGTGGTCGAGGACCTCGGCTCCACCAACGGCACCTGGATCGACCGCACCCGCATCACGACCCCCACCGTGCTGCCCGTGGGTGCACCGCTGCGGGTCGGCCGCACCACGCTGCAGATCCAGAAGTAGGCCGGCATGACCC
>CALGTB010000019.1 GCA_937902285.1 uncultured Actinomycetes bacterium | reverse complement strand
CGTCAGCGCGAGCGGCGGTAGAGGGCTGCTGGCCGGCCCGGGGTGCCCGAGCGCACGGTGTCGGTCGACGTGAGGGCGGGGAGCATGTTGCGGCGGAACGTGTCGATCTGCCACGGCTCGTCGAGCACGGTGGCGTGCAGGTCGCGCAGCTCGGCGAGGCTGAACTCGTCTGCGCCGAGCAGGCCCTCGGGATCGGGCTCCTCGAGGTAGCGCCGCCGCAGCTCGTCGACGGCGTACTCGACGATGGCTCCCTGGCCGTAGGGGAGGTTCCTCTGGCGTCCGGGCAGCTGCAGCCGTCGCTCGCGCACCGGGGCCAGGGCGAGGTCGGCGCGCTCGGCCACGTGGGCCGAGAGCCGCTCGTAGGGGAGCCCGAGCAGGTGGGCCACGGACATCACCCAGCCACGGTCGTCGCGCGCAGGGTCGTCGAACACATGCAGCTGCCTCGGCGTGGCCCCGGCGAGTGCGGCGGCCGGGAGTCCGCACTTCTCGGCCAGTGCGATGGCGACGGAGTCGGCCAGGCGCTCGCGGTCGCGAACGAACCTGCCGGGCAGTGCCCACTGGCCGGCGCGGTCACCGGTGCGCCTCAGCACGAGGACCGCGAGCTGCCCATCGGGCTGAACGGTGACCACGGCCACGTCGACCGCGACGCTGGGCCGAGGGAATGCGCCGATGTCTGATGGTCGGGGGGAGCGGGCCATGCCGTCACGTTAACGCACGGACGCGATAACGCCGACGCTCGGCGCAGGGCGATGTCAGACCCCCGGGCTACCTTTTTCTCACAGACGCGAAAACGCCTCGGCGTGGTTCGCCGTCGGACCACCACCGAAGGGAATGCCCATGAAGCTCAACGCCCAGCTCGACATCGACCTCCTGGCCCTGCAGCGCGACGACGAGGTGACCTGCCTCCTCACCTTCGAGGCACCGATCCCGGAGGCCGTCACGGACCGTCCCGGCGAGACGCTGGTCGCGGTGGTGGATCGCTCCGGGTCGATGCACGGTGCGCCACTCGACGCGGTCCGCCAGAGCCTGCATGCCATCGTCGACCGCATCCGGCCGCAGGACTCGTTCGGGGTCGTGGTTTTCGACAGCTCGGCGGTCATCGCCGTTCCCACGATGGTGATGGCCGACCACGACGCGGCTACGGTGCACGCGCTCATCCGCGGCATCGAGCCGGGCGGCACCACCGACCTGTCCGGCGGCTACCTGCTCGGGCTGTCCGAGGCGCGCCGGTGCCTCGCGTCCACGGGCGCGACCCTGCTGCTGCTCTCCGACGGGCACGCCAACGCCGGAGTCGTCGACCCCGCGAGGCTGGGCAAGCTCGCGGCCAAGGCGCGCCAGGACCGGATCAGCACGACCACCATCGGCATCGGCGGCGGCTACGACGAGCTCTTGCTCCAGGAGCTGGCGACCCAGGGCAGCGGAAGCCATCGATTCGCCGCCACCCCCGACGACGCGATCTCCATCGTCAGCGAGGAGGCAGGCGACATCCTGAACAAGTCGATCGCCAATGCCTTCGTGCGCATCCGTCCCACCGATCCGGCACTGCTGCCGGGCATCGGGACGCTGCACACCCTGCCGCGATGGGTCGAGACGGCACCGGACGGCCGTCAGAGCATCGTGATCCCGCTGGGCGACCTGTTCGCCGGCGAGACGCGGGAGCTGCTGGTCCACTTCGACGTGCCGGGGATCGCGGCCCTGGGGCTGCACCACCTGGCCGACTTCACGATCGACTACGTGTCCCTGCCGAGCCTCACGGCCGAGTCGATCGTGTGGCCGATGGCGGTCAACGTGGTGCCCGGCGACGAGGCGGGTCGCCGCATCCCCGACCCCACCGTGACCACCGCCAGGCTCCTCGCGGAGGCCACGGTGGCCAAGCGCGAGGCGACCGACGCCCTCGGCCTCGGCGATGTCGACAAGGCGGCACGGCTGATGAACCAGCAGGCGGAGCGGATGCGCAGCGCGATGCTGGAGATCAGCGACGACACGCCCGGCGCCGAGGCGCTGCGCGAGCGCCTGGCCGAGGAGCGGGAGATGGTCGACCGGCTTGCACGGGCGGCCACGGAGCAGCCGGTGCAGATGGCCAGCAAGAGCTTCATCGAGGACGTGTCGATGAACGCGAGCGGCCGCAACGATGCCAGTCGCCGCACGCGCGCCCGCAACAAGCGCGACTACTAGGGAGCGCCGCCGGCCGGTGCTGGGGAGTGTCCCGGCCGTCGGAGGGCTATCGCTGCGGTCGGCTGCGTTGCAGTCGCCGCATGATGCGCTCGCCGACGGCCGGTCGCAGCAGGGCCGAGGGCCCGACGACGATGAGAAGGTCGCGGGCCCGGCTCATGCCGGCATACATCACGCTGCGCGGGTCCACCCCGTCGTGGAACCCGTCGACCGCGAGGACGACCACGGGTCGCTCGAGGCCCTTGAACCCCGCGACCGTTCCGTAGAACACGTCGTGCGCGGCCCACAGGTCCGCCCAGTAGCCCGCCTTGTCGTCGCTCTGCTCCAGCTGCACCGGATGCCGGTGCGCCGTGGTGAGCAGCGCGACGTGCTCGGGCAGCCACCCCCGCTCCTCCACCAGGCGGGCGACGACGTCGTCCGCAGCCGAGATGACGAGGTCGGCCCCGCAGTCGACGTACTCGACGGGGTAGCCCACGCCCCCCTTCGCCTCGACCCGGGCCGAGATGAGCGGACGGAAGGTGTCGACGATCTGCTGGGCGTTGCGCAGGTTCTGCTCCAGCACGACGGGCACGAGCGCGAGGTCGGGCCGACCCCGGCGTCCGTTGAACACCACCTGCTCGTCATCGCGGAACACCGCCACCCGCATGTCATCGGTCGCCGACGCCGCGAGGAGCGCCGGCCACCAGGAGTCGGCGAAGTCCTGGGCCTCGTCGACGACGAAGGCGGTGTAGCGCTCATCGGGGGCGAGTCGCTCCGCGGCGGCCAGCATCTGCGCGGGCGCTCGCACGTCCCAGAAGTCCGCGACATCGTCGATGCCGTCCTGGGCTCCCCACCGGTGGCCGAGCTCATGGAACGTGCCGATGAAGGCGGGGCGGCTCTTCGCCGGCAGGTCGGCCATCGCCTGCTGGACCATCTCCGCCACGCCGCGGCCGTAGGCGACGAAGCACACGCGCTCCCCCGCCTCCGCCCATCGCCGGGCCTGCTCGATCGCGAGCCAGGTCTTTCCGGTGCCTGCGGAGCCGGCGACCTCGATGCGGGGGTTCTGGCGGAGCACATCGAGGATGGCCGCCTGCTCGCGCGTCAGCTGGTCGACGTGCCGCAGGCGGGCGGCGGTGCGGCCGGCGATGTCCGCCGGCCCGTCGACGGCGCCCATGAGCGCCTCCAGTGCCGACTCCACCCAGCCCTCGGCCGGCATGGCGCCCTGCAGGGCGGGATCCCACAGCCGGGTGTACGCCATGAGCGCCGCGTCGTCGAGGTCGGCGCTGCCGATGATGAGGTCGCGCCGCGCCTCCGGGCCCATGGCCGCGTCGACGGTGGCGTAAGGGAGCGCCAGCAGCCACGCCGCCCGCACCCGGCCCCGCGACCACGTGGGGCTGTGCTCCAGGAAGCGCTGGAGGGAGTAGACGCCGCGCCGCGCCTGCCCGATCGGGTCGATCGGCCGGCTGCCGGTCGCGTCCGACTGCTGCCAGTGGCCGTCCGAGTACGTGACGTGGCCGCCCTTGACCTCGATGACGGCGGCGCCGCTCTCCGGCATGAGCACGAGGATGTCGATCTCCACCTCGCCGTACTCGACGTCAGTGAAGCGCAGGCCGTGCAGGAGGACGTCCTGCGGACGCAGCTGCGCCTTCAACGCCTCCCACACGATGCGCTCGGAGTCGTCGGCGAACTCCGGGTGAGCGGGGAACACGCGTGCGGTCATCGCATCAGCCCACCGGCTCGAGGAATTCCAGCCGGCTGCCGTGCGGGTCGAGGGCGTGGAAGCGGCGGAAGCCCGGGAACCCGTCGTCCCACTCCACCTCGATGCCAGCCGCCTCGCAGCGCCCTGCGAGCGCATCGATTCCCGTGACGAGGATGCCGGGATGGGCCTTGCCGGCGGGCATGAAGTCCGGCTCGACCCCGCAGTGCACCTCGACGCCGCCGCCGCGGAACCAGCAGCCGCCCCGCGCGGCGAGCGCGGGAGGCTTGTCGAGCTCGGACATTCCGAGAGCATCGCGCCAGAACGCCCGACAGGCCTCCTCGCCCCCGGACGGGATGGCCAGCTGCACGTGGTGCAGTCGGACGAATCCGAAGCCATCCGCAGCCGTCATGGCCCTCATCGTGCACCACCGGTGGCGCCTAGGATCACGGGAGTGCGCGACTACCTGGAGCTTCTTCGCATTCCGGGAGTCAAGCCACTTCTCTTCGTCTCCACGTTCGGCCGGTTCGCCTACTCGATGGTCAGCCTGGCCATCTTCTTCCAGGTGCTGAGCGTGACCGGCAGCGTGGGATCCGCGGGGCTCGCCGTGGGACTGTCGGCTGGCCTCGGCGCCCTGACGGCCGGACCGCGCGGGCACCTGGTCGACCGCTTCGGGCAGACCCGACCGCTCTTCGGATTCGTGCCGGCATACGCCGCGAGCTGCCTCCTGCTGGCCACCCTGGGGCAGGGGGCCGCCGTGGCGATCGTCCTCAGTGGGCTGATCGGCCTGACGGCCCCGCCGCTCAACATCAGCATCCGCCCCCTGTGGCTGGACATCGTGGGGCAGGAGCGGGTGCGACTGGCCTACAGCGTCGACACCGCCTACGCGAGCCTCGTCATGCTGCTGGGGCCGGTGGTCGCCACCCTCATCGCCCTCCACCTGTCGCCTCGGGTCGCCATCGGCGCGGTCGGCGTGAGCATGCTCCTCGGCGGGCTGCTGCTGGCCTTCAACCGGCACTCGCAGGCCTGGGTCCCCGAGGCGAAGGAGCATGGCGAGGACGGGATCCTGCGCTCGCCGGCCATGCGACTGCTAGCCCTCGAAGGGGCGGCGATGGGGCTGTCGATCGGCTTCGTGACCATCGGCATCCCCGCGGTCGCCACCCTGTCCGGCGAGCAGCAGCTGACCGGCCCGATCATGTCGGCGATGGGCGTGGGCGCGATCATCGGCACCATCTGGGCCGGCGCGAAGGCCAAGCGCATCGCCCCCGCGAACGGCCTGCGCGCAGCGACCTTCCTCTTCGCGATCGCCCTGCTGCCGCTGCCCTTCGTGCCGGTGGGGCCGTGGATGATGCTCGTCGTCCTCGTCGCCTGGGCGTTCATCGGACCGGCCAACGTGTTCTACCTCGAGACCATCGACGTGGTGAGGCCGCGCGGCACGGCCGTCGCCGCACTCGGCTCGCTGTGGATGATCGAGGGGGCGGCCGGCGCCTTGGGCAACGCCCTCGGCGGCAACGTCGCGGTGTGGATCGGGCCGCATGCGACCCTCGCGCTGGGCAGCCTCTTCGTGCTGTTCTCGCCCCTCATCTTCACGGTCGGCATCCGCGGCGTCCTGCGTCCGGCGAGCAAGGAGGAGTTCACCCAGGTGAACACCGGCTGACCGGAAAGCAAGCGTATGCATGGCCCCGTGCCGAGCCTCTAGACTTCGCAGCATGGCTGACATCGAATCGATCATCGCCCGCGAAATCCTGGACTCCCGTGGCAATCCCACGGTCGAGGTCGAGGTGCTCCTCGAGGACGGCACGGTGGCCCGAGCGGCAGTGCCGTCCGGTGCCTCGACAGGGGCCTTCGAGGCCTCGGAGCGGCGCGACGGGGGCGAGCGCTACGGCGGCAAGGGCGTCCTCGAGGCCGTCGCTGCGGTCGAGGGTGAGATCGCCGATGCGATCTTCGCGATCGATGCGACCGACCAGCGCCTCGTCGACCAGGTGATGATCGACCTCGACGGCACGCCCAACAAGTCGCGCCTCGGTGCCAACGCGATCCTCGGCGCCTCCCTGGCCGTGGCCAAGGCGGCGGCCCTGTCGGCCGAGCTCCCGCTCTTCCGCTACGTCGGCGGCCCGAATGCCCATGTGCTCCCGGTCCCGATGATGAACATCCTCAACGGCGGAGCGCACGCCGACTCCAACGTCGACATCCAGGAGTTCATGATCGCCCCGATCGGTGCCGCGACCTTCGCCGATGCGCTGCGCCAGGGTGCCGAGGTCTACCACGCCCTCAAGAGCGTCCTCAAGAAGGAGGGCTACGCGACGGGCCTGGGCGATGAGGGCGGCTTCGCGCCGTCGCTGCCCAGCAACCGTGCCGCCCTCGAGCTGATCGCGACCGCGGTGGCCTCGACGGGCATGACGTTCGGTCGCGACATCGCCGTCGCCCTCGATGTTGCCGCCACGGAGTTCCACGCGGACGGCTCGTACACGTTCGAGGGCGCGCAGCGGTCGTCGGAGTGGCTCACCGGCTACTACGAGAGCCTCGTGTCGGACTTCCCGCTCGTGTCCATCGAGGACCCGCTGTCCGAGGACGACTGGGCCGGCTGGGTGCACCTGACCGACGCTCTCGGGGATCGCGTGCAGATCGTCGGCGACGACCTGTTCGTGACGAACCCCGAGCGGCTGCAGCGCGGCATCGACGAGGACGCGGCGAACGCCCTGCTCGTCAAGGTCAACCAGATCGGAACCCTCACCGAGACGCTCGACGCCGTCAGCCTGGCCCATCGCAACGGCTTCCGCTGCATGATGTCGCACCGCTCGGGAGAGACCGAGGACACGACCATCGCCGACCTGGCGGTCGCCACCGACTGCGGGCAGATCAAGACCGGCGCACCGGCCCGATCGGAGCGCGTGGCCAAGTACAACCAGCTCCTGCGCATCGAGGAGGAGCTCGCCGGCGCGGGCCGCTACGCGGGAGCGAGGGCGTTCCCGCGTTTCGGTGGCTGACCCGTCCCGGGTTTCGTGACACGATCGCAGCGTGAGCAGCACCGGCCCGACGCGAGGGGCCACCCCTGAGGCGGACGCACGCCCGCGTTCCGACGCGCGCCCTCCGGGGCCTGCTCCACGCGCCTCCTTCACCGGACGTGCGGTCGTGCTGGCGATCGTCGCGCTGACCCTCATGGTCACGCTCGCTGTCCCCGTGCGGTCGTGGTTCGCGCAGCGCGCCCAGATCGCCGGCCTGCGGGCCGACGTCGAGGCTGCGCAGGCCCGGGTGAGCGAGCTCCAGATCGAGAAGCAGCGCTGGGCCGACCCGGCCTTCGTGGCCGCCGAGGCGCGCCGGCGCCTGCACTTCGTCCTGCCCGGCGAGGTCGGCTACGTCACCCTCGGGTCGGGGGAGGCGGCGGCCCAGGCGGCGGCCGATGGCGGTGCCGCCGGACCCTGGTACTCGGACCTGTGGGGGGCCCTGCAGCAGGCCGACGACCATGGCCCCGACTGACGGCCTCGACGCCGACGACACCGCAGCGGTCACCTGGCAGCTCGGTCGCGTGCCGCGCGGCGTCGCTGGCGTCGCCCACCGGTGTCCCTGCGGGGACCCCGATGTCGTCGCCACCCTTCCCCGGCTGCCCGACGGCACGCCGTTCCCGACGATGTACTACCTCACCTGCCCGGTCGCCGCGGGCGCCCTGGGCACGCTCGAGAGCAGCGGGCTCATGCGCGACATGGAGGCCCGCCTGGCCTCGGATCCGGATCTCGGGGCGCGCTACCGGCGTGCCCACGAGTCCTACCTGGCCGAGCGTCAGGCGCTCGGTGCCGTCGACGAGATCGAGGGCATCAGTGCCGGCGGCATGCCCACCCGGGTGAAGTGCCTGCACGTTCTCGCGGCCCATGCGCTGGCCGCCGGTACGGGCGTCAACCCGCTGGGAGACGAGGCACTCGCAGCCCTGGGTGACTGGTGGGCGGCCGGCGGGTGCGCCGCCGCGCGCGAGCGTGAGGCGCGGACATGACCGTCGGCGCGCAGTGCGTTGCAGCAATCGACTGCGGGACCAACGCCGTCCGGCTGCTCGTTGCCGACATCGACACCGACGGGCGCCTGCACGAGCGCGCGCGGCTCATGCGCATCGTCCGACTCGGCGAGGGCGTCGACCGGACGGGGGAGTTCTCCGAGGCCGCCCTGCTGCGCACGTTCGAGGCGCTGGACGAGTACGCGCAGGTGATGTCGGAGCACGACGTGGCCCGGACGCGGTTCGTGGCGACGTCGGCCAGTCGCGACGTGAGCAACCGGGAGGCCTTCGCGGCCGGCGTGCTCGCCCGGATCGGTGTCCCCGCTGACGTGATCACCGGGGAGGAGGAGGCGGCCCTGTCGTTCTCGGGGGCGCTGCGCGGCCTCCCGGCGGGACTCGCCTCCATGCCGTCCCTCGTGATGGACATCGGCGGCGGATCGACGGAGTTCGTGCTGGGCTCGTCGCATCCGGACCGCTCGATCAGCGTCGACATCGGATGCGTCCGCCTCACCGAGCGGCACCTGGCCGGTGATCCCCCCACGGCCGCACAGGTGGCCCTGACGCAGGCTGACATCGACACGGCACTGGAGCGCGTGACCGCCTCGGTGCCGATGGGCCAGGCGCAGTGCCTGGTCGGGCTCGCCGGCACCGTCACGACGGTGGCGGCCATGGCCATGGACCTCGATCGCTACGACGCGAGCGTGCTCCACGGCTCGGTCGTGAGTGCCGGCGCCGTGCACGCGGTCACCGAGACCCTGGTCGCCATGACCCGGTCGGAGCGGGCGGCGCTGCCCTTCATGCACCCGGGCCGCGTCGACGTCATCGCCGCGGGGGCGATGATCCTGAGGTCGGCCATGGCGGCGGGGGGCTTCGCCTCGGTCATTGTGTCCGAAACGGACATCCTCGATGGCATCGTTTACAGCATGACGCCCTCCTGACCTTCATTAGCGCTGCAACCTTTCATGTAACCGCTTGTGTGTGGATGCGCGCGATCCCTAGACTCACTGCTCAGGAGGAATGTCGTGGCCATCACCATCAAGGATGTCGCGGACGCCGCGGGCGTCTCGACGGCGACTGTGTCGCGGGCGCTGAGGGGCCTGCCAAACGTCGATACGACCACGCGGGAGCGCATCCAGCGGATCGCCACCGACCTGGACTACGTGATCTCGCCGAGTGCGTCACGGCTCGCCAGCGGGCGCACCGGCAGCATCGCCGTCATCACCCCGTACATCGCGCGCTGGTACTTCAGCACTGTCCTGTCGGGCGTCGAGTCGGTGCTGCAGAACGCCGGCATGGACCTGCTGCTCATGAGCGTCAGCACTCCCGACGGACAGCACCGCCTCCCGCCGGCACCGCGGCTTCGGCGACGGGTCGACGGCGTCCTCGTCATCGCGCTGCCTCCGCAGGACGCACAGCTGCACGAGGTGCTGGGCCTGCAGATGCCCACCAGCCTCATCGGGCTCACGATGCCGGACGTGCCCAGCGTCACCATCGACGACGTGCTCGCCGGGCAGATCGCGACGCAGCACCTGATCAACCTCGGCCACACGCGGATCGGCGTCATCAACGGGGCTCCGATCATCTCGCCGTACACGGCCGAGAACGATCGCTACCGCGGCTACGAGCAGGCGATGAAGGACGCGAGCCTCACCATCGACCCGATGCTCGAGGCCTACGGCTACTTCACGATCGCGGGGGGCGAGCAGGCCATGACGGCCCTCCTGACCCAGCGCGTCCCGCCGACGGCGGTCTTCGCCATGTCCGACGAGATGGCCTTCGGTGCTATGAAGGCCATGCGCGCGCACGGCATCACGCCCGGCAAGGAGATCTCGCTCGTCGGCATCGACGGGCATGACATGAGCGAGTTCCTCGACCTCACCACGGTCGTGCAGCCGGTGCAGGACCTCGGCCGCATCGCCGCCGAGGCCCTCGTGCTGCAGCTGCGCTCGCCGAGCCCGCACATCTCCGCGGACTCCATCCGGCTGCCGACCCAGCTCATCGTGCGCGGGTCGACGTCCCCCTTCCGCGGGTAGCACGCGTGTCCACGCCCTGGTGGCATCGTGCGGCCGTCTACCAGGTCTACCCACGGTCGTTCCGCGACCTCAATGCGGATGGCATCGGAGACCTGCGCGGCGTGATCCACGAGCTGCCGTACATCGCAGCCCTCGCCGTCGATGCGCTGTGGCTCTCGCCCTTCTACTCATCGCCCCAGCACGACTCGGGCTATGACGTGGTCGACCCGCGTTCTGTCGACCCCGTCTACGGCACGCTCGACGACGCACAGGAGCTGATCGACCAGGCCCATTTCCGGGGGCTGCGGGTGCTCGTCGACGTCGTGCCGAATCACTCGTCGATCGACCGGCCCTGGTTCCAGGAGGCCCTCGCGGCCGCACCGGGCAGCCCCGAGCGGGCCAGGTACCACTTCCTCGACGGCCGTGGGCCGAACGGTGACGAGCCGCCCACCAACTGGATGAGCATGTTCGGCGGATCGGCCTGGACGCGCATCACCGAGCCGGACGGCTCGCCGGGCCAGTGGTACCTGCACCTGTTCGACGCGACCCAGCCGGACCTGAACTGGTCCAACCCGCACGTGCACCTGGACGCACTCGACACGCTCCGCTTCTGGCTGGACAGGGGGGCTGACGGGTTCCGCGTCGACGTGGCCCTCGGCCTCGCCAAGGACATGACCTACCCCGACATCGAGGATCCCGAGGGCCTCATCCTGGCGCTCCGGATGGATCTCGACGACGGATCGGCTGCCGCCAGGACCCGCAGGCGGAGGGTGGCGAACTCGCCGATCCTGGATCGGGACGAGGTCCAGGACATCTACCGGGAGTGGCGTGCCGTCCTCGACGAGTACCCGGGAGAGCGCATGGCGGTCGCGGAGGCGTGGGTCCCCGCGGAGCGGGCGGCCCGCTACGTGGCTCCTGACACCCTGCATCAGATCTTCAACTTCGACTTCATGGCTGTCGGGTGGGACGCCGAGCGGATCCGCACGGTCGTGCAGGAGACCATCGAGGGGCTGCAGGAGGTCGGCGCGCCGCCGACGTGGGCCTTGTCCAACCACGACACGCCCCGGGTGGTCACCCGTCTCGGCGGCGGGGAGGTGGGCCGACGGAGGGCGAGGGCCCTAGCGCTCGTGGCGCACTGCCTGCCCGGTTCCGTGTACGTCTACCAGGGTGAGGAGCTCGGCCTCGAGGATGCCGATATCCCGGACGAGGCCAGGCGGGACCCTGTCTGGTTCCGCACCAAGGGAGCCCAACGGGGCAGGGATGGCGGGCGGGTGCCCCTGCCGTGGGCAGGTGCCCTGCCGCCGTACGGGTTCCACGACGCGATCGACGCCGAGGTGCAGCCCTCCCTGTGGCTTCCGCCGCCGCCCGACTGGGCATCGTTCACGGTCGAGGCGCAGCTGCTGGATGCGAGCAGCACCTTGGGGCAGTACCGCGCGATGCACCGTCTCCGGCACGCGCATCCGGGCTTCATCGACCTCGACAACGTGACCTGGCCGGATGCCGAGCCTGGCGTCTTCGCGGTGCGTCGGGGATGCGGATTCGCGTGCGTGGTCAACTGCACCGACGAGACCATCACGAGCCCGATCGGGGGCTACGTGATGACGGCCAGTGATGCCTCCGTCCGGCTCGAGCGCAACGTCGTCACGCTTCCGCCGGACACGGGTGCCTGGATCCAGTCGTAGCTACGACAGCCGCAGCTGGGCGCCCTCGCTGTCGAAGATGTACGTCCGCGACGGATTGACCTTGACGACGCTGCCGATCTTCGGCGAGGCGATGCCCTGGCCGCGCGCGACGAGGTCGACGTTCGTGCCGTCGAACGCCTTGAAGGTGCCGTAGACGTAGGTGTCGGCACCGAGCTCCTCGACGAGCGTCACGGTCATGTCCGCACCCTCGGTCGACAGGACGAGGTCCTCGGGGCGGACGCCGACGAGCACCTTGCCGGACGCCGCCTTGTCGAGGAAGGCGCGCTCGACCGGCACGGTGAACCCGTTGAGATCGATGCCACCCTCGACGATCGGCGCCGCGATGATATTCATCGACGGCGACCCGATGAAGGTGCCGACGAACGCGTTGGCCGGGTCGTCGTACAGCTCGCGCGGGCTCGCGCACTGCTGCAGGATCCCGTCCTTCAGCACGGCGACGCGGTCGCCCATCGTCATGGCCTCGACCTGGTCGTGCGTGACGTAGACGGTGGTGGTGCCCAGCCTGCGCTGAAGGGCGGCGATCTGGGTGCGGGTCTGCACGCGGAGCTTGGCGTCGAGGTTGGACAGCGGCTCGTCCATGAGGAAGACCTCGGGCTCGCGCACGATGGCGCGGCCCATCGCGACGCGCTGGCGCTGGCCTCCGGAGAGCGCCTTCGGCTTGCGGTCGAGGTACTCGGTGAGGTCGAGCAGGGCCGCCGCCTCCTTGACGCGGCGGGTGATCTCCTCCTTGGAGACCTTCTGGATCTTGAGCGCGAACGCCATGTTCTCGGCCACCGACATATGGGGGTAGAGGGCGTAGTTCTGGAACACCATCGCGATGTCCCGGTCCTTCGCCGGCACGTGCGTGACGTCGCGATCGCCGATGTAGATCGTGCCGCTGGAGATCGGCTCGAGGCCGGCCAGCATGCGCAGCGACGTCGACTTGCCGCAGCCGGACGGCCCGACCAGGACGAGGAACTCGCCCTCGGCGATGGTGAGGTCGAGATGGGAGACGGCGGGCTTGGTGCCGCCGGGGTAGACGAGGCTGACGTCCTCGTACCGGACCTGCTTGGTCATGATGGGAATCCCTTCACCGGCAGGAACGTGCCGGACGATCCGTAGTGGAAGTGACGCATCGAACCGTAGCGGAGTTGCGGCGGCGCCGCGGTGCGGGCGGGAAGTTCCATGCAAACCGTTTGCATGGAAAATTCGCCGAGTCGTATATCAAATTGTGATGCTTACATGCCCGATTTGCACCCGAAGGGGTTGCAACAGCCCCGTTGGAGGGGACAGGATGACAGCGTTTACGTCGCCCGGGCAACCCTCGGGCGGCCACCTACTCGCCGGGGACCTTCCCCGTCGAATCCGTGATGGCAAGGAGAATCCATGACCGCAACCATGCGGCGTCGTGGGGCAGCGATCCTCATCGGTGGTGTTGCAGCAAGCATGCTGCTCGCCGCCTGTGGGTCCAGCTCCTCGAGCGACAGCAGCAGCAGCAGTGAGGCTGCCCCCAGTGCAAGCGAGTCGGTCGCGGCCAGCAGCGAAGCTGCCGTCCCCGCCGGCTGCGAGCCCTATGCCGCCTACACCGGCAACGAGGGCACGTCGGTGACCCTGTTCACCTCCGTCCTCCCGCCTGAGCAGCAGCGTTACGAGGATGCCTGGAAGCCCTTCGAGGACTGCACGGGCATCGACATCGTGTACGAAGGCAGCGATCAGTTCGAGGCCCAGCTCCCCACGCGCATCGCCGGTGGCAACGCCCCCGACCTCGCGTGGATCCCGCAGCCTGGCCTGCTCGCCAAGCTCGTGCAGGCTGGCGGCCCCGTTGCGGCCCCCCAGTCCGTCGCGGACAACGTCGACAAGTACTTCAACCCGGCGTGGAAGGCCTACGGCACGGTTGACGGCACGTTCTACGCCGCACCGAACAGCTCGAACATGAAGTCGTTCGTGTGGTACTCGCCGAAGGTCTTCGCCGAGAAGGGCTACACCGTTCCCACCACGTGGGACGAGCTCTTCGCGCTGAGCGACCAGATGGTCGCTGACGGCATCAAGCCGTGGTGCGGCGGCATCGAGTCCGGCGGAGCGACCGGCTGGCCGGCGACCGACTGGCTCGAGCAGATCGTCCTCCGCCAGTTCGGCGGCGACGTCTACGACCAGTGGATCGCCCACACCGTCCTGTTCGACTCGCCGGAGATCACCGCGGCGATGGACACCCTCGCTGGCTGGATGAAGAACCCCGACTACGTCAACGCGGGCTTCGGCAACGTCCAGACCATCGCCACGACCGCGTTCCAGGATGCAGGCAAGCCGATCCTCGACGCCAAGTGCGGGATGCTCCAGCAGGCCTCGTTCTACGCGGCCCAGTGGGAGTCCTTCAAGCCGGGTGCGGTCGTGGCTGAGGACGGCGACGTGTTCGCCTTCTTCCTGCCGCAGATCGACGCGGCCGTTGCGGCCAACCCGGTCGTCGGTGGCGGCGAGTTCACCACCGCGTTCTCCGATCGTCCCGAGGTCCAGGCCGTTCAGACCTACCTCGCGTCGGCTGAGTACGCAACCGCTCGCGCCTCGCAGCCCGGTGGCTGGGTGTCGGCTAACAGCGGCGTGCCGCTGGACACCTACACCGACGCGATCGCAGCCCTGTCGGCGAAGTACCTCACTGACCCGACCGGCGTCTTCCGCTTCGACGCCTCCGACCTGATGCCCGCCGCCGTCGGCGCCGGCTCCTTCTGGACGGGTATGACGTCGTGGTTCGGAGAGGACACTCCGACGCAGGAGGTCCTGGCCGAGATCGACGCTGCATGGCCCGCCTCCTGACCGTTAGGTCAGTTGGCGTGAACCACTGAGAGCCGGGGCCTGAAGGGTGTAGACACTGTTCAGGCCCCGGCCTCAGCATCTCGGCACCAACGGCAACTTCACACGGTGCGTCCGCACAGCACAAGGGAGGTTCGGTGGAGGAAGTCACCTCCGGGTTGGCCAAGGTCGGCACCGGCCTTGCCGCAGTCGCCATCTTCCTCGGGCTCCTGCTGATCGTCTTCTTCATCGGCGCCCGCGCGAAGGGCAAGCTCCAGTTCCCGGCCGCCATGATCGTGTTCCTCGGGCCGGCCATCCTGCTCCTGGCCTACGGCCTCATCGCGCCGGCGTTCCTCACCACCGCGGGCAGCTTCAAGGATGCGAGCGGCCAGGAGTGGGTCGGACTCGCCAACTTCAGCTGGATCTTCACCACGCCGTCGAACCGCGAGGTCCTCCTCAACACGGCGCTCTGGATCATCATCGCGCCGCTGTTCTCCACCATGCTCGGGCTGACGCTGGCGCTGCTGCTCGACCGCATGCGCCGCGAGTCCATCTCCAAGTCGCTCATCTTCATGCCGATGGCGATCTCGTTCGTCGGCGCCGGAATCATCTGGGGCCTCGTCTACGAGTACCGCGACCCGGCCGGCGCCCAGATCGGGCTGCTCAGCCAGATCGCCCAGTGGCTGGGCATCGAGGACCCGCCGAACTGGCTGCTGTGGCAGCCGTGGAACAACTTCTTCCTCATGGTCATCATGATCTGGATCCAGGTCGGCTTCGCCATGGTCGTGCTCTCGGCGGCCATCAAGGCCATCCCCGGGGACGTGGTCGAGGCCGCCGAGCTCGATGGCGCCACCGGCTGGAAGCTCTTCAGCCGCGTGACCATCCCGATGATCCGCGGCACCCTCATCGTGGTGCTCACCACGATCGTCATCGCCGTCCTCAAGGTGTTCGACATCGTGCGCGTCATGACCAACGGCAACTTCGGCACGCAGGTCGTGGCGAACGAGATGTACGCCCAGGCGTTCGTCCAGTTCGACGTCGGCCGCGGCAGCGCCCTGGCCGTGGTCCTGTTCGTCGCCGTCATCCCGTTGATCGCCTACAACGTCGTCCAGCTGCGGAAGGAGCGAACGATCCGATGAGCGTCGAAGCGCACGAGATCATCCCGATGCCGCAGCCCGATCCCGAAGGCAGGCCGGAGTCCATCCCGGAGGCCGCACGCCGCAAGCTCAGCAGCCCGTGGGCGACCGGCCTGGTCATCCTCATCACCATCCTCTGGACGATCCCGACGTTCGGACTCCTGGTCACCTCGCTGCGCCCGTCCGAGGCAGCGCAGAGCACCGGCTGGTGGACGATCTTCACCGATCCGACCCTGACGCTCGACAACTACAGCCAGGTCATCAGCGGCGGCGCGGTCATCCCCAACGGCATCGCTCCGTACTTCTTCAACTCGTTCGCGATCGCGATCCCGGCGGCCATCTTCCCGCTCGTCATCGCCTGCATGGCGGCCTACGCGATCGCGTGGATCCCGTTCCGCGGCTCGACGTTCGTGTTCTTCACGATCTTCGCGCTGCAGGTCATCCCGCTGCAGATGTCGCTGCTGCCGCTGCTGACCATGTTCAACAAGGGCTGGAGCCTCGGTCCGATCCCGATCTTCCCCGACCTCAACAAGCCGGGCACCGAGCAATCGATCTTCATCGGCACCTACATCCCGCTGTGGATCGCGCACACCATGTTCGCGCTCCCGCTGGCCATCTTCCTGCTGCACAACTTCATCGCCCAGCTGCCGCGAGAGCTGTTCGAGGCGGCCCGGGTCGATGGAGCCAGCCACTTCCTCATCTTCCGCAAGCTGGTCCTGCCGCTCACGGTCCCGGCGATCGCGTCGTTCGCGATCTTCCAGTTCCTGTGGGTCTGGAACGACCTGCTCGTGGCGCTGACGTTCGCAGGAGGAACGCCGGACGTCGCGCCCATCACCGCCTATCTGGCGAACATCAAGGGCTCCTACGGTGCCCAGATCCACCTCATCACCGCAGGTGCGTTCGTCGCGATCGTCGTTCCACTCGTCGTGTTCTTCTCACTGCAGCGCTTCTTCGTCAGAGGGCTGCTCGCCGGGTCCGTCAAGGGCTGATAGGGACGTCGTATTCATGGATCTAGAGATTCCCCGCGACTTCGAGCCCGGAGTCGCCACCTCGTCATGGCAGATCGAGGGCGATGTGGCCGGCCGCGGCCGCGCCAACTGGGATGACTTCGCCCTCATCCCGGGCGCCATCGTCGACGGGTCGACCGGAGAGCCGGCGTGCGATCACGTGCATCGCCTCGAGGAGGACCTCGACCTCCTCGCGTGGCTCGGGGTGGACGCCTACCGCTTCTCGATCAGCTGGCCGCGGGTCATGCCCGACGGTGCCGGTGAGCTGTCCGCTGAGGGCCTGGCGTTCTACGACCGGCTGGTCGACGGCCTGATCGCCCGGGGCATCAAGCCCGTCGCGACGCTGTTCCACTGGGACCTGCCGACCGCTCTCGAGGAGGCCGGCGGCTGGCCGAACCGCGAGACGGCTGAGCGGTTCGCCGACTACGCCCAGGCGATGGGCGAGCACTTCGCCGACCGGGTCGACCGGTGGGCCACGCTCAACGAGCCGTGGTGCTCGGCGTTCCTCGGTTACTGCGCCGGCTATTTCGCCCCCGGCCGCCGCGAGCCGGGCGCGTCGCTTGCCGCGGCGTACCACCTGATCCTCGGCCACGGCCTGGCGATCCAGCGGCTGCGCGAGACGGGCGCCCGCAACCTCGGGATCGTGCTCAACCTCATCCCCGTCATCAGCGAGACCCCGTCCATGGACGTGGCGACGCGCCACGTCGACGGCACGCAGAACCGGCTCTTCCTCGACCTCCTCGCTGGCCGCGGCATCCCTGCGGACCTGCTGGAGTCGTGCGCGTCGGTCACCGACTGGTCGTTCGTGCGCGAGGAGGACAACGCCATCCTCGGGACGCCCATCGACTGGCTGGGTGAGAACTACTACTCCGTCATGCGCGTGGCCGAGCCCGACGCGGCGAACACCGACGCGATCGGCCAGGACACGGCGGCGATCCCCGCCTGCCCGCCGCTGCGATTCGCCCCCCGCGCCCCGCTCACCGACATGGGCTGGGAGATCCTGCCGGAGGGCATCGAGCTGGCACTGCGCAAGGCCACCGACCATCTGCCCGGCGTCCCCATCTGGATCTGCGAGAACGGCGCTGCCGTGGTGGAGCACACCGACGCGGCGGGCATCCACGACCCGATCCGCGTCGAGTACCTCGACGACCACGTGCGCGCGCTGCTCCGGGCCCGAGACAAGGGCTTCGACGTGCGCGGCTACTTCGCCTGGAGCCTGCTCGACAATCTCGAGTGGGCGTCCGGCTGGACCAAGAAGTTCGGCATCATCCGGGTCGACCCGGCGACCGGCGAGCGCACTCCCAAGGACAGCGCCCACTGGTATCGCGAGCTTCTGGCGCAGCCGCGCTTCTGACGCGGGCATACTGCGCTCATGCGCAACGTGACGATCGACATCCGCGGCGAGCAGGTTCCCGGCATCATCGCGATCCCGCCGTCGGGGTCGGGACCGGCGGTCATCGTCGTCCAGGAGTGGTGGGGCCTCGTGCCGCACATCCAGAACCTGGTGGGCCGGCTCGCGGAGGAGGGCTTCGTGGCCCTTGCCGTGGACCACTACCGGGGCGCCGAGACGACGGAGCCCGACGAGGCCCGCAAGCTCATGCTCGGCCTCGACATCGCCCAGGTGGCCGTCGACCTGGCGGCCGCCGCGGAGACGCTGCTGGCCCGTGACGAGGTCGAGGGCGACGACGTGCGCGTGGTCGGCTTCTGCATGGGCGGCGGACTGGCCCTGCTCGGCCCGACCGTCTCCGACGCGATCTGCTGCTCGGTGGCCTTCTATCCGGCGATGCCGTGGCCGCACTTCTCCCCCGACTGGAGCCGCTACGCGGGGAAGGCCGCCCTCGTGCACCTCGCCGAGCACGATGGACCCGACACCGTTCCCGCGGTTGCTGCCCTCGGCGAGCAGATCGTCGCGGCGGGCGGCTCGATCGCTGTCGTCGACTACCCGGGCACGTCGCACGCGTTCTTCAACGACGCCCGCCCCGAGGTGTTCGACGCGGACGCGGCCGCGCTGGCCTGGTCGAGGACGCTCGCCTTCCTGCGCGAGTGACGGCGCCGGGAACCCTCGCCGCCCTCGACGACGCGATCGGCC
Source organism: uncultured Actinomycetes bacterium (assembly GCA_937902285.1). GTDB lineage: Bacteria > Actinomycetota > Actinomycetes > S36-B12 > S36-B12 > UBA10649. Next base: position 668 of record CALGTB010000019.1, on the reverse strand, counting down.
GCTGCCGGCGCTGCCCGCGGCTCGTGGCGTGGCGCGAGGAGGTCGCGGTCGTGAAGCGGGCATCGTTCTCCGACGAGGAGTACTGGGGACGTGCCGTTCCCGGTTTCGGCTCCGCGACCCCCTCGATCTGGGTCTTCGGACTTGCCCCGGCGGCGCACGGCGCGAACCGGACGGGCCGGATGTTCACCGGCGATCGCAGCGGCGACTGGCTGTTCGGGTCGCTGCACCGGGTCGGCCTCGCCACTCTGCCCACCTCCACCTCGCGTGACGACGGCCAGTCCGTCGCAGGCGTGCGCATCACCGCCGCGGTGCACTGCGCGCCACCGGACAACAAGCCGACGCCGGAGGAGTTCGCGGCCTGCGCCGACTGGCTGGACGATGAACGCGCCCTCATCGAACCGACCGTCGCCGTGGTCGTGGCCCTGGGCGGACTGGCCTGGACTGCGGTGCTGCGGTGCCTCGCTGCCGGTGGCTGGAGCATCCCGCGGCCGCGGCCGCGCTTCGGCCACGGATCGGCGTTCGCGGCGGTGACCCCGGCGGGGAGGACGGTCACTGTGCTCGGCTCGTACCACCCGAGCCAGCAGAACACCTTCACCGGACGGCTCACTGAGCCGATGCTCGACGCGGTGCTGATGCAGGCGCGTCAGGTCGCGGGCTTGTAGGACAGG
>CALGTB010000018.1 GCA_937902285.1 uncultured Actinomycetes bacterium | reverse complement strand
TCGGGTCGTGGTGGGCGGTGACAGTGCCGGCGCCACGCTGGCCGCCGTCGTGGCGCAGCAGCGCGGGAGCCATCCCGGGCTCGTGGGCCAGGTGCTGGTCTACCCCGCAACCGATCCTCGCCTGCGGTCACCGTCGGCGCACCAGTTCGTCGACGGGCCGCTGCTCACCCGCCGCGACATGGAGTGGTTCTACGACCAGTACCTCGCCGACGACGCCGATCGCGAGAGCCCCCTGGCCGATCTCGTCGCCGGCCTCGTCACCGTCACCGGTGTGCTCCCGCCCGCCGTCGTCCTCACGGTCGGCCACGATCCGCTGCGTGACGAGGGCATCGCCTATGTCCGGCACCTGGCCCACCGCGGCGGCGACGTGCGATGGATCCATGCGCCCGAACTGCACCACGGAGCGTTCTCCAACTCGGGCTACCTGCCGAGCGCGGCGGTGCGTGTCGGCGAGGTCTGGGCCGCCGCGCGGGAGATCGTCGCCTGACCTGTGGACTTGGTCACACGTCAGCGTTTGCATGGCCCGTGTCGTGGTGCCTAGCGTGGGTAGCGGTGCATATTGGACTCAGCGTCCGGCATGCCCGCCCTGACGACCCCTTCGAACGAGCTGGAGCGAGTCCATGAGTGTTCCCGGGATGGAGAACCCCCCGACGAAGAACAAGCAGCTCCTCGAGTGGGTCGAGGAGATGGCGGCCCTCACGAAGCCCGATCGGGTCGAGTGGGCGAACGGCTCCGATGAGGAATGGCAGCGCCTCACGGCCCTGCTGGTCGACGGCGGCACGTTCATCCGGCTCAATCCCGAGCTGCGGCCGAACTCCTTCCTGGCCCGCTCGGACCCCAGTGACGTCGCACGCGTGGAGGATCGCACCTTCATCTGCTCGCAGCGCGAGGTCGATGCCGGGCCGACGAACAACTGGGCCGAGCCGGCGGAGATGAAGAGCACGCTGCGCGGGCTGTTCGACGGCTGCATGCGCGGGCGCACCATGTACGTGATCCCGTTCTCGATGGGCCCGCTCGGATCGCGGATCTCCCAGCTCGGAGTCGAGATCACCGACTCGCCCTACGTCGTCGTCAACATGCGCATCATGACCCGCATGGGCCAGGCCGCCCTCGACGAGATCGGCGAGTTCGGCGAGTTCGTGCCGGCGATCCACACCGTCGGCTACCCGCTGGTCGATGCCTCGGGTTCGGCGCGAGCCGACGTGAGCTGGCCGTGCAACCCCGAGAAGTACATCGTGCACTTCCCGGAGACGCGCGAGATCTGGTCGTACGGATCCGGCTACGGCGGCAACGCGCTCCTGGGCAAGAAGTGCTTCGCCCTGCGCATCGCCTCGGCCATGGCACGCGACGAGGGCTGGATGGCCGAGCACATGCTCGTCCTCAAGCTGACCTCGCCGACGGGTGACTCGCGCTACGTCACGGCCGCGTTCCCGTCCGCCTGCGGCAAGACGAACCTGGCCATGCTCGAGCCGACCATCCCGGGCTGGACCGTCGAGACCGTCGGCGACGACATCGCCTGGATGCGCTTCGGCGAGGACGGCCGCCTCTACGCGATCAACCCGGAGGCAGGCTTCTTCGGCGTGGCCCCCGGCACGGGAATGGCGACCAATGCGAACGCCATCCGCGCCCTCCACGGCAACTCGATCTTCACGAACGTCGCGCTCACCGACGACGGCGACATCTGGTGGGAGGGGCTCACCGACGAGCCGCCGGCCCACCTGATCGACTGGAAGGGCAACGACTGGACGCCGGCGTCGCCCGAGCCGTCGAGCCACCCCAACTCGAGGTTCACCGTCCCGGCGGGCCAGTGCCCGTCGATCGCCCCCAACTGGGAGGACCCGGCCGGTGTCCCGATCGAGGCCATCCTCTTCGGCGGACGGCGGGCCACCAACGTCCCGCTCGTCGCGGAGTCCTTCGACTGGGCCCACGGCGTCTTCATGGGCGCCACGGTGTCGAGCGAGACCACGGCAGCCGCCGTCGGCGGCGTGGGCATGCTGCGTCGCGACCCGTTCGCCATGCTCCCGTTCTGCGGCTACAACATGGCCGACTACTGGGGTCACTGGCTCAAGATCGGCTCGTTCACGACGCCCGACAAGCTGCCGCGCATCTACCAGGTCAACTGGTTCCGCAAGGATGCCGACGGCTCGTTCCTCTGGCCGGGCTTCGGCGAGAACTCGCGGGTGCTCGAGTGGATCGTGCGCCGGCTCGAGGGTGAGGCCGAGGCGGTCGACACCCCGATCGGCCGGGTGCCCGCCGAGGGCGAGCTCGTCCTCGACGGCCTCGATGTGTCGGACGCCCAGATGGCCGAGCTCTTCGCCATCGATCCGACCACGTGGCTCGCCGAGTCCGACCTCACCGAGGAGTACTTCGACAAGTTCGGCGACCGCGTGCCCGCGGAGCTGCGCGGCCAGCTCGCCTCGCTGCGCGAGCGGCTCCAGCAGGCCTGACCCTCGTCCCGGACTACGTCAGGGTGGCGACGAGGATCGCCTTGATGGTGTGCATGCGGTTCTCCGCCTGGTCGAACACGATGCTCGCGGGCGACTCGAAGACGCCGTGCGACACCTCGACGCCGTCGGGCAGGCCGTAGTCCGCCGCGATCCGGCGGCCGACGGCCGTGCCCTGGTCGTGGTACGCCGGGAGGCAGTGCAGGAACTTCGCGGCCGGGTCGCCGGTGAGGGCCATGGCGGCCTCGTCGATGCGGTAGGGCCGCAGCAGGTCGACCCGCTCGGCCCACACCTCAGCAGGCTCTCCCATCGAGACCCAGACGTCGGTGTGCACGAACTCCGCGCCCGAGAGGCCCTCCTCGAGGTTCGCGGTGAGGGTGAGGCGGGCTCCCGTGTCGGCGCCGCGTGAGCGGGCGATGGCCTGCACCTCGTCGGAGGGCCAGAGGTCCGGGGGAGCGACGATGCGGACGTCGGCACCCATGATCGCGCCCATGACGAGCAGCGAGTTCCCCATGTTGCTGCGTGCGTCGCCCACGTAGGCGTAGCGCAGGGGGGCGTCCGCGTCGGCGGCGTGCTCGCGCATGGTGAGGAAGTCGGCCAGCATCTGCGTGGGATGCCACTCGTCGGTGAGCCCGTTGTAGACAGGGACGTCGGAGTACCGCGCGAGCTCCTCGACCGACGCCTGCGAGGCACCCCGGAACTCGATGGCGTCGAAGACGCGCGCGAGGACGCGCGCGGTGTCGGCGACCGACTCCTTGTGCCCGATCTGGCTGCTCGCCGGGTCGAGGACGGTCACATGGCCGCCCTGGTCACGCATGGCGACCTCGAACGAGATGCGCGTGCGGGTGGAAGTCTTCTCGAAGATCATGGCCAGCTGGCGGCCGACGAGCCGCGGGACCTCGGTTCCGGTCCGGCGCTGCGCCTTGAGATCGGCGGCGAGCCGGAGCAGGGTGTCGAGCTCGGCCGACGTGAAGTCGGCCTCCTTCAGGAAGTCACGTCCGGAGAGCGTCATTACCGAACGCTACTGCCCGAGTGATCAGGCGATGCCCAGCACCCGTGGCGAGACGGCAGCGGCGATGTCGTCGGCCGCGACCCGGATGCCCTCGCCCTTGGCCCGGGGGTAGTGCCGGGAGTCGAGGCGGGCGTAGATGCTCTCCCGCTCGTCCTCGGACAGCCCGCCCCACACGCCGTAGGGCTCGCGTGCCCGGACGGCGTAGTCGGCGCACTCCATGCGGACGTCGCAGCCGGCGCAGATGATCTTCGCGGTGCGGTCGCGCCGCGCCCGTGAGGAGCCGCGCTCGTTCTGCGGGTGGAAGAAGAGAAGGGGGTCGGCCTGACGGCACGCGCCGTGCTCCTGCCAGTGCCACTGCGCGTCCTTGGGCACCTGTGCGAGTGGTTGCTGCGGCATCTTGGGGTCCTCCCGGCTGGCTGTGACCCCACGCTACTGGTGGGTAGCACCCGCCTTATACGGACAAAGGTCCCAAACGACCGAGCCTTCAGCCCCCTGCGGGGGGACCGTCGACGGGTCCCCCGGCCGGCGCCTGGGCCGCGAGCGAAGCACGCACCTCGTCCATGTCGACGTCGCGGACGGCCTGCACCAGGTTGGTGAGGGCCTGCTCCGGAAGAGCGCCGGCCTGGGAGTACAGGACGACGCCGTCGCGGATGGCCATGAGCGTGGGGATGGAGGTGATGCCGAAGGCTCCGGCAAGGCCCTGCTCGGCCTCGGTGTCGACCTTGGCGAACACGATGTCCGGGTTGGCTGCGGAGACCGTCTCGTAGACGGGGGCGAACGCCCGGCACGGACCGCACCAGGCGGCCCAGAAGTCGACCAGCACGATGGGGCTGGTCTCGACGGTGGTGGCGAAGGTCGCCTCGGTGAGGGTCGTGGTCGTCATGGCGAAATCATACCCCATGGGGTATAGAAGGGGACGCTGCGGCCGAGGCGACGCCGGGCCGCCGGGCGTGGATGAGGAACGCCGAGCAGAGGAACATCCCGCGCCAGCCGGACGCCTCGTTCTCCAGGCGCAGGCTCTCCCGGCGGAACGAGGCCGGGTGCTCGGAGGCCAGGAACGGCATGGCCGGGTGGTAGTGGAAGAAGTGCGGGCGGACGTCGACGAATCCGAGCGACGCGAATCGCTCGGCGACCTCGAAGGGGTTGTGGAAGCGCCAGGCGCTCGCGCCGGCCCTCGGCAGGGGCGGGCGATCCATGTCGACCCGTGACTCGAGCACGTCCGACACCGACGACCTGAGGTCGTCGGAGACATCCGCCAGCAGCTCGTCGACGATGAAGTTGCGCGTGTGCCGGTTCGAGGTGAACAGGCTGAAGAGCACGTTGCGGAACTCCACGAATACCTCGCCGCCCGGCCGCACGAGCGCCTGCATGTTCCTGAGGGTGCCGATCTCGTTCGCGACGTTCGGGAGGATTCCCAGGGCGAGCAGCGCGTCGAAGGGGCCATCGCGCAGGACGGTCGCGTAGCTGACGGGGTCCTCGATGTCGCCCACCGTCACGCTCTCGGGGTCCTGCCCGAGGGCGCCCATCTGCTCGCGCCCCCGTGCGACGAGGTCCGGATCGATGTCGAACCCCCGGACGTCGACTCCCGCCCGGATCAGGGGCGCGAGGGCCGTGGCGTGCCCGGTTCCGACCTCCACCAGCGTCGGCGCGGGACGGTCGGCCAGCGCGTTCAGGACGTACTGGAGGGCGAAGTGATTCGCGGGGTAGTCGGTCTCGGGATCGAGGAAGGCGTCGAGGCCTCCCCCGGCAGGGGACAGCGTCATGCCGTCCATCATGGGGCAGCCGTGGCGGCGGCGCATCCAGGCGGGGCGCTGGAGGAAGCCGGGGATCAGACCTAGACTCACGCCCATGAGTCAGGAGCCGCTGGACAGCCCCGGCCTCTCGGGAGGGACCCTCCTCGAGGAGCGCGAGTCCTTCACGAACGACGACGGCGATCACGAGAAGTTCGCGCACTACGTCGAGAAGGCCAAGATCGTGGAGAGCGCCGTCACCGGCAGCCCGGTCACGGCCCTCTGCGGCAAGGTGTGGATCCCCAACCGCGACCCTTCGCGGTTCCCCATCTGCCCGGACTGCGAGAAGATCCACAAGGGCCTGCCTCGCGGTGGGGGCTCCGGGGACAAGTCCTGACCGCGTCCCCGGCGGAGCCGGGGACAGCAGGCACCACCTCGCTCTGGCGAGGCGAGCACCGCCCCCTGACCATCGGCATCGTCTCGCTCATCACCCTCATGGCCTTCGAGGGGATCGGAACCGCGACGGCCATGCCGGTGGTCGCCCGCGAGCTCGACTCGCTGGGCGCCTACACCTGGGCGTTCAACTCCTTCGTCGTGGCCTCGCTGCTCTCCATGGTCGCTGGCGGGCTCTGGTCCGACGCCCGGGGGCCACGCGGACCCCTCGTCGCCGGCGTCGCCGCCTTCACGGTGGGCGCCGTGATCGCGGGATCCGCCAACGGCCTCGGCCTGCTCGTGGCCGGACGGGCCCTTCAGGGCATGGGTGCCGGGGCGGTCATCGTGGCCGTCTACGTCCTCATCGCCCGCTCGTACCCCGTCGACCTGAGGCCCAAGGCCTTCTCGGTGCTGGCGGCCGCGTGGGTGGTGCCCGCACTCATCGGCCCGGTCATCGCCGGCTGGCTGGCCGACAGCGTGACATGGCGGGCCGTCTTCTGGCTCGTGCCGCTGTTCGTCATCCCGCCCTCGCTTCTCCTCCTGCCCCGGCTGGGCGCCTTCGAGGGGGGCACGCCCCAGCCGTCGGCGCGGCAGCGCATCGTGGCCGGGATCCTGGCGACCGCCGGGCTGCTGGCCGTGCAGGACGGCGTCCTGCGCCTGTCGCCGGCGGGCACGGTCGAGGCGATCGCCGGCGGGGTGCTGCTGGTGTTCGGCGTCCGCCGCCTGCTCCCGGCGGGAGCCCTGGCCTTCGCACGCGGCCTGCCCACGAGCGTGATGATGCGAGGACTGCTGGCGGCGGCGTTCTTCTCGGCCGAGGTGTTCATCCCCCTCGCCCTCATCGAGACGCGGGGGATCAGCACCACCGCGGCCGGCATGATCCTCGCCACGTCGGCAGCGCTGTGGTCGGTCGGCTCGTACGCCCAGAGCCGCCTGCCGGGCGAGCTCGACCGGTCCGCGGCGGTGCGCGTCGGGGCCAGCATCGTGGGTGTCTGCCTGCTCACCCTGCCCCTGGCCGTCGTCACGGCGCTGCCGCCCTGGGTGGCCGGCGTCTCGTGGGCGATCGGAGCCTTCGGCATGGGCCTGTGCATCCCGTCGATCTCCGTGCAGGTCATGCGCCTGTCGCCCGAGGACGAGCAGGGGGTCAACTCCGCGTCGATCCAGATCGTCGACTCGGTGATGAGCGTGGTGGCGATCGCCCTCCTGGGCCTCGTCCATGCGTCGGCCGTGGCCTCGGGCGGCGCGACTGCCTCGACGTACGTGTGGCTGTGGGCGGGCTCAGCGGCCTTCGCCGCGGCCGCGATCGTCCTTGCCGGGCGCATGCGACCGGCGGGCCTCTGACAGGATGTGAGGGCCGTTGCGAACGCCGCCGGCCCCGAGGAGGTCCCTGATCATGTCCGGCCTGTCCACCCGCCGTCTCCTGCTTCCCGCCGTGGCCCTCGCGTCCGCGAGCCTGCTCCTCGTGGGCTGCGCCCAGCAGTCCAGCACGACGGAGTCCTCCGCGGCCGCGTCCGAGTCCGCCGCCCCGTCGGAGTCCGCGCCCGCGTCCGAGTCCGCTGCACCGTCGGAGTCCGCCTCGGCGGAGCCCACCACCGACGAATGCTCGGTCGAGAACCTGCCGCTGTTCACGCCGGGCACGCTGACCATCGGCACCGACACGCCCGCCTACCCGCCGTACTTCGTCGACGACGACCCGACGAACGGCCAGGGCTTCGAGTCGGCCGTGGCCTACGCCGTGGCGGAGACGCTCGGCTTCGCCCCGACGGACGTCGCGTGGACGGTCGTGCCGTTCAACAGCTCCTACGCCCCCGGCGACAAGGCGTTCGACTTCGACATCAACCAGATCTCGATCACGCCTAAGCGGCAGAAGGTCGTCGACTTCTCGGACGGCTACTACACGGTCAACCAGGCCGTCGTGGCGCTGAAGGACTCGCCGATCGCGAACGCCACCACCGTCACCGAGCTGCAGCAGGCCAAGCTCGGCGCGCAGATCGGCACGACCAGCCTCGACTACATCAACGACGTGGTCCAGCCGGCCGAGCAGCCGTACGTGTACAACGACACCAACGACGCCAAGAGCGCCCTGCAGAACGGCCAGATCGACGGCATCGTCGTCGACCTGCCCACGGCCTACTACATCACCGCCGTCGAGATCCCCAAGGGCAAGATCGTGGGGCAGTTCCCGGCCCCGGCCGAGGGCGAGCAGTTCGGCCTGCTCTTCGCCAAGGGCAACCCGCTGGTGACCTGCGTCAACAAGGCCCTCGCCGAGCTGACCGCCTCGGGAGAGCTGCAGGCGATCCAGGACGAGTGGCTGGCTGGCGAGACCGCTCCGTACTTCACGGAGTAGCAGCCGGTACGGTCACGTCGCATGACGACAACCGCGCCAGCGCCTGGCACGCCCGTGGTCTACAAGGACCCGGTGCGCCAGGCGCTGGCGCGTCGTCGTGCCCGGCGCAATGCGCTCGTCGGCATGGCCAGCCTCATCGGCTTCGTCGTCGTCGTGGCGGCCTTCGTCGCCAGCACCCCCGGGTGGCCGGTCGTCCAGGAGACGTTCTTCAGCCCTGAGCAGTTCGCGGACTCCTTCGCCGGCCTGCTCGAGGCGTTCTGGCTGAACGTCCGCATCTTCCTCGTCGCCGAGCCGCTCATCCTCGTGTTCAGCCTCGTCATCGCGCTGGTGCGCACGCTCAAGGCGCCGATCTTCCTGCCGCTGCGGGTCATGGCCACGGTCTTCGTCGACGTCTTCCGCGGCGTCCCGACCATCCTCGTGATCTTCCTGCTCGGCTTCGGCGTCCCGGCACTGCGGCTGCAGGGCGTGCCCACGAGCCCGGTCTTCTGGGGCACGACCGCCCTGGTCCTGTCCTACAGCGCCTACGTGGCCGAGGTGTTCCGGGCAGGCATCGGCTCGGTGCACCCGAGCCAGCGCATGGCGGCGAGGTCCCTGGGCCTGTCGACGTTCCAGACGAACCGCTACGTCGTCCTGCCGCAGGCGATCCGCAATGTCGTCCCGCCGCTGCTCAACGACTTCATCTCCCTGCAGAAGGACACGGCGCTCGTGGCGGTCCTCGGCCCCATCGAGATCCTGAGGCAGGCGCAGATCGACGCGTCGTCGAGCTTCAACTACACGCCGTACGTCGCGGCGGCCGTCATCTTCCTCGCCCTGACGATCCCCATGACGCGGTTCGCCGACTGGATCCAGGCGCGCATGGCCCGCCGCCAGAGGGCCGGGGGAGTGGCATGACGGGCGGATCGGATCCGACGCTGCTGACCGCCCGGGGCATCTGGAAGTCCTTCGACGACCACTCGGTGCTGCGCGGGCTCGACCTCGACGTGGCTCGCCACCAGGCCGTCGTGCTGATCGGCGCATCCGGCTCGGGCAAGTCCACCCTCCTGCGCTGCATCAACGGACTCGAGACGGTCGATGCCGGGACGATCGTGCTGGACGGAGACCTCGACGTGACGGATCCGTCCGTTGACCTCGACACCGTCCGCCGACGGATCGGCATCGTCTTCCAGTCCTACAACCTCTTCCCGCACATGACCGTCCTCGACAACGTGACCCTCGCTCCGCGGAAGGTGGTCGGCACGTCGGTTGCCCAGGCCCGGGACGAGGCACGTGCCCTGCTCGCCCGATTCGGGCTCGATGCCAAGGCCGACGAGTACCCCGACCGGCTGTCCGGCGGGCAGGCCCAGCGGGTCGCCATCGTGCGTGCCCTCGCCATGCAGCCCGAGCTGATGCTCTTCGACGAGATCACCTCAGCACTCGACCCGCTCCTGGTCGGCGAGGTGCTCGATGCCGTCCGCGAGCTGAAGTCCGGGGGGCTCACCATCGTCATGGCGACGCACGAGATGGGCTTCGCCCGCGAGGTCGCCGATCGCGTGTGCTTCCTCAGCGACGGGATGGTCCTCGAGCAGGGCCCGCCCGATCAGCTGTTCAACGACCCGCGCCTGCCGCAGACCAGGGAGTTCCTCGCCCGCGTACTCGCCTGATGCACGCGGGAGTGTCACCGGGGAATGACGCCGCCACCGATCTAGACTCATGGGTTGGGCGCAACGTGCGTCGAGTTCGTCAGTGGGAGGTCATATGACCACGGTGGATCAGAGTCCGGCGGACGTCAGCGACAGCGCCATGGGGGCCATCGGCCGTCACTGGGGCGTCCTGCTCTTCCTCGGCATTTCAAGTCTCGTCGTCGGCATCATCGCCGTCGTATGGCCCGCCGTCACCGTTCTGGTGCTGGCGGTCCTCCTGGCGGTGTACCTCATCGTCTCGGGAATCTTCGAGATCATCCGCGGCTTCGGGTCGGGGCTCTCCGGTGGCATGCGCGCGCTGCTGTTCATCACCGGGATCCTGTCCGTCATCCTCGGTCTGCTCATGTTCCGCGGCGCCTTCCAGGCCGTGGAGATCCTCGCCATCCTGGTGGGCATCGGGTTCCTGTTCCGCGGCTTCGGCGCGATCTTCCTCGCTGCCGAGGAGAAGGAAGGACGTGGCTGGAACATCTTCGGCGGCATCATCATGCTCATCGGCGGCGTGGTCATCCTCGTGTGGCCGGCGATCTCGCTGGTGACGCTGGCCTGGGTCGCGGGCATCTGGCTGATCGTGGGCGGCATCTTCGAGATCATCGCCGCGTTCCGCCTGCGCTCGTTCCTCAAGAAGACAGCCTGACGGAGCGGCAGGCCTGACGAGGGACCGCCGTGGCGGCGGAGACCTCGCAAACCCTCGACCGGGGGCTGCGTGTCCTGGAGGTGGTGGCTGAGTCCCCTGATGGGCTCACCGTCACCGAGCTGGCCGCAGCCCTCGGCATCGGGCGCACCGTCGTCTACCGGCTGGTGGTGACCCTCGAGCAGCACGCCCTGCTGAGGCGCTCGGCCGACGGCCGCTGCCGGCTCGGGCTCGGCATCCTCGCCATGGGCCGTCAGGTGCAGCCGGTCGTCCGCGACACCGCTCTCCCCGCGCTCCGGCTGCTCGCTGACGCCGTGGGCGCCACCGCCGTCCTCACCGTCGTCGACGGGCTGGAGGCCCTCGCCGCCGTCGTCGTGGAGCCCTCACGGTCCGACCTGCACGTGGCGAGCCGGGCCGGCAGCCGGCAGCCCCTCGAGCACGGTGCGGCCGGCCGCGCCATCCTGGCCGCCCGAACCGCGGCAGGACGGCCGCTCGACCCGCCGTGGGTGGTCGCCAGCGGCGACGGACCACAGGGAGCCTTCGGCATCGCGGTGCCCGTGCTGGGAGTGCCGGGCCTGGAGGCGAGCGTCGGGGTGCTCACCTTGCGCGAGTTCAACGAGGCGGACGTCGGACCCCGGGTGGCGCGTGCGGCCGGGGAGATCGCCCGCGCCCTCCGCTGACCCGGCTGGCGGAGGTGCCGGTGGGGTCAGTCCCAGCAGCCGGTGATGGTCGCCGTCAGTCCGTCGAGCGCCTGCCGCGTCGAGAGGGCCGAGTAGCGCTGCGGCCGGTCGTTCACGAGGAGCGAGAAGAGCCGCTCGCCGCCAGATGTGGTCTCGGCGACCCCGGACAGGGCGATCGTGTCGAACAGCGAGCCGGTCTTGGCGTGGACGTCGCCCTGCGCGCAGCGCGCGTGCTTCGTGACGTAGCGGCCGTACGCCGTCGCCAGCGTCCCGGTCTGACCGGACACCGGCATCGCCTCAGGCTCGAACATCGTGACGAAGGGCTCGGGCCGCGTCACCCGTGCCAGGCGCAGCACGTCGGCCAGGAAGCGCGGGCTCAGCCGGTCCTTGCGGGACAGCCCGCTCCCATCGAGGAGCGCCATCCCGGTGGCGTCGATCCCCAGGGCCCCCAGCGCGCGCTCCGCGGCGACCCGGGCGCCGTCCCACGAGGGCTCGATGCCGGAGGCGACCGCCACCTGGCGGTACAGCACCTCGGCCACGTTGTTCTCCGAGCGGCTCAGCATGAGGCTGACCGCATCCTCGACGCGGCTGTGCCTCTCGACCAGGATCGGGGCGGCCGGATCGACATTGACAGGCTCCCCGATGGTGGCCTTGATGCCGAGGGCGCGCAGGCGCTGGGTGAACACCTTCGCGGCGTTCGTGCTGGGATCGGGGCTGTAGTCGCCGAGGCGGGCCAGCGCCTCGACGGGGGCGGCGACGTACGGCAGGTAGCCCTTCGTCCAGCCCGGTCCGCGGCCGGTGGCGGGGAACAGGTCGTCGTCGACGCGCACGACGACGACGGAGTCCGGAGCGAGCCCCTTGGCCACCTTGCGCGCCATCGCCTGCAGGTCGCCGGTGGTCAGCAGCGGGTCTCCGCCGCCCTCGAGCACCAGCTCACCGGCGACGGGACCACTGCGCACCCTCGTGGTGAACTGCGCCTCCGAGCCGAGGGTGGCCAGCACGGTCACGGCCGTGATGATCTTCATGTTCGAGGCGGGGAGCATGAGGGCGTCAGCGTCGTGGGCGCTCACCACCGCCCCGGTGGCGCCGTCGAGGACGACCATCCCCACGTCGTCCCCGATGCGCGGATTGACGAGGCGCTCCTGCAGGAGGGCGTCCACCCGCGGATCGTCGGGCTGGGCGGCCGAGGGCGGTGCCAGCACCACCGTCGACACGGCCACGGCCGCCATCAGGGCAGGCGTGATCCACCTCGGCGTGATGCGCATGGTGACCATGGTGCGACAGGCCGAGCGGAGACCGGTGTCCGGGGTCCGGGTCGGCGTGTCGCAGAATGGACGAAACGCCCCCCACCGTGAGGTCCGACCCTGTGCGCCGTCCCGCGATCGCCCTGCTCTCCGCCGTCCTCGCGGTGACCGCTGTCGTCGTGCCGACGAGCGCCGAGGCGGACGGCGCCCCGCCGAAGAGGATCGTCAGCGGCTGGATCCCCTACTGGATGAGCTCGCCCTCGTCACCCGGCGGCGTCACCTCGCTGGTCCAGAACGCCGACCTGCTCACCGACGTGTCGCCGTTCTGGTACTCGGCCGTGGCCAAGTCCGGCGGTGGCGTGCAGGTGAAGTTCAACGCGAACTTCGGCAACGGCGCCGCGAACGCGGCGTGGGCGATGGGCCAGCTGAAGGCGGCGGGCATCCCCGTGCTCCCGGCCATCGCCGACAGCTCAGGCAAGGGCCGGATGGCCGCCACCCTCGCGAACCCGGGCCTGCGTGCGGCCCACGTGGCCGACATCGTCAACCTGGTCGTGAGCAACGGCTACGACGGAATCGACCTCGACTACGAGGGCTTCGCCTTCACCGATGGATCGTCGTCCTGGGCCGCGACGAAGCCGAACTGGACCGCCTTCATCCAGGAGCTGGGGGCGGCCCTGCACGCGCAGGGCAAGCTGCTCGCCGTCACCATCCCGCCGCCGTGCAGCATGTCCGGCACCTGCTCGCAGGCGACCGGCTACTGGGTCTACAACATGACGGGCATCGCCCCGTCGGCTGATCGCATCCGGATCATGGCCTACGACTACAGCGTCAGGGGGATCGGCCCGCTGGCCCCGATGCCCTGGGTCCGCGCGATCGTCCAGTACTCGGCCTCCGTCATGGATCCCGCCCGCCTGCAGATCGGCGTGCCCACGTACGGACGGGCCTGGACCCGGCTGACGTCGTCCGGCGCCTACCGGCTCAGCGGGGTGTGCCCGACCGACAAGAGCTCCTCGGCCTACCGATCGCTCACCGGCATGCAGTCGCCCAGCGGCTCCACGATCCCCGCCCTCCTCGCGTCGGTCGGCGCGACCGGCTCGGTCGAATGGGATGCCGAGAAGCAGGAGTACACCGCCTACTACGACAAGGCGGTCCAGTGGACCGACTCGTCCGGGGCGTCCCAGACCTGCACGGCCAAGCGCGTGCTGCAGTTCCTCGGTCCTCAGGGCGTGCTGGCCAGGACCCAGCTCGTCGGCGAGTTCGGCCTGAGCGCGGCGGCCTACTGGACGATCGGCGGGGAGGATCCCGCGCAGTGGCCCGTCCTTCGGGCGTACGGGCAGTCGCTGGCGCCCGCCGGCACCGACGTCGCGACCGTCGGCGTCCCGAGCGCGGTCTTCGGCACCCCGCTGACGTTCACCGCCACGGTGGGCTCGCTGGGCGCACCGCTGGCGGGGGTCAGCGCGGTCCTCCAGTTCCGGGCGGCCGGGACCAAGAAGTTCATCGACGTCCAGGCCCAGCCGACGGCGGCCGACGGCACCGTGGCCTTCCAGGTGACACCGTCCGGCACCGGCGACTGGCAGGTCTACGTGGCCGCCGCCGGCGGTCGCACCGAGGGCGTGAGCGCGCCCTTCACGACCCAGATCCTCTCCCAGGTCACCGGCACCCCCGCCGTCGTCAAGGTCCCGAAGGGCGATCCGGTGGTCGTCCGCGCCCGGGCGCTGCCGGCCATCGACGGGCAGTCGCTGGCCCTCCAGATCCAGCGCGGGACGAAGTGGAAGAACGTCGACACGGCCAAGGCGAACGGCAAGGGCCGGGCCCGACTGGTCGCGGCGCCGCCCCGGGTGAAGGGCTGGTACACCTACCGGGTGGTGGCCGTGGGGAAGGCGTCGATCCTCAGCGGTGCGTCAGCGGAGATCCGCATCAAGATCAAGTAGGCAGACGGCCGGCAGGTCGAACCACTGCAGCGAGGCGAAGTCCTGCGAGATCCCGTCGGCCGATGCGGCCGGCGGACCGAGGTCGTCCGGCAGCGCCGTGAGCAGCTCGTGCGCCGACGCCAGGTAGCCCGCCAGGGCGGATTCGTCGGCCATGTCGTGCTGCTCGGGATACCGCAGCACGCCGTCGTCGTCGTAGGCCAGCATCGACAGCCGCAGGGGCGGCTCGACCGCACCGTCCTTGTGATGCCAGCGTCCCGTGGCGGTGTCGAAGCGGTACTGGGGCATGAGCTTCCAGCCGTGGTCGGCCACCAGCACGACCGCCGAGACGAGGTAGGCGAACACCTGCTCGGAGATGAAGTAGTTGAAGTTCACCCGCACCCAGCCCGGCTTGATGCCCTCGCAGCCGTGGCTGATCTCCCGCTCGAACTCGTGCGACCGCTCGAGGTCGATGCCCAGCAGGCGGTGCCCGTAGGGCCCAGCGCAGCTGCAGCCGCCGCGCGACTGGATGCCGAACAGGTCGTTGAGGATCGCGACGACGAGGTTGTGGTGCAGGTAGCGGCCGTTGGGGCGGCGGATGACGAACGACACGATCGACAGCCGCTCCGCGTCGAGGTTCCCCAGGACCTGGATGTCGTCGTGAGCCGACCACACGGAGATGGCGCGCCGGACGAAGTCGTGCTCGTGCGCCCGGATCACGTCGACGCCGACGGCCTCCTTCAGCTGGAACACCAGGCCGGCGCGGATGGACTCGACGATCGCCGGGGTGCCGCCCTCCTCGCGGTGCTCAGGGTCGGAGAGGTAGCGGTGGTGCTCGGGGTTGACGTACGAGACGGTGCCGCCGCCGACGACATCGGGGACGGAGTTCGTCAGCAGCTGCCGGCGGGCGATGAGGACGCCGGGCGTGCCGGGTCCGCCGATGAACTTGTGGGGCGACAGGAAGATCGCGTCCATGTACGCGAGCGGGTGCTCGTCGCAGCGCGGCTGCATCTCGATGTCGACGTAGGGCGCGGCGGCGGCGTAGTCCCAGAACGCCAGGGCACCGTGCTCGTGGAGCAGCTGGCTCACGCGGTGCGTGTCGGTGACGATGCCGGTGACGTTGCTCGCAGCGCTGAACGAGGCGATGAGCAGCGGCCGGTCGCGGTAGCGGACGAGCTGCTCCTCCAGATCAGCCAGGTCGATGTGGCCGTCCGCATCCTCATGGATGGTGACAACGTCGGCGATCGACTCGCGCCACGGAAGCTCGTTGCTGTGATGCTCGAAGGGGCCGATGAACACGACGGGACGCTCGCTCGCGGGGATGGCATCCGACAGCCCGTAGCGGCGGTCGAGATCGGCCGGGATGCGCAGGTTGAGAATGCCGATCAGGCGGTTGATGGCGGCGGTCGAGCCGGAGCCGCAGAAGATGACGCACGTGTCGTCGTCGCCGTTGACGGCGCGCGCGATGATCCGCCGGGCGTCCTCGCGCAGCCGCGTGGTCTGGAGGCCCGTGCCGCTCGACTCGGTGTGCGTGTTGGCGTATCGCGGCAGCACCTCGTGGAGGATCACGTCCTCGATGAAGGACAGTGCCCGACCGCTGGCGGTGTAGTCGGCGTAGGTCACCCGTCGGGCGCCGAAGGGCCCCCACATGACCTGGTCGTCGCCGATCACGCCCTCGCGGATGCGCGTGAGGATGGGCGGGTCGGGCAGGCCGGGGTCCTTGGCGGGGACGTTGATCGACGACACGGGATTCAGCGTAGGCCCACAGTGGGAGGATGCAGGCATGTCGATTGCCCCCACGGTCGCCCCCGGCGAGATCGAGCTGGCGGCGCTGTCGGAGGAGACCGAGCGGCCCTGGATCACCCTCGTGTGGAACGACCCGGTCAACCTCATGTCCTACGTGACCTACGTCTTCATGACCTACTTCCACTACGACCGGGCCAAGGCCGAGCTGCTCATGCTCGACGTCCACGAGAAGGGCCGCGCGGTGGTCTCCAGCGGCAGTCGTGAGGAGATGGAGCGCGACGTCACGGCGATGCACGGCTACGGACTGTGGGCCACGATGCAGAAGGACTCGTGATGGCCAAGGCCTACGGGTTCGCCAAGGGACGCAGGGGAGCGGTCTCGATCAACCTCGACGAGCCTGAGCGTGAGCTGCTGCGCTCGCTGGCCCGGCAGATCGAGGAGTTCGTCGCGCCCGATCCCCTCGACCCGGACGCGGATCCGCTCGCCGCGCTCGTGGGCATCGACGAGACGGCCGAGGTGCCCGACGACCCCGCTCTCGCCCGGCTCTTCCCGGACGCCTTCATCGACGACGACGAGGCCTCGGCCGACTTCCGTCGATTCACCGAGCGCAGCCTGCGCGAGGCGAAGGTGGCTCACGCGCAGGTGGTCATCGCGGCACTCGAGCGCGGCGCCTCCGACATCCCCAAGGACCAGGTGGGGGCCTGGCTGGGCTTCCTCAACGACACGCGGCTGACCCTGGGCAGCCGCCTCGACATGACCGAGGACAGTCATGACGCGCTGGCGTCCCTGCCGGAGGACGATCCGCGCGCGGGGCTGTTCCACGTCTACGACTGGCTCACGTACCTGCAGGACACCCTCGTGCGGCTGGTCATGCCCCGCTGATCCCGGCTCGGCCTACGGGCCGGCGGCCCCCTGTCTAGGGTGTCCTCGTGCTCGTCATCCGGCAGGACCTCATCGACGCCATGGTCGCCCACGCGCGCGCCGACCACCCCGACGAGGCATGCGGCATCATCGCGGGGCCGGAGGGCAGTGAGACCCCCGAGCGCTTCGTCCCGATGCTCAACGCGGCCCGATCGCCGACGTTCTACGAGTTCGACTCGGGCGACCTGCTGAGGCTCTACCGCGATCTCGACGACCGCGACGAGGTGCCGGTGGTCATCTACCACTCCCACACGGCCACCGAGGCCTACCCCTCGCGCACCGACGTCGCCTACGCGTCCGAGCCGGAGGCCCACTACGTGCTGGTGTCGACCCGCGAGACCGGCACCGAGGACGGCCCGTACGAGCTGAGGTCCTTCCGGATCGTCGACGGCCAGGTCACCGAGGAGCCGATCAGCGTCCTCGAGGGCTGACCCGACCTGCGAACTCCTCGCACCTGCAGGATCTCGACTGGCCGCGCGACCCGCGCTCTCGTAGGGTGCTGTTGCTTCAACCGTCAACCATCCCGAGCGCCTGGAGTCCCCATGCCCGTCGAGGTACGCGTCCCCACGATCCTCCGGTCGTTCACGGCGGGGGAGAAGAGCGTCGCCGCGAGCGGTGACTCGCTGCAGGCCGTCATCGCGGACCTCGACCAGAGCTACCCGGGCATCGCCGAGCGGCTGGTCGACGAGAGTGGCCTCCGTCGTTTCGTCAACGTCTACCTCAACGACGAGGACGTGCGCTTCCTCGAGGGCCTGCGGACGCCGATCGCCGACAACGACGCCATCACGATCCTGCCCGCCGTCGCCGGCGGCTGATGGTGCGGTTCGACTCACTGCTCGCCTCGGTGGGGCGGACGCCCCTCGTCGGCCTGCCCACCCTGTCGCCGTCGCCGGACGTCAGGCTCTGGGCGAAGCTCGAGGACCGCAACCCCACCGGCTCGGTCAAGGACCGTGCGGCCCTGGCGATGGTCGAGCAGGCGGAGAGGGACGGCCTGCTGACGCCCGGGGCCACCCTCCTCGAGCCGACCTCGGGCAACACGGGGATCTCACTGGCCATGGTCGCCAAGCAGCGCGGCTACCGCCTCGTGTGCGTGATGCCCGAGAACACCTCCGTCGAGCGCGCCCAGCTGCTGCGCATGTGGGGCGCGACGATCATCCCGTCGCCTGCCGCCGGGGGCTCGAACGAGGCGGTCCGGGTCGCCAAGCAGGTCGCCGCGGAGCACCCCGACTGGGTCATGCTCTACCAGTACGGCAACGCCGCCAACGCCCAGGCGCACTTCGACACGACCGGCCCTGAGCTCCTCGAGGACCTTCCGTCGATCACCCACTTCGTCGCGGGGCTCGGCACCACGGGAACGCTCATGGGCGTGGGCCGCTACTTCCGGGAGGCCAAGCCCAGCGTCGAGATCGTCGCCGCGGAGCCGCGGTACGGCGAGCTCGTCTACGGGCTGCGCAACCTCGACGAGGGATTCGTGCCCGAGCTCTACGACGCGTCCCTGCTCACGACGCGCTTCTCCGTGGGTCCGGGCGATGCTGTCCGGCGCATGCGCGAGCTCCTCGAGCAGGAGGGCATCTTCGCGGGGGTGTCGACCGGCGCGATCCTGCATGCCGCGATGGGCGTGGCGACCAAGGCCGTCCGCGCCGGCCGCGAGGCCGACATCGCGTTCATCGTGTGCGACGGCGGCTGGAAGTACCTGTCGACGGGCGCGTACGAAGGATCCATCGACGACGCCGAGGAGGCGCTCGACGGGCAGCTGTGGGCCTAGCGGGTCAGCGACCCGCTACTGCGTCTGGGTGAACCACTGCTTGGCCTTCGCCGTGTTGACGAGGATCAGCACCAGGCCGCTGAGGACGATGACGCCCCATCCGAAGGGCAGTCGGAACAGTCCGAAGAAGATGTTCAGGATCGCCAGGAAGTTGATCAGCGTGTACGCGGTGGCGGAGCCGATGAGCGTCATCTTCGTCAGCCAGAAGTACATGAGGCCGAGCACGAACGAGAGCAGCCCGTTGACGAAGAGGAAGAAGCCCGAGATCGTCTGCTGATTGCCCAGGTGGTCGGTGATCGCCGGCTCGTCGATGAACGGCGCCAGCATGAGCACCGCGCCGAGGATCAGGTCGAACAGGCCGGAGATGAACACGAGGACGGCGACGAGGACGACGCCAAAGGGTCTGGTCATGGCGCCACTGTAGGGATCGGGGCGCCCGCGAGGTGGGAGCCGCGCCACTAGGCTGGTGGCGACATGAACGACGCACCGATCGGCATCTTCGACTCCGGGGTGGGCGGCCTCACCGTGGCGCGCGCCGTGCTCGACCAGCTGCCGCACGAGCCCGTTCGCTACATCGGCGACACCGCTCGCGGCCCCTACGGGCCGCGACCCCTCGCCGAG
>CALGTB010000017.1 GCA_937902285.1 uncultured Actinomycetes bacterium | reverse complement strand
GTGGTGATCCTGCCCAGACTCGAACTGGGGACCTCTTCCGTGTCAGGGAAGCGCGCTAACCAACTGCGCTACAGGATCAAGGGTGGAGCCGAGCGCGCATCGCCGAGGGCGATTCGTGCCCCATGAACAATACACGGTCCAGCACCGGGGGAGCACCGGCCCCTGACGGCTCATGTCGCGCTGTGCTCCTCCTCGTCCCAGGCGTCGGCACTGTCGGAGGAGGCCTCATTGATGCGGTTCAGGCTCGACACGATGCCGCCGATGAGGGCGATCTGGGCGGTCTGGTCCGCGAGACGGACGGCCTCGTGGGCCTGAGTGCGTCCGATGGAGGTCAGCGGATCGTCGGCACCCATGTTGTCCGCGGCCATGGCGATGAGGTCGGCGAGGGGCGACAGCGCGGCCTGCGGGATGCGGCTCGCAGCGCTGCCGGCGGCCGAGGCTGCCAGGTCGGCGGCGATGGACAGCACCCTCGACGACATGATGCGGTTCGCCTCAAGGGCCTGGGCCAGGCTCGCGAGGTCGGCCGGGTCGATGCGCGGGCTCCACCTCGCGTGGGAGGCGAGGTCCTCCAGGCGCGCGTCGAGCCCGATGGACCGGTTGCGCAGCTCCACGGCCTCGTCGCGCCACTCCTTCGCCGTCTCGTGGGTGGGCATCTCGCGCAGGCCGCGGGCCACCCTCGACAGCAGGTCGGCCAGCGCGTCCTGCAGGGCCTCGGCATCCTCGCGCAGGAGCCGGGTGTCCCTCGTGGGGGTCGCGAGCGATGACGCCGCCAGGGCGCACAGCGCGCCGATGACGACGCCCACGAAGCGCTCGAGCGCGAGCTCTGAGGTGAGATGGGTGCCGACCACGAGGATGACCGTCACCGCCATGCTCGCCGCCACGAAGGGGGACTCCGCCGGCGCGGCCAGCCGCAGCAGTCGCGCCAGCAGGTAGCACAGCAGCACCAGAAGGAAGATGACGAGCGCGCCACCGCCGATCAGCGACACGATGGCCAGGGCGATGGCGGCACCGAGAAGGGCGCCCAGGGTCTGGAAGACGGTCTCCTTGGCGGCGTGATGGAACGTCGCACGCGTGGCGATCACCGCGGTGATCGCGGCGGGGATGGGATCTGCGAAGGGCACCGCCTCGCCGATCACGTAGGCGGCCACGGCGGCCAGGGCAGTCAGGACGGCGAGGCGCACGTACATGCTGCGCCAGGGCGCCCTCCTCCTCGAGGGCGAGGCGTCGGCCACGGCGGCTGCTAGCCGCCGCTCTTGCGTCGGAACTCGCGCTTGCCCCCCGACCGGCTCGAGTGGTCCTTCACGGGGCCGCCGCCGCCGGGCTCGTGCGCCTGCGAGCCGCCTCCGGGCTTGTTCTTCTTCGCCTCGAGGGCCGCCTTGAACTTGTCCTTCTGGTCGTCCTGGGGTGCGGAGGGTGTCGTTGCCATGGGATCAGTGTGGCCCAGTCGTGAGCGCGGTCGCCAGCGCCCCGGGATCGTCGACCGACAGGATGAGGCGGGAGTACTTCTCGTCCCTCAGGGTGACGACCAGGCCCTGGCCGGTGTTGCGGGCCGCCACGTAGTCGACGACCTCGTCATGGTGGTATCCGCCGAGGTGCTCGTCGGGAAGGGCCATGCCCATTCCTCGCCGGAAGCCCTGGATGGCGTCGGACGGGTGGTCGACGACCTCGGCGCCCACGACGTGGTCGAGCGGGACCTCGAGGGCGTGCAGGCCGGACATGGCGTGGAATCCGCCCGGGGCATCGACGTGCAGGACGCCATCGGCGACGTGGGCATGGATCAGCGGCTCGGTCATGGGGCTCCTTCGGCGACGTGGCGGGACCGACGGAGCAACCGTACGAGGTGGAGACGGGATTTGAACCCGTGTACACGGCTTTGCAGGCCGTTGCCTCGCCTCTCGGCCACTCCACCAGGCGTCACGTCGGCCCTCGGGGGCCGCGTGCATTCCGAGCGGACGACGGGATTCGAACCCGCGACCCTCACCTTGGCAAGGTGATGCGCTACCAGCTGCGCTACGTCCGCACGATCTTGCGATCGAATGAGAACCCTAGCCGACCGGCCTATGGACGGGCCAATCAGGTCGTCAACACGGTGTCCGCCGTCGCGGCAGCCGCCATGATGTGACCGTGGTGGTCTCGGCGGCGGCGTGCGTGGGCGGTCTCTGGGCGAGTGACCTCCTCGAGGTCACGGCCGACGTGTCGCACCTCGACGGCTCGGGGCGCTGGGCCGTGGCCATCCCGTTCGAGGGGCCCGCCGTCTGCGCGAGGTTCGGGCGCTGGTCGCCCGTGCCGCCCCTGCCGGACGACGCGCGATGGCAGGGGCCGGCTCCGGACGCATGGACGTCGTCGCTCGACGAGGGCGGCTATGTCGCCGCGGTCGAGTCGATCAGGGCGTCCATCGCGGCCGGTGATGTCTACCAGGCGAACATCTGCCGCGTGCTCACCGCCGACCTGCCCGTCACCGACGCCGCCGACGTCGCCGGACTGCACCGCCTGCTGGCCCAGGGCAATCCCTCTCCGTACGGGGGCTTCCTGCGGCTCCCCGAGCAGGGCGTTCACGTCGCCAGCGCCAGCCCCGAGCTGTTCCTGTCCGTGCGCGGTCGCGGCAGCGACCGGCTCGCGCGCTCGGGGCCCATCAAAGGGACGGCGCGGATCGCGGAGGAGCTGAGCGACAAGGATGCGGCCGAGAACGTGATGATCGTCGACCTGGTGCGCAACGACCTCTCCCGGGTGAGCGTGCCGGGCACGGTGACCGTTCCGTCACTCCTGGAGGTGCAGGCCCACCCCGGCCTCGTCCACCTGGTGTCCTACGTGGAGGCCCGCCTGCTGCCGGGCCTCGGGTGGTCGGCACTGCTCGAGGCCGCGTTCCCGCCAGGCTCCGTGACCGGGGCTCCGAAGCTCGCCGCCCTGCGTCGCATCACCGAGCTGGAGCCGGTGCCGAGGGACTTCTACTGCGGTGCGTTCGGCTGGGTCGACGCCGACACCGGCGAGGCCGAGCTGGCCGTGGCGATCCGGACGTTCTGGATCAGGGACGGATCGGTCCACTTCGGCACCGGCGCAGGGATCACGTGGGGGTCCGACGCGTCGGCGGAGTGGGGCGAGACCGAGCTGAAGGCGGAGCGACTCGTGGCGGTGGCGGGAGGCTCGTGGCCCGCAGACGCGGGCTCGGCATGGCAGGCTGGCGCCTCATGAGGCTGTGGGTGGGGGACTGCGACGACGGCGAGCTCTACGACGAGGACGAGGCTCGGGTGAGCGTGCTCGACCATGGCTTCACCGTGGCCGACGGCGTCTTCGAGACCCTGAAGGTGACGCGCGAGGGGGCGTTCGCGCTCACCCGGCACCTCGATCGGCTCACGGCATCGGCGCGAGCGCTCGGGCTCGCCGAGCCCGACTCGGACATCATCCGCTTCGCAGTCGACGACGTGCTGGCCGAGAACGCGGCGGAGATCGGCGGCCTGGGGCGCCTTCGCATCACGTATACGGCAGGCCGTGCCCCGCTCGGCAGCGATCGCGGGGATGCGCGCCCGACCCTCGTGGTCGCGGTGGCAGCCGCCACGCCGTGGCCGGACACGACGAGCATCGCCACGGTTCCGTGGACCCGCAACGAGCGCTCGGCGGTGGCCGGCGTCAAGACGACGTCGTACGCCGAGAACGTCGTGGCGCTCGCAGCAGCCCATGCGGCCGGCGCGTCCGAGGCGGTGCTCGCCAACACGGCGGGTGCCCTGTGCGAGGGCACCGGCACGAACGTCTTCGTCGTGGTCGACGGCACGGTGCTCACGCCACCTCTGTCCAGCGGCTGCCTCGCGGGCATCACCCGCGAGCTGGTCCTGGAGTGGTTCGGAGCGAAGGAGACGGACCTGCCGCTCGAGGTGCTTCAGGAGGCCGACGAGGTCTTCCTCACCTCGTCCACGCGGAACGTGCATCCCGTGGTGCAGGCGGACGGACGCTCCTGGAGCATCGCCGGGCCTATCAGCCGCGACCTGCGTGCCGCCTTCGACGAGCGGGCAGTCCGGGACATCGACCCGTGACATGACGATGGCCCCCGCCAGGCGGGGGCCATCGTCATGATCCTGCGGCTAGCGCGCCGTGTAGGTGCGGCGCAGCTCGAAGGCCTGCCACGCGTTGGGCACCGCAGCGGCCCGTGCGACCACCGTGCACTGGCCGGACCGGACGAGGCGCACGTTCACGGCACCGTTGTTCGGGTAGACCAGGCGGCAGCGGTTGCCGCTGTTCACCACGCGCCAGGTCACGTTCTGACCGGCGTTGGTGGATCCCTGGGCGGGGTTCTGCAGCCGGATGGTCTGGCCGGTGCTGAAGCGCCCGTTGTTGGGTGCGGCCAGGGCGGCGGTCTGCTGCCCGAGGGTCATGTTCACCGTGTAGCCCTGCTGGACCGGTGCGTACCCGGGGCCGCCCTTGCTCGAGGCGACGAGGTTGCACGAGCCCGTCCCGGTGTCGATGACGAGGGTGAGTCCGGACACCTGGCAGGGGCCGGTCTCGGTGAGGGTCACCGGTGCACCGGACAGCGTCGACGCCTGGAACGTGAACGTCGTGCCGTTGCCCAGGGTGTAGACGCCATTCGGCGCCCACGTGCCGTAGCCGGGCTGGGTCAGCGTGATGACGTCCTTGGAGGCAGGTCCGGCGACGATGGTGACGTTGTCCGTCGTCGATCCCGAGCGTCCGCCGTTCGTCATGTAGTTGGCGCCGAGAACGGCGTTGCCCGCAACGGCCGGCGTCCACACGAAGGTGGCGACTCCGTTGACGAGCGGAACGGAGGCGCTGATCGGCGTGCCGTTGTAGGTGAAGCCGACCGATCCGACCGTGTTGCTCGGCACCACGGTCGCGATGAGGGTGGTGGGCACCCCGACGGTCAGCGTGCCGGGCGACGTGAGGGAGATCGTGTTCCCGCTCGGCGTCGCGGACACCAGGTCGACCGCCGACGTGGACGTGAGCGCGCTCGCGTCACCGCTGTAGGTGGCCTGGAAGAGGAAGGTTCCTACGGACGGCGGCGTCCATCTCCAGTAGGCGAAGGACTGGCCGTTGGCCGTCGAGGGCGTGAGCCCCATCGTGACGACGACCGCGCCGTTGCCGTCCCGGACGACGACCGTGCCGGTCGGCTGGTAGCTGCTCGGGCTGGTCGACTGCACGGTGACGGTGATCTGGGTCGGGACGCCGATCTGTGCCGTGTTGGGTGCCGAGATGGCCGTGGTGGTGCCCACCGACGCGATGACCGCGGCGCCCAGCGAGACAGGCGTGCAGGTGCTGCCGATCGTCGCCGACGTGATGAAGCCGGCCACGCTGGGAGTCCACACGATCGTCGCGTTGCCGTTGATGTCCGACACGACCGGCTGCGAGGAGACCTGCACGCCGGTGCTGTACTGCGCGATCAGAGTCAGGGTCGAGCTGGGGCAGATGCCCACCGCGTTGACGGTCTGGGGCACGCCCACGGTGCCGTTCCCGAAGCCGGTGGCGCTGGCCGCCTGCGCAGGGGCGGCACCCACGGCGAGGAACCCCGCAATGAGGGCCGCAACGGCCGTCGTGCTCACGATGAGGCCGCGGAAGCGGCTGGTCTGGCGCATGGAGACTCCTCCGATGTGTAGGTGCTTCCACGGTACCTCCCCCGGCGCGTCGGAAGCGGGACCGAACTGGGATAGGATTGCGGGGCTTCGGGCGATTGGCTCAGTGGTAGAGCACTCGCTTCACACGCGAGGGGTCACTGGTTCGAACCCAGTATCGCCCACCGAGGCGCCGCTTTCGATGGCGCGCAGGACGGGCCCCGCAGGTGCTAGCGGGCCAGCACGATGATCGAGCTGCCGCCCAGGATGCGCTGCCCCCAGTCGGGTGAGACGGAGTTGAGCAGTCGTCGGCTCCGAAGTAGGGCACGGCCCTTCGCGGAGAGGCCCGGCTCGTCCTTCAGCAGCGTCGTGTAGCGCCAGTCGAGGATGTCGTAGCCGCAGTCGGCCAGTGTCGCCAGCGCGGACTCGACCGTGAAGTAGTGGAGGTGCCCCACGCTCTGCCTGGCGCCCATGATGCCCCCCATCACGATGTTGAGGATGCAGATGTCGAGGGGGATGTGGAAGACCGCCCGGTCCGCCCTGCCGTGGATCGCACGCAGGAAGCCGAAGTAGTCCTCCACGTGCTCGAAGACGTCGAGGCACAGAAGCAGGTCGTAGTGCGCATCGACTCCGGTGAAGTCGGCCAGCCGGAAGTCGACCCGATCCGACGCTCGCGCAGCCCAGAACGCCTGCGCGTCGTGCGACACGTCGTACCCCACGAACTCCGCGGAGGTGAGATGCCGCGCGAGCTCGGCCACGACCTCGCCGGCCCCGCATCCGACCTCGGCGACGGTTCGCGGGGCGACCCCATGCCTGCGCAGCATCCCGAGAACCTGGCGGGCCTTCCATGCCGAGTCCTCCGCATGCCACGACGGGTTGCTGCTCAGATAGGTGCCGTCGCGGTAGCGGGCCTCCGAGGGCGTGCCGTCCGGCCCCTGCGCCGGCCGCGCGTCAGCGGGCATCGCGCGTGATCCCGAATCTCACACGCCCGACCGTACGGTGTCCGGTCGGCAAAGTCACCCGGTCCTAGGATGAGGGACGACGATGCGAGCGCGTCTGCTCTGCTGACAGCGACAAGGAGACCACGGTGGCCAGAACCGCCCTCGAACTCGTGGGTGGCGATCGCTCCGTCGTCGCCGCCCGCATCAACGGCGACCTGCGCGACCTGGCCACGACCGTCTCGGACACCGACGTCGTGGAGCCCGTCACGGTGGACTCTCCGGAGGGGCTCGCCATCCTGCGGCACTCCACCGCCCATGTGCTCGCCCAGGCGGTGCAGCGGGTCTTCCCCGACGCGAAGCTGGGGATCGGGCCTCCCATCAAGGACGGCTTCTACTACGACTTCGACGTGCAGACCCCGTTCACTCCCGAGGATCTCGCGGTCCTCGAGAAGGCGATGGTGGCGATCATCAAGTCGGGGCAGCGCTTCGAGCGGCGCGTCGTCGACGAGGCGGAGGCCGTGCGCGAGCTGTCCTCCGAGCCCTACAAGCTCCGCCTCATCGGCAGCGAGGGAGGCGCGGATGTCATGGAGGTGGGCGGCGCCGAGCTGACCATCTACGACAACGTCGACGCGCGGACCGGCGAGCGATGCTGGGGCGACCTCTGCCGCGGCCCGCACGTCCCCGACACCCGCTACATCCCGCAGAACGCGTTCGCGCTGATGCGCACGGCGGCGGCCTACTGGCTCGGCGACCAGGCCAACGAGCAATTGCAGCGCGTGTACGGCACCGCATGGCCGACCAAGGACGCCATGAAGGCGCACCTGACGTTCCTCGAGGAGGCCGCGCGCCGCGATCACCGCAAGCTCGGCGCCGAGCTCGACCTGTTCAGCTTCCCCGAGCAGATCGGGTCGGGCCTGGCCGTCTTCCATCCCAAGGGCGGCGTCGTCCGTCGCGTGATGGAGGACTACTCGCGCCGCGCGCACGAGGTCGGCGGCTACGAGTTCGTCAACAGCCCCCACATCACGAAGGGCGCGCTCTTCGAGCAGTCCGGGCACCTCGACTGGTACGCGGACGGCATGTACCCGCCGATGCAGCTGGACGCGGACGTCGACGCCGACGGGCATGTGCGGCGCCAGGGGGCCGACTACTACCTGAAGCCGATGAACTGCCCCATGCACAACCTCATCTTCTCGGCCCGCGGACGCTCGTACCGCGAGCTGCCGCTTCGCCTCTTCGAGTTCGGCACCGTCTACCGCTACGAGAAGTCCGGGGTCGTCCAGGGCCTGACCCGCGCCCGCGGGTTCACCCAGGATGACGCGCACATCTACTGCACCAAGGAGCAGATGCCGGCCGAGCTCGACAGCCTGCTGACCTTCACGCTGGGCCTGCTGCGCGACTACGGTCTCGACGACTTCTACCTCGAGCTGTCCACGCGCGATCCCCTCAAGTCCGTGGGCACCGACGAGGA
Organism: uncultured Actinomycetes bacterium; assembly: GCA_937902285.1. Classification (GTDB taxonomy): domain Bacteria; phylum Actinomycetota; class Actinomycetes; order S36-B12; family S36-B12; genus UBA10649. The sequence continues at coordinate 28,276 of CALGTB010000017.1, read as the reverse complement.
GTGGGCCGAGGCGACCGAGGCGCTGAGGCAGTCAGCCGAGAAGCAGGGGCTCGACCTCGTGCTCGACGAGGGGGGCGCCGCGTTCTACGGTCCGAAGATCTCGGTGCAGGCCAAGGACGCCATCGGGCGAACCTGGCAGATGTCCACGATCCAGGTCGACTTCCAGCTCCCGCAGCGATTCGACCTCGAGTACCAGGCGGCCGATGGCACGCGCCAGCAGCCGATCATGATCCACCGTGCGCTGTTCGGGTCGATCGAGCGGTTCTTCGCGGTCCTGCTCGAGCACTACGCCGGGGCCTTCCCTCCCTGGCTGGCGCCCGTGCAGGTCGTCGCCATCCCGGTCACCGACGCGCACAACGACTACCTCGCGGACGTGGCCGCGCGGCTGCGTGCCCGTGGCGTACGCGTCGAGGTCGACACCGCCGACGACCGCATGCAGAAGAAGATCCGCACGGCGCAGAAGTCCAAGGTGCCGTACATGCTCATCGCGGGGGACGACGATGTCGCGGCCGGTGCCGTGTCGTTCCGCTACCGCAATGGCGACCAGAGCAACGGCGTGCCGATCGAGCAGGCCATCGAGGAGATCGTGGCCGCGATCACGGCCCGGGTGCAGGTCTGACGTGACCGACGCCTGGGAGCGCCTTTACACGCCGCACCGGATGGCGTACCTGCGCGGTCAGGGCAAGCCGACGAGCGCCGAGGCGGGGGAGGGCTGCCCCTTCTGCCGGGCGCCGTCGATGCCCGAGGACGAGGGCCTCGTGGTCGCGCGCGGTGAGCACGTCTTCGCCGTGCTCAACCTCTACCCCTACAACTCCGGGCACCTCATGATCTGCCCCTACCGGCACGTCGCGGACTACCCCGACCTCTCGGTCGAGGAGGTCGCCGAGGTCGGTGCCTTCACCCAGCGGGCCATGTCCGTGCTGCGCCGGGTCTCCGGGGCACAGGGCTTCAACATCGGAATGAACCAGGGCTCGGTCTCGGGCGCCGGAATCGCCGCCCACCTGCACCAGCACGTCGTGCCGCGATGGGGCGGCGACACCAACTTCATGCCCATCGTCGGCTCGACCAAGGTCATCCCGCAGCTGCTCGAGGACACCCGGCTCCTGCTCGAGTCGGAGTGGAACGCCGACGGATAGTGCGGCAGCGCTCCGGCGGCAGGCCCTATCCCTCCATCAGCTTCTTCGCCAGGGCGGCGGGCAGCGGCGCGTAGCCGGCCGACTCCCGGGTGAAGTCGCCCGTGCCGTGCGTGATGCTGCGGATGTCGATCGCGTAGCGGGAGATCTCCGACTCCGGTGCAAGCGCCACCACCTGCGAGCGGTTGCCGGGCAGCGAGGTGGTGCCCGTCACGTGGCCGCGTCGCGTCGAGACATCCGCGATCACGGCGCCCACGTGCTCGTCGGGGACGTCGACCGTGAGGGTGACCATGGGCTCGAGCAGGTTGATGGTGCCCTTGGCGGCAGCGTCCTTGAGGGCCAGTCCACCGGCCGCCTGGAACGCCATGTCCGATGAGTCGACGCTGTGCGACTTGCCGTCGACCAGCGTGACGCGGATGTCGACGACGGGATAGCCCGCCGCCACCCCGTGCGCGAGCTGGGCGCGCACGCCCTTCTCGACGGAAGGGATGAACGAGCGGGGTACGGCGCCGCCGACCACCTTGTCCACGAACTCGAAGCCGGACCCTGCGGGCAGGGGCTCCACCGTGATGTCGACGACGGCGTACTGGCCATGCCCTCCGGACTGCTTGACCAGCCGGCCGTTGCCCGTCGATGGTGCTGCGAACGTCTCGCGCAGCGACGCCCGCACAGGCGTGGACTCGACCTCGACGCCGTAGCGCGTGCGGATGCGGTCGAGGATGAGGTCGGCGTGCGCCTCGCCGAGCGTCCACAGGAGGATCTGGCCGGTCTCCTCGGGGTGCTCGATGCGCAGAGTGGGGTCCTCGGCCGCGACACGTCCGAGCGCGGAGCCCAGCTTGTCCTCGTCGCCGGCGCTGCGGGGCGAGATGGCCACGGGGAGCAGCGGCACAGGCATGCGCCAGGGGTCCATGAGCAGAGGACGGTCGGGGGACGAGAGGGTGTCGCCGGTCTCGGCGCGAGCCAGCTTGCTCACGGCGACGACACTGCCGGCGATGGCCGAGGCGACCTCGGTGTGCTGGCTGCCGAGCATCGCGGTGATGTGGCCGATCCGCTCGTCGACGTCGTGATCCTCGTGGCCCGTGCCGGCACCGAAGTGTCCTGACACGTGGACGAGCGCGTCATTGCGGAGCGTTCCCGAGAAGACCCTGATGATCGACACCTTGCCGACGTAGGGGTCGCTGGTGGTCTTGATGACCTCGGCGCACAGCGGGCCGTCCGGATCGGCGGACAGGGGGGTGGTCGGTGCGCCGTCGATCCCCGTCACCGTCGGCAGCGGATGCTCCGCCGGGGAGGGGAAGCCGCGCACGATGAGGTCGAGGATGAGCTCGGACCCGACATTGGCCCCGGTGACGGCGTGCCCCATCACGGGATGGAAGTGGGCCCGGGCCACGGCTCGCTCGAGGTCCTCCGTCAGGACGTCGACGTCGATCGCCTCGCCGCCCACGAACCGGTCCATCAGCGTCTCGTCCTCGGACTCGGTGATGACACCCTCGATGAGCTCGCTGCGCGCGGTGTCGATGAGCGAGCGGTGCTCGTCCTCGGCGTCGCGCACCGACACCGCGCCCCCGCTCCAGTCCCACACCTGCTCGTCGAGGAGGTCGATGAAGCCCGCAACCACGCCGTCGTCCGCGTGCAGGGGGAGGAACAGCGGGAGGATCCCGCCGCCTCCGGTGAACACCCGCTTGCACACCGCCACGGTCTCGTCGAAGTCGGCCCGCTCCTTGTCGAGGTTCGTCACGACCACGGCCCTCGGCATCGACACGGCCTCGCACTCGTCCCACAGCCGTGCGGTCGCGGCATCGACTCCGTCGACGGACGACACGACGAACAGGGCGGCGTCGGCTCCGCGCAGCCCGGCACGGAGCTCGCCGGTGAAGTCGGCGTACCCGGGGGTGTCGATGAAGGTGACGACCGCGTCCTTCCACGAGATGGATGCCACGGCCAGGCTGACGGAGCGCTTCTGCCGGATCGCGACGGGGTCGCTGTCGCCCACGGTGGTCCCCTCGGCGACCGACCCCCGACGCGTCGTCGCTCCTGCGGCGTGCAGGAGCGACTCGAGGAGCGAGGTCTTGCCCGATCCGGCCGGACCCACGAGGACGACATTGCGGATCCGGTCGGGCGCTACCGCGCCGGGGGCGACTCCGGGCTTGCTGTCCGAGCGCTTGTCGGCCATGTCAGGTGCTCCTTGTCGTGTTTTCTGCAAGCCTCCACCCTGCGGAGCGGTCGAGGCAACCCGGCCGCCGTCACCCGGTCCGTGGACGGTCCGTGCCCGATACGATCAGGTCCGTGCTCAACAACCCGGCAGCTCGGCGCGTGGTCAGCGGAGCGATCGAGCCGCCGGCGCGGCTCCTCCTGCGGATGCACGTGTCTCCCGACGCGGTCACTCTGGGGGGCACGCTCGCGGTGGTCGTGGTGGCGCTCGTCTTCCTTCCGCAGGGCTGGTTCGTGCCCGCCGTGATCATCCTGTTCGTGCTCGCGTTCAGCGACCTCCTCGACGGGACGATGGCCCGGATGGCGGGCACCTCAGGGCCGTGGGGCAACTTCCTCGACGCCACGCTCGATCGCATCGGCGACGGGGCCATCTTCGGCGGGCTGGCCCTCTACGGCGCCTTCCACGGCCAGCCCTGGATCACGGCGGCCGCGACACTCGCCCTCGTCACCGGGCAGGTGACCTCCTACGCCAAGGCGCGGGCCGAGGCGGTCGGTGCGACCGCGAACGTCGGCATCGCCGAACGGGCGGAACGCCTGATCGTGGCCGCGATCGCCGTCCTCCTCACCGGGTTCGGGGTTCCCTACGTCCTGCCCGCAGCGCTGTGGCTGCTGGGTGCGCTGGGCCTGATCACGATCGCGCAGCGCGTGGTCACGGTGCGACGCCAGCTCGTCGGCGCACCCCCGCCGGACCCCCATGTCTGACGGCTCGACGTCCCACGAGCCCCCGAGGCGCAGCGCCGGCGACGCAGTGACGGAGTGGGCCTTCGGGGCCGGCTGGCGCATCGTGAAGCTGCTGCCCGAACGCGCGGCCTACCGGCTCTTCGAGGCGGCCGCCGATGTCCTGTGGCGTCGTCGGGCCGGGGGGATCGAGCAGTTCGAGCGCAATCAGGCCAGGATCCATCCCGACCTGACGCCGGCGGAGCTGGCCGAGCTCAGCCGGCAGGGCATGCGCAGCTACCTGCGCTACTGGTGCGATGCCTTCCGCCTGCCGACCTGGTCGCCCGAGAAGGTCAACACGTTCTGGCTCGAGCGCACGGAGCTGATGGATGCCGAGATGGCCAAGGGCACCGGCGTCATCATCGTGCTCAACCACGGAGGGAACTGGGACCACGCGGGCGCCTGGGCGTGCCTGCGCTACGGCGGGCTCACCACGGTCGCCGAACGCCTCAAGCCCGAGGGCCTCTACGACAAGTTCGTCGCCTACCGGGAGTCGCTGGGCATGGAGATCGTGCCCCTCGGGGACCCCGACGTGATGCGCACGCTGGCGCGTCGGCTCAAGGAGGGTCGTCTCGTGCCGCTCCTGGGAGACCGCGACATCAGCCGGAACGGGATCGAGGTCGAGCTCTTCGGCGAGACGGCCTCGCTGCCGGCCGGGGCAGCGGTCCTCGCCATGCTCACCGGTGCAGCGCTCTTCCCCGTGACCCTCTGGTACACGCCGGAGTCGTCGACCGGGTACATCCACGATCGCATCGAGGTACCGGCCGACGGCGATCGCTCGGAGAAGATCCAGGTGATGACCCAGCAGATAGCCGACGCGTTCGAGATCGGCCTGCGCGAGCACAGCGTCGACTGGCACATGATGCAGCCGGTGTGGGTGGCCGACCTCGACCCAAACCGTCGCCGATGAAGGTCGGCCTGGTCTGCCCGTACGCCTGGGACGTCCCGGGGGGCGTGCGGTCGCACGTGGCCGACCTCGCGGTGGCCCTGGGGGACCACGGGCACGAGGTGAGCGTGCTCGCCCCCGTCGACGAGCCGGCCGACCTGCCCGCCTACGTCGTCGACGGCGGCCGGCCGATCTCCGTGCGCTACAACGGCTCCGTGGCGCGTTTGAGCATCGGGGTCCGGGCCACCCGGCGCGTGCGGAACTGGGTCCGCGAGGGCGACTTCGACATCGTCCACGTGCACGAGCCGATGGCGCCGAGCCTGTCGATGCTCGCCCTGTGGGCGTCGCGCGGGCCGCTCGTCGCGACGTGGCACTCGTCGCACGACCGATCCCGCGTGCTCGCCGCGGGCTACTACCTCGCCCAGACGGTCATGGAGAAGGTGCGCGGCCGCATCGCCGTCAGCGAGGACGCCCGGCGCACGCTCGTCGCCCACGTCGGCGGCGACGCGGTGCTCATCCCCAACGGGGTGAGGGTGGCCGCCTTCGCCGGACTCGACCGGCTGCCCGACGTCGACCCCGATCGGCCCAGCGCGCTGTTCCTCGGCCGGATGGACGAGTCGCGCAAGGGGCTCGCCGTCCTGTGGGAGGCGCTGCCGGCCGTCCTGGAGGCCGTCCCCGACCTGCAGCTGCTCGTGGCGGGTCCGGGCGACGTCGAGGAGCAGCTCGAGGACATCCCCGCCGGAGCCGAGGCGAACGTGCGGTTCCTGGGCTTCATCAGCGACGAGGACAAGGCCCGCGCCCTGCGCTCGGTCGACGTCTACGTCGCGCCGCACACCGGCGGCGAGTCGTTCGGCATCGTGCTCGTCGAGGCGATGGCGGCCCAGGCGTCCGTGCTGGCCTCGGACCTGCCGGCCTTCCGTCGCGTCCTCGCCGACGGCGAGTGCGGGCGGCTGTTCGCCAACCAGGACCCGGTCGCGCTCTCGCAGGGCCTCATCGAGCTGCTTGCCGACCCGTCCCTCCGGGCGCGCTACGTGGCCGCCGCGGACCGGCGCGTGCGTGACTTCGACTGGGACCGCGTCGTCGACGATGTCATCGCCGTCTACGACAGCGTGCGCACGCCGGGGGAGAAGGTCACCGAGGACCTCAGGGGCCAGCTGGTCGGACGGCTGAACCCGAGAGGCGACGCAGCAGCCCGGAGCGACGGACCGTGAACGGCTGGATCGTGCTCGCTGCCGTGACGCTGGTCGTGGTCCTGCTGGCCGGCTTCTACCTCAGCATGACGGCCGGCCGCCTCGACCACCTGCACCGTCGCATCGACATGTCGCGCCTGGCGCTGGAGGCGCAGCTCCTGCGACGCTCCTCCGTCGCGATCGAGCTGGCCTCGTCGGGCGTCCTGGACCCGGCGACGAGCATCGTCGTGGCCGAGGCGGCGCACGAGGCCCGGACGGCGACCGACGGATCGGATGTCGACCGCGCCCTCGCCGAGTCCGATCTCACGGCGGCACTCGTGGCAGCCATGGATGCCGACGACGTCGCCGAGGTGGCCGCCTCGGCCGGAGGCCCGCAGATGCTCGCCGAACTCGATGCCTCGTGCCGGCGCGTGCAGCTGTCGCGACGCTTCCTCAACGACGCCGTCAGGGCCTGCCGGCAGCTGAGGCGCCAGCGGGCGGTCCGGCTGTTCCGGCTGGCCGGGCACACGCCATGGCCGGACACGTGGGAGATGGACGACACGGTCCCGGCGGGCCTCCTGGAGCCCTGAAAGTCCGGTGGAGCCGCTTGGCCCGGGACGCTCTAGGATTGGGGCCTCGCACCGCACGAAACCGTGTGCGCGTCATGTCGGAGGTTGCAGTGTCGGATTCGCCCGCAGTCGTCGGTACGGACCGGGTCAAGCGCGGTATGGCTGAGATGCTCAAGGGCGGCGTCATCATGGATGTCGTCACGCCCGAGCAGGCGAAGATCGCCGAGGATGCAGGTGCGGTCGCCGTCATGGCCCTCGAGCGGGTGCCTGCGGACATCCGCGCCCAGGGCGGGGTGTCGCGCATGTCCGATCCGGACATGATCGACGGGATCATCGAGGCGGTGTCGATCCCCGTGATGGCCAAGGCCCGCATCGGTCACTTCGTCGAGGCCCAGGTCATCCAGTCGCTGGGCGTCGACTACATCGACGAGTCCGAGGTCCTCACTCCGGCCGACTACGCGAACCACATCGACAAGTGGCAGTTCACGGTGCCCTTCGTCTGCGGGGCGACCAACCTCGGTGAGGCGCTGCGCCGCATCAACGAGGGTGCGGCCATGATCCGGTCGAAGGGTGAGGCCGGCACGGGCGACGTCTCGAACGCCGTCACCCACATGCGCACGATCCGCGCGGAGATCAGCCGGCTGTCCTCGATGGCACCGGACGAGCTCTACGTGGCGGCGAAGGAGCTCCAGGCGCCGTACGACCTGGTCGTCGAGGTGGCCCGTCGGGGCTCTCTTCCTGTCGTGCTGTTCACCGCCGGCGGCATCGCGACGCCGGCCGACGCGGCCATGATGATGCAGCTCGGCGCGGACGGCGTGTTCGTCGGCTCGGGGATCTTCAAGTCCGGCAGCGGCGCGGCGACGCCCGAGGACGCGCTCATGCGGGCCACCGCCATCGTCCAGGCGACCCGGCACTTCAACGAGCCCGACATCATCGCCAAGGTCTCGCGTGGCCTGGGCGAGGCGATGGTGGGCATCAACGTCGCCGACATCCCCGTTCACCACCGCCTGGAGGACCGGGGCTGGTGAGCACGTCCCCGCTCATCGGGGTCCTCGCGCTGCAGGGCGACGTTCGGGAGCACCAGCGGTCCCTCGAGGCCGTGGGGGCCCGTGCCGTCGCGGTCCGCACGCTCGCGACCCTGGCCGACGTCGACGGCCTCGTCATCCCGGGCGGCGAGTCGACCACGATGTCGAAGCTGGCCGTGCTGGACGGGTTCCTCGAGCCCTTGCGGGCCGCCCGGCGCGCCGGGATGCCGATGTACGGCTCGTGCGCGGGCCTGATCATGCTCGCGGACCGGGTGACCGATGCGCGCCCGGACCAGGAGACGATCGGCGGCCTCGACATCACGGTCCGGCGCAACGCCTTCGGGCGCCAGGTCGACTCCTTCGAGACCGACCTCGACGTTCCGGCCGTCGGCGCGGAGCCCTTCCGCGCCGTCTTCATCCGCGCACCGAGGGTCGACGAGGTCGGTCCCCAGGTGGAGGTGCTCGCCCGGGTTCACGGCGACTCCGGCGACGCTACGATCGTCGCGGTCCGTCAGGGCCCGCTGATGGCCACCGCGTTCCACCCCGAGCTGACCGGGGACCATCGGATCCACGAGATGTTCGTCGAGTGCGTCAGGCAGTCGACATGACGAGGGAGCACTGATGAGCGGCCACTCCAAGTGGGCCACGACCAAGCACAAGAAGGCGGTCGTCGACGCCCGGCGCAGCAAGCTGTTCGCGCGCCTCATCAAGAACATCGAGGTGGCTGCCCGCATGGGCGGCGCCGACCCGGACGGCAACCCGACGCTCTACGACGCGATCCAGAAGGCGCGCAAGAACTCCGTCCCCCTCGACAACATCGAGAGGGCGGTCAAGCGGGGCTCGGGCGCCGAGGCGGGCGGGTCCGACTGGCAGACGATCATGTACGAGGGGTACGGGCCCAGCGGGGTCGCCGTCCTCATCGAGTGCCTCACCGACAACCGGAACCGCGCGGCCTCCGAGGTCCGCGTCGCGATGACGCGCAACGGCGGGTCGATGGCTGATCCCGGGTCGGTGTCGTACCTCTTCGCACGGAAGGGGGTCGTCATCGTCCCCAAGTCCGAGGGGCTCGACGAGGACACCATCCTCATGGCGGTCCTCGAGGCCGGTGCCGAGGAGGTGAACGACCTCGACGAGGCATTCGAGGTCGTCAGCGAGGCCACCGACGTCGTCGCGGTGCGCACGGCCCTCCAGTCCGCCGGCATCGACTACGAGTCGGCGGACGCGATCTTCATGCCCAGCGTGAGCGTGCAGCTCGACGAGGAGGGTGCCCGCAAGGTCTTCCGGCTCATCGAGGCGCTCGAGGACAGCGACGACGTGCAGAACGTCTACGCCAACTTCGACGTGAGCGACGAGATCATGGAGGCGGTGGGCTAGCGGTGAACGACTTCGTCGGGACGCAGATGCGCGGCTGGGACGCCGCCACCTTCCGCACGGCCAGCGGCGATCCGACGATGCGCTCGACCGTCATCGCGCTCACCGTGCTCGACAGTGCCCCCGAGTGGGGGAGGCTGCGCCGACGCATCGACCGGCTGACCCTCTTCACGCCGGCACTCCGCATGCGCCCGCTCTACGGCGCCCTCGGGATGTCCGCTCCCCGGCTCGCCGTCGACCCCGACTTCGACCTCGACGTGCACCTCCGCCGCTACCGCCTGCCCGAGGGTGCCGGCTGGGCGGCCCTCCTCGATGACGCCCGGCGCATGAGCCTCACGGACTTCGACCAGAATCGGCCACTGTGGGAGGCCGCCCTCGTCGAGGGGCTGCCCGGCGGGCAGGCCGCCTTCCTGCTGAAGCTGCACCACTCCATCGCCGACGGCCAGGCGACGGTGATGATGGGCCTGAACCTGTTCGAGTTCGGTCCCGATGAGTCCCCCGACGAGGCTGCGCCACCGGCAGCACCGGCTGCCGAGGACGTACGGGTGCGCGACGTCACCTTCGCGAACCTCGCCGACAACCTGCGCCGCGGCACGGACCTCGCCGTCGCAACGGTGCGGGGCGCGCTCGACCTGGCCCGCGGCACGGTCACGGAGACCACGGCCACGTGGAGCCGGGCCTGGAACACGGTCAACTCCATCACCCGGTTCACGTCGGTGCCGGACGGTCCGATGTCGCCGGTGATGGCGGGCCGGGGGACCACCTACCGGTTCGCGGCGTTCGACCTGCCGTTCGCGGGGCTACGGGCATGCGCGAAGGACAACGGCTTCAGCGTCAACGACGGCTTCATGGCCGCGGTGGCGACCGGCCTCGACGCCTACCACCGCCGCCATGGCGTGGTCGTCGAGGAGCTCAGGGTGAGCGTGCCCATCAGCCTGCGCGGCGACGCGGGCGACCGCACTGCCCAGGCCAGCAACTCCGTGAGCATCGCCCGGTTCCCCCTGCCGATCGCCGGCCTCACTCCGGTCGAGCACATGCAGGCGGCGCACGACCTCGTCGCGCACTGGCGCACGGAGCCGGCGCTCCGCCTGGCCGACCCCCTCGCCGAGGTGTCGTGGCTGGTGCCGGTGCCCGTCATCGCGTCGGCGGCCCAGGCCACCGACGTCACCACGAGCAACGTCCCGGGGCCGCCGCTCCCGCTCTACCTCGCCGGCGCCCGCATGGTGGCGGCCTACCCGCTCGTGGCCACCATCGGCTCGGCGGTGAACATCACCATGGTCACGTACGACGGGATGGCGTATGTCGGCATGTCGGCAGACGACCGCGCCGTGGGCGACCTGGACGCCCTTGTCGAGGACATCCGGGCCGGCTTCGCCGCCGTCACCGCAGGCCCGGTCGGACCTGCCGACCGGTATGCCGGCGGCACGGCCGACGAGCCGGGCCGGGACGGCCAGGACACGCCCGGGGCGGCGACGTCCAATGGCGAGGACTGACAGCCCCAGCCGCTAGCCTGCAATCCGAACAGGTGTTCGGATGACATGGACGGGAGCGGGCTGTGCGAGTGCTGGGAATCGACCCCGGCCTCACGCGATGCGGCGTCGCCGTCATCGACGGAGGCCCCGGGCGCACGCTGAGCGCTGCGCACATCGGGGTCATCCGCACCGACCCCGATGTCGCCATCGAGCTGAGGCTGACGGCCGTCGAGGCCGGGCTGTCGGCTCTCATCACCGAGTTCGCCCCCGACGCCATCGCGATCGAACGGGTCTTCAGCCAGCACAACGTCCGCACCGCCATGGCCACAGCCCAGGCGGCGGCGATGGGCCTCCTGCTCGCGGGCCAGCGCGGGATCCCGGTCGCGCTGCACACGCCCACCGAGGTCAAGGCAGCTGTGACGGGCAACGGCCGTGCCGACAAGGCCCAGGTCACCGCGATGGTCGTGCGGATCCTGCACCTCCCGGGGCCACCCAAGCCGGCCGACGCCGCCGACGCCGTGGCGATCGCCATCTGCCAGCTGTGGCGTGGCGAGGGCCAGCGCCGGCTCGCACGGGCCGTGGCCGCCGCCCGATGATCGCGTTCGTGCGCGGCACGGTCGCCCAGGCGGCTGCCGACCATGTGGTCGTCGACCTCGGCGCGGTGGGCCTGGCCGTCCACTGCACTCCCGGCACCTCGCGATCCCTGAGGCACGGCGAGCGGGTGGAGCTCCTCACCAGCCTCGTCGTCCGCGAGGACGCGTGGACCCTGTTCGGATTCCTCGACCCTGACGAGAAGTCGCTCTTCGAGGCGGTGCAGACGGTCACCGGAATCGGGCCGCGCATCGCCCTGGCGCTCCTCGAGACCCTGTCACCCGACGACGTGCGGCGCGCGGTCGCCACCGGCGACGAGGCGGCCCTCATGCGGGTGTCGGGGATCGGGCGCAAGGGCGCCCAGCGGCTCATCCTCGAGCTCCGCGACCGGCTGGGCCCCGCCATCGGTGCCCCCGACGCCGCCTCGGGCGGCCGGAGCCCCTCCGACGCCGGAGGGTGGAGGGCGGCGGTCGAGGCCGGGCTCACCTCGCTCGGGTGGTCGGCCAAGGAGGCCGAGCAGGCCGTGGGAGCGCTCGACCCCGCGCTGGCTGCCGAGGCCACGGCGGCCGGACCGAGCGCCGACATCGGCGCCCTGCTCAAGGCGGCCCTCCGCACGCTGGACCGGTCGTGACGCGCGCGACCTCACCCGGGACCGGGGCCCCATGAGCAGCGACCGGGCGATGAGCGCCGAGTCGGACCCCGACGACGCGGTCGTCGAGGGAGCCCTGCGCCCCACCACCCTGGCCGAGTTCATCGGGCAGGACCGGGTGAAGTCGCAGCTCGGGCTGGTCCTCGAGGCGGCGGGGCGGCGCAGCCGCCCGGCAGACCACGTCCTCCTGAGCGGACCGCCCGGCCTCGGGAAGACCACCCTCGCCAGCATCATCGCCACCGAGATGGGCGCCCCCCTGCGCATGACCTCGGGTCCGGCGTTGCAGCACGCAGGCGACGTGGCGGCGGTGCTCGCCAGCCTCCAGCCCGGCGAGGTGCTGTTCGTCGACGAGATCCATCGCACCGCGCGGGCCGCGGAGGAGCTCCTGTACCTGGCGATGGAGGACTTCCGCGTCGATGTCGTGGTCGGCAAGGGTCCGGGCGCCACCGCCATTCCGCTCGACATCGAGCCGTTCACCCTCGTCGGCGCCACCACGCGGGCCGGCCTGCTGCCCAGCCCGCTGCGCGACCGGTTCGGCTTCACGGCGCACCTGGACTTCTACGACGCGGGCGACCTCGAGGTCATCATCGACCGCTCTGCCGGCCTACTCGCGGTCCCGGTCGACGCCGAGGGTGTGGCCGAGATCGCGGGCCGCTGCCGCGGGACCCCGCGGATCGCCAACCGGCTCCTGCGGCGCGTGCGCGACTGGGCCCAGGTCCACGGCGACGGGGTGGTGAGTCGCTCGAGCGCCAGGGCCGCCCTCGAGCTGTACGAGGTCGATGCCCTCGGCCTCGATCGCCTCGACCAGGCGGTGCTCGATGCGCTCGTGCGCCGGTTCGGTGGCGGTCCGGTGGGCCTCTCGACGCTCGCCGTCGCGGTGGGCGAGGAGCCGGAGACCATCGAGACCGTCTCGGAGCCGTTCCTCGTGCGCCTGGGGATGCTCGTGCGCACTCCGCGCGGGCGGATGGCCACGGCGTCGGCATGGCGGCACGCCGGACTCGTCGCGCCGCCGGGCGCCTTCGGGGCCCAGCAGGCCCTCGAACTGGACCAGCCGGCCCTCGAACTGGAGTAGTGGCCACCGCAGGTCCCCTCGGCGGCTTGCAGTAGCCTCGAATCCTGCGCGTCGACGCGCGCCCACACCCCCTGGAGAGACCCGCGTGGAGAATCTGCCTACCCTGCTGTTCATCGTTCTGGCCGGCGCCGCCTTCTACTTCCTCATCATCCGGCCGGGCAAGCAGCGCCAGCGCCAGCAGCAGTCGATGCTCACCTCCCTGGTGCCCGGAGCCCAGATCATGACCACCGCCGGCGTCTTCGGCACCGTCGTCACGGTGACCGACGAGGAGCTGGGCGTCGAGATCGCCCCGGGCGTGGTCATGCGGATCCTGCCCGCGGCCGTCGCCCGGGTCGTGGAGACCCCCGTAGACTGACCCGGCTCTGCCCCGGTCGGCCCCGCGCCGCCGGAGACATCGACCTGTGCTTCCTGAAGGAGAATCGTGGCGCCACCGCCCACCAGCCGGCCTGCTCGGCTGCTCATCCTGCTGACCGCGTTCGTCATCGGTCTTGCCGCGTGGGCATTCTGGCCGGGGACTGATCACACGATCAGGCTCGGGCTCGACCTTCAGGGCGGCACCCAGGTGATCCTGCAGCCGCGACCGGTCACCGAGGGGGAGTCGGTCACCGAGGAGCAGCTGCAGCAGACCGTCACGATCATCCGCCAGCGCGTCGACGGCCTCGGCGTGTCCGAGGCCGAGGTGACCACCCAGGGCAGCGGCGACGGCGCGGTCATCGTCGTGTCGGTGCCGGGCGTCAACCAGGACCGGGTCGTCGACCTGGTGCAGCGCACGGCGCTCCTGAACTTCCGGCCGGTCTGGGGCATCTACAACCCGGGACCCGACCCGACAGCGGTCGCGTCGCCATCGGCGACGCCGGAGGCGAGCCCGTCGGCCAGTCCTGACGCCACTGCGTCGGCGTCCCCGAGCGCGTCAGCCGATGCCAGCGCCGATCCGGCGGCCTCGCCGTCGGCGAGCGACACGCCGTCGCCCTCCCCGAGTGCCAGCGCGGCTCCCGCCCCGGTGATCCAGTCCGACACGAACTCACCCGAGTTCCAGCAGGAGGTCGCCGCCCTCGACTGCACCAACCCCGCGAACTTCGCCGGCGGGCGGCCGGACGACCCCGAGAAGTGGCTGGGCACCTGTGAGATCACGGGCCAGGCCAAGTACAACCTCGAGCCGGCCTTCATCCGGGGCACGAACGTCACGAATGCCACCGCGCAGCTGCCGCAGAACGGCGTCGGCTGGGTGGTGTCCCTCGAGTTCGACAGCGAGGGAGCCGCGGCCCTGGCCGACGCATCGACCCGGCTCACGGCCCTGCCCGAGTGCGGCGCCGTAGGGGCGAACCCCTGCAACGCCTTCGCGATCGTGCTCGACGGCGTCGTCACCTCGGCACCGCGGTTCAACGAGCCGATCCTCGGCGGCCAGGCGCAGATCGAGGGCAACTTCACCGCGCAGGAGGCCAAGGACCTCGCCAACGTCCTGAAGTACGGCGCTCTGCCCGTCACGCTCGAGCCCGTCGACATCACCACCGTGTCCCCGACGGTCGGCAACGACCAGCTGCGTGCCGGCATCATCGCCGGGCTCATCGGCCTCGCCCTCGTGGCCATCTACCTGCTGGCCTACTACCGGGCGCTGGGCGTCGTGGCGGTCCTCTCGCTCGTCGTCGCCACGGCGATCCTGTACCTGTCGTTCATCATCCTGAGCAAGACGATCGGCCTGACCCTGTCGCTCGCCGGCGTGGCGGGGGCGATCGTGGCCATCGGCATCACCGCCGACTCGTTCATCGTCTACTTCGAACGCATCAGGGACGAGATCCGGGAGGGCCGGTCGCTCCGGGTCGCCTGCGACACCGGCTGGGTGCGCGCCCGGCGCACGCTCCTCGCCGCCGACTTCGTGTCGCTGCTGGCGGCCGTCGTCCTCTACCTGATCTCGGTGGGCAACGTCCGCGGCTTCGCCTTCGTGCTGGGGCTCACCACTCTCATCGACGTCCTCGTGGCCTTCTGGTTCACGCACCCGATCGTCGTGCTCATGGGCCGGTCGCGCTGGATGCAGCGCGGCTCTCGGTGGACCGGCCTCGATGCCGACCGCATCGGCCCCACCACGTCCGCGGCGACGACCCCCAAGTCGAGACGACGCAGCACGAGCCAGGAGGCATCAGCATGAGCTCGCTCAGGACGCTCCCGCACCGGCTCTACTCCGGCGAGGTCTCCTTCGACTTCGTCGGCCGCCGCAAGACCTGGTACGTCGTCTCGGGCGTCATCCTCCTCGTCGCCGTGGGCGCCCTCGTGTTCCGCGGGCTGAACTTCGGCATCGAGTTCCGCGGTGGGGCCGAGTTCGCCATCCCCAACGCCACCTGCACGGTCGAGCAGGCACGCGACGTCGCCGACACGGCCACGGGAACCCAGTCGATCGTCACGGAGACCGCCAGCGGGACGATCGGCGTCCAGACCGAGGCGCTCACCCCGGCCGACAGCTCTCTCCTCGCCGGCCAGCTGGCCGAGGCGTGCGGGGTGGCCAAGGACGACATCAAGCTGCAGGTGGTCGGGCCCACCTGGGGCGAGGAGATCTCCAAGAAGGCCGTTCAGGGCCTGGTGGTCTTCATCATCCTGGTGACGATCTTCCTGTCGATCTACTTCGAGTGGCGCATGGCGGTCGCGGCGCTCGTCGCGCTCGTGCACGACCTCGTGATCACCATCGGCATCTATGCGCTCACCGGACTCCAGGTGACGCCAGCGACGGTGATCGGCATCCTCACCATCCTCGGGTTCTCCCTCTACGACACGGTGGTCGTGTTCGACAAGGTGAAGGAGAACACCAAGGGGATCGCCGGACAGTCGGTGATGACCTACGGGGAAGCGGCCAACCTGGCCGTCAACCAGACCCTCGTCCGATCGATCAACACGTCGATCGTGGCGCTCCTGCCGGTGCTTGCCATCATCATCGTCGGGGCGGGACTCCTCGGCGCAGGGACGCTCCTCGACCTCGCGGTCGCACTGGCCGTCGGCATGGCGGCCGGCGCCTACTCGTCGATCTTCATCGCCGCTCCCTTCCTGGTGCAGCTCAAGGAGCAGCAGCCGGAGATGAAGTCCCTGGCCGCACGCGTGGCAGCACGGCGCAAGCAGTCCAAGGCGGCCGGATCCAGCGCCACGGCGGGCGACGCCACGGAGGCGTCTTCCGGGGTGGCCACCGCGGTCACGACGCGCACCGACCCCGGGACGCGCCAGCAGCCCAGGCGCCAGCCGCGCTCCCGACGCGGGAAGAGCTGATCGGTGTTCGACCGCGCCGCTGCGGAGAAGCTGCTGTGGAGCCGGGTCCGCGACGTCCCTGACTGGCCCGAGCCGGGAGTTCTGTTCCGCGACCTGACGCCCCTCATGGCCGACCCGGTGGCCTTCGCGACGGCGGTCGACCTGATGGCCGTGGCCATCGGGCGGGGCACGGTCGACGAGGTCGTCGGCATCGAGGCACGCGGCTTTCCGTACGCCGCGGCACTGGCCTACCACCTCGGCGCAGGATTCGTGACGCTCCGCAAGCCGGGCAAGCTCCCCGGTGCCGTCCATTCACAGGCCTACGACCTCGAGTACGGCTCCACGACGCTCGAGATGCACCAGGACGCGCTCGGGCCGGGGCGGCGCGTGGTGATCGTCGACGACGTCCTGGCGACCGGCGGCACCGCTGGTGCGGCAATCGACCTCGTGCGCCTCACGGGTGCGACGATCGTGACCTTCGCCGTCATCATGGACCTCGCTGCTCTCGGTGGCGCAGACGTCGTGCGCCGCCGCGGGGTCGACGTCGCCGCACTGCTCACTGCGTAGCCGCCCCGTACACTGGCCGCACGCGACCAGGGAGACGTGTTGGCCAAGGAGACGCCTGTTCCCACGGAGCCGCCACCCGCGGCCCCGACCGTCGCCGTGTCGGACTCAGGTGGCCTGAGGTCCCGGTTCGCCCGCCTGGCCGGATCGCGCACGAGCTTCCCCGAGCTCGAGCCGCTCCTTCGGACCCTGCGCAAGTACCACCCCAAGGCCGACACCAAGGTCGTCGAGCGCGCCTACGAGATGGCGGCCTACCTCCATCGCGACCAGAAGCGCCGTTCGGGCGAGCCCTACATCACGCACCCGCTGGCCGTCGCGACCATCCTCGCCGACCTCGGCATGACCGCACCCACGCTGGCGGCAGCGCTTCTGCACGACACGGTTGAGGACGCCGGCTACGCCCTCGACGCCCTGCGCGAGGACTTCGGCGACGAGATCGCCCAGCTCGTCGACGGCGTCACCAAGCTCGACAAGGTCCGGTACGGCGACACCTCGGCGGCCGAGACGGTGCGCAAGATGGTCATCGCCATGGCACGCGACATCCGCGTGCTGGTGATCAAGCTGGCCGACCGGCTCCACAACATGCGGACCCTGCGCTGGATGCCGGAGGAGAAGCAGCAGCAGAAGGCACGCGAGACCCTGGAGATCTACGCGCCCCTCGCTCACCGGCTGGGGATGAACGCGGTCAAGTGGGAGCTCGAGGACCTCGCGTTCGCGACGCTCTATCCCAAGATGTACGAGGAGATCGTGCGGCTGGTCGCCGAGCGGGCACCGTCGCGCGACCAGTACCTCGCCACGGTCATCGAGCAGATCGAGACCGACCTGAAGACCAGCAAGGTCAAGGCGATCGTCACCGGGAGGCCGAAGCACTACTACTCGGTGTACCAGAAGATGATCGTGCGGGGCCGCGACTTCGCCGACATCTACGACCTCGTGGGAGTGCGGATCCTCGTCGAGGACATCCGCGACTGCTACGCGGTCCTCGGCGTCGTGCATGCCAAGTGGAGCCCCGTGCCGGGCCGCTTCAAGGACTTCATCGCGATGCCCAAGTTCAACATGTACCAGTCGCTGCACACGACCGTCATCGGGCCCGAGGGCAAGCCCGTCGAGCTGCAGATCCGCACCAAGGATATGCACCGGTCGGCGGAGTTCGGGGTTGCGGCGCACTGGCGCTACAAGCAGCAGGACGTCGGCGGCAAGGTGGGGCCGGACGACTTCGGCTGGCTCCGCCAGCTGCTCGAGTGGCAGCGCGAGACCGAGGATCCCGACGAGTTCCTCGATGCGCTCCGCTACGACCTCGGGTCGTCCGAGGTGTTCGTCTTCACCCCCAAGGGCGACGTCGTGGCCCTGCCGAGCAGCGCCACGCCGGTCGACTTCGCCTACTCGGTGCACACCGACGTCGGTCACAGATGCGTCGGCGCCAGGGTCAACGGCAAGCTCGTGCCCCTGGAGTCCACGCTCGAGAACGGCGACGTCGTGGAGATCTTCACGTCGAAGGCGGACGGGGCCGGACCGAGCCGTGACTGGCTGTCGTTCGTCCAGTCGCCCCGTGCACGCACGAAGATCAAGGCGTGGTTCTCGCGCGAGAGGCGCGACGAGGCGATCGAGACGGGCAAGGACGCGATCGTGCGTGCCATGCGCAAGCAGGGGCTGCCCCTGCAGCGCATGATGACGAACCAGGCGCTGACGACCATCGCGGCCGACCTCCACCAGCCGGACATCTCCGCTCTGTACGCCGCCGTGGGCGAGGGCCGGATCTCCGCGGCGACCATCGTCCAGCGGCTCGTCGACTCGGCGGGGGGCGTTGACGGCGCGGCCGACGATGCCGCGGAGATGGTCAGCCCCATCAACGTCCAGCGGCAGCGTCAGCGTGCGCCCGGCGACGTCGGGGTCATCGTCAAGGGAGCCGATGACGTCTGGGTGAAGCTGGCTCGATGCTGCACCCCGGTGCCGGGCGACGAGATCACCGGCTTCGTCACGCGTGGTGCGGGCGTGTCCGTGCACCGCGAGGACTGCGTGAACGTCCCCGGGCTGCGGGCCGAGCCCGACCGCATGGTCGAGGTGGAGTGGTCACCGACCTCGACCAGCGTGTTCCTCGTGAACATCCAGGTCGAGGCGCTCGACCGGGCCCGACTGCTGTCCGACGTCACGCGTGCCCTCTCCGACACGCACGTGAACATCCTGAGCGCCTCGGTCACGACCACTCGCGACCGCATCGCCCTGTCACGGTTCACCTTCGAGATGGCAGACCCCAAGCACCTCGGATCGGTGCTGCGCGCCGTCCGGGGAGTCGAGGGAGTGTTCGACGCCTACCGGGTGTGAGCTGCTGCCTGCATCAGCGGTGGTCGGATGCAGCGTTCCGCGCAGCGTCGAGCAGCGCCGTGGTGCTGGCGATCGACGCGTCGAGGTCGGCGACCTTGGCGGCGTTGCCGGAGGCCGCGGCCGCAGCCCGCTGCTCCTCGAGCCGCGCGACGGCGTCGGAGAAGGCGTTGGCCGTGGACTCGGCGCGGGCCTTGGTCGCGGGGTTGCTGCGCTGCCAGGTGTCGGCCTCGGCCTTGCGCACCGCCTCCTCGACCTTGCGCAGCCGGGCATCGAGGCGATCACGGTCGGCGCGCGGAAGGTCGCCGGCGCGGTCATAGCGGTCCTGGATGCCCCGCAGCGACGACTTCGCCGTCTTGAGGTCGCCGAGCGGGAGCAGTGCCTCCGCCTCGGTGACCAGGGCCTCCTTCGCCGGGAGGTTGGCGCGCAGCACCTCCTGCTCGGCGTCCTCGGCGGCCGTGCGGGCCGCGTAGAACGCGTCCTGTGCGGCCTTGAACCGCTTCCACAGCTTGTCCTCCTCCGCGCGTGAGGCGCGTGGGGCGGCCTTCCAGTCGTTCATGAGGTCGCGCAGCTTCTTCGACGTGGTCGCCCAGTCCGTCGACACGGCGAGTGCCTCGGCCGACGCGATGAGCTCGCGCTTGCGGCCCACGGCGGTCTTGCGCTGGCCGTCGAGCTCGGTGAAGTGGGTTCGGCGCCGCTTGTCGAATGCGGTGCGCGCCGTGCTGATGCGCTGCCACAGCTCCTGCTCGGTGGCGCGGTCGCCGCGAGGCAGCGCCTTCCACTCCTCGACGATGGCCGCGTAGCGCTCGGTGGTGGAGCGCCAGGAGGTGGATTCGCGAAGGGACTCGGCCTCGTCGGCGAGGGCACGTCGGGCGGCGAGTGCCACCTCGCGCTGCTCGGACTTGCGGGCGCGGGCCTCCGCGCGCGCGGCCTCGACGGCGGCCGCAAGGCGGTCGCAGCGGGCCTCGAGGCCGGCGACGTCGCCGACGAACGAGCGTGCGGCCAGCGCCTCGCGAACCCGCGTGAGCACGGCCTCGGCCTGCTCGGCCGGGGCGCGATGGTCGGCAAGCCGCTTCTCGATGAGGTCGATCTCCACGACGAGGTCGTCGTACTTGCGACCGAAGAACGCGAGGCCTGCCGAGGGCTCGCCTGCGGCCCACTGGCCCACCGTGACGTCGCCCTCGGGCGCGTGCAGGATGACGGTGCCGTCAGCCTCCACCCGGCCGAAGCGGCTCGGGTCGCTCGTGGACACGGGCGCGGGAGGGCGCAGCGCAGCAGGCGTGGGTACGCCTATGTCGGACATCCGTCAACCCGCTTTCCTGGTAATCGACCACGTGCGTGCCCGGGTACGGACCCACTGTGCGGCCATAACCCTAGCCTTCGCCACCGTTACGACTGCACCGTTGCCGATTCGATAAACACCGGCTGCCGCGGTGAGCCGTCGCCGCTTCCGTCCGCGACACCCACGGACGCGATCTCCTTGACGATGTCGAGCCCCTCCGTGACGGTACCCCAGATGGTGTAACCGCTCGGCAGGGTCGTGTCGTCGTACACGATGAAGAACTGCGAGCCGGACGTCCCAGGTCCGGCATTGGCCATGGCGACCGTGCCCGCCGGGTAGTTGGCCTCGCCCTCAGCAGGGAGGTTCTCGTCGGGGACGGTGTAGCCCGGCCCGCCCGTGCCGTCGCCGGCCGGGTCGCCGCACTGCAGGACGAAGATGCCGGCCGTCGTGAGGCGATGGCACTGCGTGCTGTCGTAGAACCCGTCCTTCGCGAGGAACACCGCGCTGGCGACCGTGGCCGGAGCCGCCGGGTCGAGGGCGATGACGATGTCTCCGCAGTTGGTCGTGAGGGTGAGCGAGGTGGCGGTCTCGCCGGTCGGGGCCTCGGGGTACGACCGGTCGTTGGCCCGCGGCGTGCCGGGTGCCGTGCAGTTCAGGACGGCAGGCTCGGCGATCGGCTCGTCGCTCGCGCCCGGCGACGCCTCGACGGACGGCTCGGTGGTGGCGTCGGCGGACGGCTCGAGGGTCGCCTCGACGGAGGCCTGCGCGGACGCGATGAGCGACGCGAGCTCGGACGCGCCCATCGACGGCGTGGGGTTCGCGGCCGGCGTGCTGTCGTTCGAGGTGTTGGCGATGACCACCCACGCGACGGAGCCGACGACGAGCGCCACGACCACGAGGACGGCGACGATGCGCTGGTTTCGCTGCCTCCGGCTGCCGCGGGTCGCCCGACGGGCCTGCTGGCGCTCGTACTTCGCACGGGCCAGCTCTCGCTGGCGCTTGTTGCCCGACATCGGTGCCCCTCGGTGTGGTGGTCGCCTCGATCCCCACGCTTCCTGAGGATCGAGGCGAGAGTCTATGCGGCTCGGTCCGGGCCCAGCCGACCGATAGGCTGAGGCCCTCATCGCGACCGAGGGAACAGACGTGCTCCTGGCTGGATTTCCTGCGGGCTCGTGGGCGACCAACTGCTACGTGGTCGCCACGGGCCCCGGCGAGCCGTGCGTGATCGTCGATCCCGGCCAGGCGTCGATCGACGGGGTGCACGACCTCATCCGCGAGCATCGGCTGGCGCCGGCCGCCGTCCTGCTCACGCACGGGCACATCGATCATGTCTGGTCCGTTGCGCCCGTGTCGGCCGAGTTCGGCATCCCCGCCCTGATCCATGCTGACGACCGCTATCGCCTCGTCGATCCCGCCGGCACGAGCATCGTGGCCGCCCGCGAGCAGCTGCTGGCCATGACGAAGAACTCCCTCGAGCTGACGGAGCCGGACGACGTGCGGATCCTCGAGGACGAGCAGGTCGTCGATCTCGTCGGCCTGTCCTTCCGCGTGCGGCATGCCCCCGGCCACACGGAGGGCTCCGTGGTCTTCGAGGTCGACGACGTCATGCTCAGCGGCGACGTGCTCTTCGCCGGATCGATCGGTCGCACCGACCTGCCCGGCGGCGACCATGCCCGCATGGTCGAGTCGCTGCGGCGCGTCATCCTTCCGGCGCCCGACGACATGCTCGTGCTTCCGGGCCACGGGCCCCAGACGACCATCGGCGAGGAGCGGGCCGCCAACCCCTACCTGCGTCCGCTGCTCCCGGACGTGTCCGCCGAGGTTCCGCAGCGCACGACGGGACTGTAGGCATGGCGATGTTCAGCGCGCCGAAGGGCGTGCCCGAGTACTTCCCGCCGGAGTCGCAGGCCTTCCTTGCCGTGCGCGAGGCCCTGGGCGCCCCTGCCAGGAGCGCCGGCTACGGGTACGTGGAGCTGCCCGTGTTCGAGGACACCGCGCTGTTCGTGAGGGGCGTCGGCGAGTCCACCGACGTGGTCAGCAAGGAGATGTACACCTTCGAGGACCGCGGCGGCCGGTCGCTGTCGCTGCGGCCGGAGGGCACTGCCGGGGTCATGCGGCTCGTCGTCCAGCACGGTCTCGACAGGGGAGCGCTTCCCGTCAAGGTCTGGTACGCCGGTCCCTTCTTCCGGGCCGAGCGCCCGCAGCTGGGCCGCTACCGGCAGCTGCAGCAGGTGGGCGTGGAGGCCATCGGCATCGATGACCCGGCACTCGACGCGGAGGTGATCGCCCTCGCCGACGAGGCCTTCAGGTCGCTCGGTCTCAGGCAGTACGACCTGCTCCTCACGTCACTCGGCTGTGCCGCCTGCCGGCCCGCCTACCGCGCGCTCCTGCAGGAGTTCCTCGGCACCCTCGACCTCGACCCGGCGACCCGGGAGCGCGCGGCGGTGAACCCGCTGCGGGTGCTCGACGACAAGAGGCCCGAGGTGCAGGGACTCCTGGGTGATGCGCCCCTCATGGTCGACCACCTGTGCGATGCCTGCCGCGAGCACTACGACGCCGTGCGCGGCTTCCTCCGTGACCAGGGCGTGCAGTGGACCGAGGCCCCACGTCTGGTCCGGGGCCTCGACTACTACACCAGGACGACGTTCGAGTTCTCCCACCCGCTGCTCGGCGCTCAGGCGGGCATCGGCGGCGGCGGCCGGTACGACGGCCTCATGGAGTCGATCGGCGGCGCTTCGCTGTCGGGCATCGGCTTCGGGCTCGGCACCGACCGCACCCTGCTCGCGTGCCGGGCCGAGGGACTCGCTCCGGGGGCCGGACCGCTCGTCGACGTCTTCATGGTGGCGATCGGGGCCGCCCACCGAAGCGCGATGGTGGGCCTCATGGCCGAGCTCCGGCAGCGCGGCGTCCGCGTCGACATGGCGTACGGCGACAAGGCCGTCAAGGCGTCGATGAAGGCCGCTGATCGCAGCGGGGCGCCGCTGGTCGTCATCGTCGGCGACGACGACGTCGCAGCAGGCGTCGCGCAGGTGAAGGACATGGCCACCGGCGAGCAGGAGCCCGTCGCGTGGCAGGGTGTGGCCGACGTGCTGACGGCACGCGTGCACGGGCAACGAAGGGACGCGCGGTGATCCGCACGCATGAGGCAGGAACGCTCCGGCTCGACGACGCGGGGACCACGGTCACGCTGGCCGGGTGGGTGGCGAGCCGCCGTGACCACGGCGGGGTGGCCTTCCTCGACCTCCGCGACGCGAGCGGCGTCGTGCAGGTGGTCGTGCGCGACGCGGCCGTCGCGCACGGGCTCCGCGACGAGTACTGCATCAAGGTCGTGGGATCCGTGGAGGCCCGACCCGAGGGCAACCAGAACCCCGACCTGGCCACCGGCGACGTCGAGGTCATGGCCGACGACCTCGAGGTGCTGTCCGTCAGCGCTCCGCTGCCGTTCCCCATCGACGACCGCGTGAGCGTCAACGACGAGGTGCGCCTGAAGTACCGCTACCTCGACCTGCGGCGGTCCGCGTCGGGCAATGCCCTCCGCATGCGCTCGAAGGTGAACCAGATCGCACGCGACGTCCTGCTCGAGCGCGACTTCGTCGAGATCGAGACGCCCACGCTGACCCGCTCCACCCCCGAGGGCGCTCGCGACTTCCTGGTGCCGGTGCGACTCCAGCCGGGCCACTGGTACGCGCTGCCTCAGTCGCCGCAGCTGTTCAAGCAGCTGCTCATGGTGTCGGGCATGGAGCGCTACTTCCAGATCGCACGGTGCTACCGAGATGAGGACTTCCGGGCCGACCGCCAGCCGGAGTTCACCCAGCTCGACGTCGAGATGTCCTTCGTCGACCAGGAGGACGTCCTCCAGGTGGGCGAGGCGGTCATCCGTGCGCTCTGGAAGGGCGTCCTCGGCTACGAGATCGGCGACATCCCGCGGATGACGTACGCCGAGGCGATGCGCCGCTACGGCAGCGACAAGCCGGACCTGCGGTTCGGCCTCGAGCTGGTCGACATGACCGACTACTTCCGCGACACCCCGTTCCGGGTGTTCCAGGCCGAGCACGTGGGCGCAGTCGTGATGCCCGGCGGGGCGTCCCAGCCGCGCAAGCAGTTCGACGCCTGGCAGGAGTGGGCCAAGCAGCGCGGTGCCAGGGGCCTCGCCTACGTGACCGTGGCCGACGACGGCACGCTCGGCGGGCCCGTGGCGAAGAACCTCAGCGAGGCCGAGGCATCGGGGCTCGTGGCGGCGGTCGGCGCCCAGCCCGGAGACGCGGTGTTCTTCGGAGCGGGCAAGGCGTCTGACGCGCGGGCGCTGCTCGGTGCCGCGCGCCTGGAGATCGCCCGCCGGCTCGACATGATCGACGACTCGGAGTGGTCGTTCCTCTGGGTCATCGATGCGCCGATGTTCGAGGAGGTCGAGAACGAGGACGGCACTCTCGGCTGGACCGCCGTCCACCACCCCTTCACGTCTCCCAACGCCGAGTGGCTCGACCGCTTCGAGGAGTCGCCGGGCGAGGCCCTGGCCTACGCCTACGACATCGTCTGCAACGGCAACGAGATCGGTGGCGGCTCGATCAGGATCCACCAGGCCAGCGTCCAGGAGCGGGTCTTCTCGCTGCTCGGCATGACCGAGGACGAGGCGCGCGAGAAGTTCGGCTTCCTGCTCGAGGCCTTCGCCTTCGGACCGCCGCCGCATGGCGGCATCGCGATCGGCTGGGACCGCACCTGCATGCTCCTCGCCGGCGCGCCCTCGATCCGCGACGTCATCGCGTTCCCCAAGTCCGGCGGCGGCCAGGATCCGCTCACCGGGGCGCCGACGCCGATCACCCCGCAGCAGCGGAAGGAGGCGGGCATTGACGCCGCTCCAGCCGCTCCTGCAGGCGCGACCGACTGACCCCTTCGTCCGGTGGCGCATCGAGGCGGAGGGCCTCGGCGCGACGCTCGTCGACGGCGACCACATCGCGTGGATACGGCGCGCCGAGCGCAATGACGAGGTGTGGGGGACTGCTCTCGGCCAGGATCCCGCCCGGATCGTCGCGCTGATCGAAGGCCTCGACGCCGTCAAGGGCCTCGACGGCGTCACCGTCCCGGCCACTGCCTTCGACGCGCTGCCGGCGCGCCTGCGCAGCCCCGACCCCGGCTACTGGTGCCTGTGGTTCATCGATCCGGGCGACGTTCCGTCCCGACCCTCGGCCGCTGTCGAGCTTCTGCCCGACGACACGCGCATCGATGCCGTCCTCGCCCACTCGACGTCGGCCGAGACGTTCGCCGGTGATCCGCTGGTGACGCGCTGGGCGGGGGTCGAGGAGGACGGCGAGCTCGTCGCCGTCGCGGCCGAGCGCCGTCGTGCCAACGGCTCCGCGGGCCTGCTGAGCGTGTGCACGGTCCCTCACGCCCGAGGGAGGGGCCATGCGCGGGAGGCCTGCCTGCTGCTCATGCAGAAGGCACGGGGCGAGGGGGCGCCGACGATCTTCCTGGAGATGTACGCCGAGAACGAGGCCGGTCGGCGCACCTACTCGGCGCTGGGGTTCCGCGAGACGGGACAGTACCGCTCCGGCCTCCTGCGCCTGCCTCGTTGAGCGCTGGCGGCGGGCCTAGGGTGACGCCATGACCCTGTTCGACGACGGCGTCTCATCGGCACGGTCGTCCGCCCCGCTGGCCGTGCGCATGAGGCCGCGCACCCTCGACGAGGTCGTCGGCCAGGAGCAGGCCCTGGCTCCGGGCTCGCCCCTGCGGACCCTCATCACCGCAGCGCACGACTCGCCCGTCGTCTCCGTCATCCTCTGGGGCCCCCCGGGGACCGGGAAGACCACGCTCGCGTCGCTCCTGTCGGCGGGCAGCGGGCGGTCGTTCGTGGAGCTGTCCGCGGTGACGGCCGGCGTCAAGGACGTGCGCGCGGTCATCGAGCGGGCCCGCGACGGGCTCGGCATGCATGGTCGGGGCACCGTTCTGTTCATCGACGAGGTCCACCGCTTCAGCAAGAGCCAGCAGGATGCGCTCCTGCCGGCGGTCGAGAACGGATGGGTCACCCTCATCGCCGCCACCACCGAGAACCCGAACTTCTCGGTGATCTCGCCGCTGCTGTCACGCAGTGTCGTGGTGTCGCTGTCGCCCCTGAGCGACCGTCATGTCGAGGACGTCCTGCGCCGCGCCCTCACCGACCCGCGGGGACTGGCGGGCGCCGTGGAGGTCGACGACGACGCGGTGGCGCACCTGGTGCGCACGGCGAACGGCGACGCGCGCCGGGGACTCACGGGGCTCGACGCGGCTGCGACCTCCGCGCTCGCGACGGGCCAGTCGACGGTGACGCTCGCCGACGCCGAGAGGGCGGTGCAGCAGGCGTCCGTGCCGTACGACAAGGACGGCGACCAGCACTACGACGTCATCAGCGCGTTCATCAAGAGCGTCCGCGGCAGCGATCCCGACGCGGCCCTGCACTACCTGGCCCGCATGATCGAGGCGGGGGAGGACCCGCGCTTCATCGCCCGCAGGCTGATGATCTTGGCCAGCGAGGACATCGGCATGGCCGATCCGAGCGCCCTGCAGACCGCCGTGGCGGCGGCCCAGGCGGTGGCGATGATCGGGATGCCCGAGGGCGGGATCATCCTCGCCCACGCCACCATCCACGCGGCGCTCGCGCCGAAGTCGAACGCCGTGGTGATCGGGATCGGCTCGGCCCTCGCCGACGTCAAGGCCGGCGGGATCGGGCGGGTCCCGCCGCACCTGCGCGACGGTCACTATCCGGGGGCCGCGGCGCTCGGGCACGGGCGCGGCTACGTCTACCCGCACGATCTGCCCGGTGCGGTGGCCGCCCAGCAGTACCTGCCCGACCCGCTCGCCGACCGGACGTACTACCGGCCGACCGCCCACGGTGCGGAGGCTGCCTGGGGGGACATCGCCGCCCGACTGCAGGCGATGCGCCGCAGCACCGACCGTTAGAGTTGCTCCCCATGCGAAGGATCGTGTGGGTGGCCGTCGGGGCCGCCGGGGGCATCTACGCCTACCGGCGTGCCCAGCAGGCGCTCGCGGACGCCCGCGAGCGCGGTGTCGTGCTCAGCGCGCAGCAGGTCGGGATCTCGGCCGTGACGGCCGTGTCCGCCGCGCGTGGCCTGGCGTCACAGGCCGCCGCGTGGACCCCGCCCGCCAGCACCGCCCCTGGAGCCGCCGCCGCACGCGTGCTCGCCCAGGCCCGTCGAACGCCCGCACCCGAGACCCAGGAGAGCACTCGTGGACTCCGCTGAGATCCGTAGTCGCTTCCTGCGGCACTTCGCCGACCGGGGGCACCAGGTGATCCCGTCGGCGTCGCTGCTCCTCGACGATCCCACCCTGCTGTTCGTCAACGCCGGGATGGTGCCGTTCAAGCCCTACTTCCTCGGTGAGGCGCCGCCGCCCTACCCCCGGGCGACGAGCGTCCAGAAGGTCGTGCGCACGCTCGACATCGAGGAGGTCGGCAAGACGGCGCGCCATGCGTCCTTCTTCCAGATGGCCGGCAACTTCAGCTTCGGCGACTACTTCAAGGAGGAGGCGATCCCCCTCGCGTGGGACCTCCTCACCAAGTCAGTGTCGGACGGCGGCTACGGGTTCCCGGAGGAGAAGCTCTGGGCCACCGTCTACCAGGACGATGACGAGGCCCTCGACATCTGGCATCGCACGGTGGGCGTTCCCCTCGACCGCATCCAGCGGCGGAGCGCGAAGGACAACTACTGGTCGATGGGCGTGCCCGGTCCCGGCGGCCCCTGCTCGGAGATCTACTACGACCGCGGCCCGGAGCATGGGCGCGAGGGCGGACCCGAGGCCGACGAGGACCGCTATCTCGAGGTCTGGAACCTCGTCTTCATGCAGGACGAGCTCTCCGCCGTGCGCTCGAAGACCGACTTCGACATCCGTCAGCCGCTGCCTGCCAAGAACATCGACACGGGCATGGGCCTCGAGCGCATGGCGACGATCCTCCAGGGGGTGGACAACCTCTACGAGATCGACACGACGCGGGGCATCCTCGACCGCGCGTGCGAGCTGAGCGGGGCCACCTA
>CALGTB010000016.1 GCA_937902285.1 uncultured Actinomycetes bacterium | reverse complement strand
GGCGCTACCAGAGCAAGGTCAAGAACGCCCAGGAGGCGCACGAGGCCATCCGCCCCGCGGGCGACTCCTTCCGCACCCCCGGCGAGGTGTCGGGCGAGCTGAGCGGAGACGAGTTCGCGCTCTACGACCTCATCTGGAAGCGCACCGTCGCGTCGCAGATGGTGAACGCGCAGGTGGCGACGACCACGGTCAAGCTCGGCGCCCAGGCAGCCGACGGAACCGACGCCGAGTTCACCGCCTCCGGCACGGTGGTCGTCTTCCCTGGCTTCTACGCGGCGCTGAAGGACATCGTCGAGGAGGCCGACGACGACGACCGCGAGCGCGAGCTTCCCGCACTGAGCGAGGGCCAGTCCCTGAGCGCCTCGCAGCTCGAGCCGGTGGGTCACTCCACCACGCCCCCCGCCCGCTTCACCGAGGCCAAGCTCGTCGCCCGGCTCGAGGAGCTCGGCATCGGCCGGCCGTCGACCTACGCCTCGATCATGTCGACCATCGTCGACCGCGGGTACGTCTGGAAGAAGGGGTCGGCGCTCGTCCCCAGCTTCACCGCGTTCGCCGTCGTCCGCCTCCTCGAGGAGCACTTCACCGCGCTCGTCGACTACGACTTCACCCGCAACATGGAGGAGGTCCTCGACCTCATCGCGACCGGCCAGGCCGACCGCGTCACGCAGCTCGAGGCGTTCTGGCGCGGCGGGCACAGCGTCAGCGGCGACTTCCCCGGCGTCAAGCCCCTCACCGAGGACCTCGGCGCGATCGACGCCCGAGCCATCGCGACCATGCCCATCCCCGGCTCCGACGCCTCCCTGCGCGTGGGCCGCTACGGCGCCTACGTCGAGCGGGGGGAGGAGCGGGCCAACATCCCGGTCGCCATGGCCCCGGACGAGCTGACCGCCGAGGTCGCCGAGAAGCTGCTCGCGGAGCCCTCCGGCGACCGGGAGCTCGGCGAGGACCCCGACACCGGCCTCGTGATCGTCGCGAAGACGGGCCGCTACGGCCCCTATGTCACCGAGGTGCTGCCCGAGGGCTCCCCGAAGTCCGCCAAGCCGCGCACCGCCTCGCTCTTCTCCGACATGAGCCTGACCACGATCACGCTCGAGCAGGCTCTGCGCATCCTCAGCCTGCCGCGCCTGGTCGGCGTCGATCCGGCCGACGGAGTGGAGATCACCGCGCAGAACGGCCGCTACGGCCCCTACCTGACGAAGGACAAGGACTCCCGCTCGCTGGCGAGCGAGGACGAGATCTTCACCGTCGACCTTGAGCAGGCGCTGGCGCTGTTCGCGCAGCCCAAGCCCCGCCGGGGCCGGGGCGAGGCCAAGCCGCCGCTGCGCGAGGTGGGCAACGACCCGACGTCGGGCAAGCCCATCGTCGTCAAGGACGGCCGCTTCGGCCCCTACGTCACCGATGGCGAGACCAACGCCTCGCTGCGCGTGGCCGACGACCCCATGAGCATCTCCGTCGAGCGCGCCAGCGACCTGCTCTCCGAGCGCCGCGCGAAGGAGGCCCTCGAGGGCGGCGCCCCGAAGCAGACCACCAAGCGCGTCGTGAAGAAGGCGGCGAAGAAGGCGCCTGCGAAGAAGACGACAGCGAAGAAGGCGGCAGCCAAGAAGACCCCGGCGACAGCGGGATCCCTCTAGCCATGCCGTCGCACCGGCGCGGGTACTTCATCGCCTTCGAGGGCGGCGAGGGCGCGGGCAAGTCGACCCAGGAGGCGCTGCTGACGCAGGCGCTGCTCGACGCCGGTCATCCGGTCGTCCGCACCCGCGAGCCCGGCGGCACGCCGGCCGCGGAGCAGATCCGGCACATCGTGCTGAGCCCCGAGTTCGAGGGCCTCGACCCGCGCGCCGAGGCCCTGCTGTTCGCCGCCGCGCGCGGTGAGCACGTGGCACGGGTGGTGCGGCCGGCCATCGAGCGCGGCTACGTCGTGATCTGCGACCGCTACCTCGACTCCTCGGTGGCCTACCAGGGCTACGGCCGTGACCTCGGTCCGGAGCACGTGCGGGACCTCAGCCTGTGGGCCACCCACGACCTGGTTCCCGACCTGACGATCGTGCTCGACATCAGCCCGCAGGTCGGGCTGTCGCGGCTGTCCACCCCGGACCGCCTCGAGGCCGAGCCGATCGAGTACCACGAGACCGTCCGTGCCGCCTTCCTCACCATCGCGGCACAGGACCCGGGGCGCTACCTCGTGCTCGACGCGGGGCAGGAGGTCGACGCCCTTGCGGCGGCCATCCTCCGGCGCGTGCTCGTCGACCTGGCGGCCGCGTGACCCCGCCCATCTGGGACCAGCTCATCGGCCAGCCGCAGGCGGTCGAGGAGCTCTCGCGCGCCGTGGGCGACGCCGAGCTCATCCGGCGGGGGGAGCCGGGCCCGTCGATGACGCACGCGTGGCTGATCACCGGTCCGCCCGGCTCCGGCCGGTCGACCGCAGCCACCTGCTTCGCCACGTCGCTGGTCTGCCCCGAGGACGGCTGCGGCGTGTGCGAGGCCTGCCGCACGGCGCCCCTCGGCGGCCACGCCGACGTCGAGCTGGTCTCCACCGACGGCCTGAGCTACCGCGTCGAGGAGGCGCGCGACCTCGTGATGCGGTCGTCGATGTCGCCCATCAAGGGGCCGTGGCACGTCATCGTGGTCGAGGACGCCGATCGCCTCACCGACCAGGCCGTCAACGTCCTGCTGAAGTCCCTCGAGGAGCCGCCGCCGCACACCGTGTGGATCCTGTGCGCCCCGAGCGTCGAGGACGTCCTGCCCACGATCTCCTCCCGCACGCGGCACGTCCCGCTGCGCACGCCGTCCACCGCCGACGTGGCCCAGCTGCTCGTCGATCACTACGGCATCGACATCGCCCTCGCGTCGTTCGCCGCCCGGGCGTCGCAGGGCCACATCGGGCGGGCCCGCGGGCTGGCCCGCGACGAGCATGTGCGTCTCCGCCGGCAGGAGGTGATGCGGATCCCCTTCGGCCTCCACGACGTTCCATCATGCTTCGCCAGCGCGGCCAACCTTCTCAGTGCGGCCACCGAGGACGCGAAGGCGATCACGGATCCGCTCGACGAGGCCGAGAGCGCCAACGTTCTGGCCCAGTTCGGCGACGGTGCCGAGGGTGCCACGCGCAGCCGCATCAAGAAGCTCGCGGAGTCCGCCACCAAGGAGCTCACCCGCAGGCAGAAGACGCGTCGCACCCGCACCGTCCGCGACCAGGTCGATCGCGCCCTGCTCGACCTCATGGGCCTGTACCGCGACGTGCTGGTCATCCAGCTCGACGGCAGCGTGTCGCTCATCAACGAGGAGATGCGCCCCCAGCTCGGGCAGCTCGCCGAGCGCAGCACCGCCAACGACACCGGGCGCCGGCTGCAGGCGCTGGCCTACGGACGCCAGCAGATCGAGGCGAACGTGACTCCGCAGCTGGCCCTCGAGTCGATCATGGTCGAACTGAAGGACCCGTGGATCCGGCTCGCGTCGGCTTGATCGCCCGCGCCTTCGCCTGGACCTCCGCGCTGTTGGCGACGTACTCGGCCTTCTTGGCGACGGCCTCGGCGACGTAGGCACGGACGGCCTTCTGGCTGATCGCCTCTCCGGGTGCGAAGTCCCACGTCATGAGCACAGACGATCCCTTGCGCAGAACGCTCTGGGGGTCGTCGAGAAGGACTCCGTACAGGAACCGCAATGACACCCGCTTCTTGGTTGCCTCGACGGCGCACACCCAGGTGCGCCAGTCGGCGTCGATGGCGTACATGAGGATCCCGTACTTGATCGCGACGTCGAATCCCGGGTGGGCGGTGCGGATCGCCTTGTCGAGGGCCAGCACGGTCGGCTCGGAGATCGTCTCCACGCCGTCCAGGTAGGTCTGCAGCGCCGTTCTCGTCATGGTTCCTCCCCGCCCTGGCCTGCGTGCCGCACCAAGGCTAGGTCAGACGAGCGCTGGTTCCGCGGCGATCGCCGCTTCTGCCGGTGCCGAGGTGCGGATGAGGTGGTCGAACGCGCTGAGGGCCGCCGTCGCCCCGGCTCCGAGCGCCACGACGATCTGCTTGTACGGCACCGTGGTGCAGTCGCCGGCGGCGAAGACGCCGGGCAGCGAGGTCCGCCCGTGGTCGTCGACCACGATCTCCCCGCGCGGCGAGAGCTCGACGGAGCCGGCCAGCCACTCGGTGTTGGGCAGGAGTCCGATCTGGACGAACACGCCGTCGAGGTCGACACGATGCTCGTCTCCGGTGCCGCGGTCGTCGTAGACCAGCCCGGTGACGCGGCTGCCGTCGCCGATCACCTCGGTCGTCAGCGCGCTCACGATGATGTCGACGTTGGGCAGGCTCCTCAGCTTGCGCTGCAGCACCTCGTCGGCCCGCAGCGCGCCGTCGAACTCGATGAGCGTGACATGCGCGACGATGCCGGCGAGGTCGATGGCGGCCTC
>CALGTB010000015.1 GCA_937902285.1 uncultured Actinomycetes bacterium | reverse complement strand
AATGGCGAGGTGGCCGCCAATCCGGTCGCCGGCGTGCGTGCGCCCAAGGCGGCCAAGCCGCTGCCCAAGGCGCTGTCGGTGGATCACTCGGTGGCGCTCGCCGAGCACCGCAACGCGGCCGGCGATCCGGTGCTCGAGGCGCGCGATGCCTGCATCGTCGAGCTCTTGTACGGCAGCGGCCTGCGCATCGCCGAACTCGTCGGCCTGGACGCACGCGCCAGCGCCGAGGCGCTGGGCTGGATCGACGCCGACGCGGGCGAGGCCCACGTGCTCGGCAAGGGCAGCAAGCGCCGCAGCGTGCCGGTGGGCGGCGCCGCGTTGACGGCGCTCCGGGCTTGGCTGGCGCTGCGCGAGGCGATCGCCAGGCCCGATCAGCCCGCCCTCTTCGTGGGCCGCAACGGCACCCGGCTGACCGCGAGCCAGATCCGCTCGCGGCTCAAGACGCGCGCCGTGCAGGCGGGCATCCCCGCGCACGTGCCGTGCGTGCTTGTCGGGCCCGATCCCGGGCGGCTGCCACGCGCCGTGACCGTGGTGAGCGAGCCGGAGCCCGATGGCGGGCCGGTGTCCGGCATCGCCTGCGGACTGCCTCTCGTGGCGACCCCCATCGTCGTCGTGGCCGCCGTGGACATGCCGTTCGCCGGCCCGGTCCTCGGCCGGCTGGCCGATGAGCTGGCGTCCACCGGCACCGAGGTCGACGCCGTCGTGTCGGTCGACGGGAGCGGGCGCCGGCAGCAGCTCGCTGCGGCCTACCGCGTCCCGGCCCTGCACGCCGCCCTGGCGGCCCTGGGCGACCCGCGGGATCGAGCGGTGCGCGAGCTGCAGGGACTGATGGCGATGGCCGAGACGCGGATCGGCGGGAGCCTCTCCGACCGCCTGCTCGACATCGACACTCCCGACGACCTGGCCGCGGCACGGCGTAGCGTGAGGCCCGACGAACCAGAGGGCACGAGCGACGGGAGCACCATGGACGAGTGGATCGCGGCAGCCACGGCAGCCCTCGGGATCCCCCGGGACATCGACGTCGACACCGTGCTCGACGTGGCCCGCGAGGCGGCCCACGGCGTCGAGCGGCCAGCCGCTCCGGTCACCACCTACCTCGTGGGGTACGCCGTCGCCCGCGGGCTGTCTCTCGAGGAGGCCGCGCGCCGCGTCAACGACCTGGCCCGGGAGTGGCCGCCCACCGCATGACCTCGTCCCCACCGGCCCCCGTCGTCGTCGACGCACCGTGGCTGCACGCCCGTGCGCTGGCGCGGGGCCTCGGCAGCCGACTGCCCGCGGAGTCGATCGGCATCCGCGGGGCCGACCGACGGATCCTGGCCGCCCCCGTCCACGCCCTCACCGACCTACCGCGGTTCGACGCGTCGGCCATGGACGGCTGGGCCGTCAGCGGAGCCGCACCCTGGACCGTCACCGGCACCGTGCACGCGGGCGACTCCGCGCCCGGGCCGCTGCGTCCCGGAACCGCGATGCGCATCGCGACCGGAGCACCCACCCCCGCGGGCGCCGACGCCGTGCTGCGCAGCGAGCGCGGCATCCTCGACGGGGACCGGCTGAGCGGCCCGGCGACACCTGACGACATCCGGCACGCAGGCGAGGAGTGCCGAGCCGGCGAGCTGCTGGCCGAGGAGGGCACCGAGCTGTCGCCCGCGCTGCTCGGGCTCCTGGCGGCCGCCGGGCACGACACCGTGTCCGTCACCCGCCGACCCCGCGTGGCGCTGCTCCTGCTGGGGGACGAGCTGCTCGAGTCCGGCGTCGCACGCGGCGGCCTCATCCGCGATGCGCTCGGGCCGCAGGTGCCCGCCTGGCTCGCCCGGGCCGGCGCCGACTGCTCGTCGGGCGTCGCGGTGCCCGACTCGTTCGACGCCCTCTGCGCCGCCCTCGCCGATGCGGACGGCGACCTGGTGGTGACGACGGGCAGCACGGCGGCGGGCCCGCGCGACCACCTCCGCGCGGCCATCGTTGCCGTCGGGGGGAGCCTCGTGGTCGACCAGGTGGCCGTGCGTCCCGGTCACCCGATGCTGCTGGCCCGCATCGGGAACCGGCCGCTCGTGGCGCTGCCCGGCAACCCCCAGGCCGCCGTCGTCGCGCTGCTCACGCTCGGCTTCCCGCTCGTCGACGCGCTGCTCGGTCGGCCCGAGCGGCCCCTCCTGCAGGTGCCGCTGGCCGTGGACGTCACCGGCCGGACCGGCCAGCAGCGGCTCGTCGCCGGCACGCTGGGGGCGGACGGGTTCCGGCTCGCGCCCTTGAGCGGGTCGGCGATGCTGCGGGGCCTGGCGGCGTCGACCGGCTACGCGCTCATCCCGGCCGAGGGCGCACGCACCGGCGAGCGGGTGGACTGGCTCGCCCTGCCCTGACGGGCTCCTCCCGCGGCTACGACGCGGGGCGTCGTCCGTACACGTAGAACGACGCCGCCGAGCCGGGCAGCGCCCCCGGGTAGCCGCTCACCTCGAAGCCACTGTCCGTGAGGAGGGCGCGGACCTCGTCGTGGGTGCGGTCCCCGGGCCGCCCGGTGAAGTCGTGACAGCTCACGCACACATGACGCACTTCCGGCAGCAGGCGGCCGAGCCCGCGCAGTGCCCGAGCCTCCTCGCCCTCGATGTTCATCCGCAGGTAGTCGACCCGCTCGACGCCTCGTGACTGGAGGACCTCCTCGAGTGTCGCGACCTGCACCGTGCCGGTCAGCGACTCCGGCCCGCTGCTCGCGCGCACGAGGTAGTCGGCGGCTCCGTCGATGCCGTCGGTCGAGAGGAACGCCCCCGCGCCCGACCAGTCCGAGACCGCGACCTGGATCGCCTCGACGTTCGGCACCGGAAGGTCCGCCACCATCCGCGCGAGCCGGCGGTGGGCGTCCGCGCCGGCCTCGATCGCGATCACCCGGCCCGTGGTCCCGACCTGCTGCGACAGAGCGCGGATCTCCGTGCCGATCCCGGCCCCGCAGTCGACGACCAGATCGCCGGGACCGGGCCGGTAGTCGTGGAAGAACAGGGGCAGGAACTGCTCGGTGAGCTGGCGCGGCGCCGACCACGGGACCTCGCTGTAGAGGGTGTGCGAGTCACCCCACGCATGCCGCCAGTCGCGGCCGTCGTACGTGACGCGGACGGGCTCGCGGGAGCGGAGAGTGGCGGCGATCGACGACACGGCTCCGGCGACCGCGTACCAGCGGCATCGGACCAGGACGTCGCGCACGGCCACCACTGACTGCACGCTTCCCCCTCCGGCACCGCGAGTTGCTCGCTCGCCGACAGTACCCGGCGTCGAACGCCCAGAGGGATCTCGAGCCCGCCCCGACCCCCCGACCCGGCCGTGCTGGCATAATCAACGCGTTCGCGGGTGTAGTTCAATGGCAGAACATCAGCTTCCCAAGCTGACAGTGCGGGTTCGATTCCCGTCACCCGCTCCACCGAGAATTGTTGGTATACAAGGGTTTTTCACGTCCACACCATAACATTCGACAATCCTCATTCGTGCCCCTGGCCGCCCTTTCGCGCTCCTTTCGGGGCACGTTGGGGGCACGCTCGGGGCACGAAATGGCTCGCGGAGGCTGTCGTTCTTGGCCCCAAGACCTCTAGTCCCCGGTCGAGTCGCGGAAACTTGCGCGCCACCAAGGGGGTCACGTCGTTGAGAGGGTGGAGCGGTACAGCGCCGCTCGGCCGCTTTGGGAATTGATCCGAGCGGCTCGAGAGAAGGAGGACAGACATGGACCAGCTCGAACTCGCCACTCCCAGGCGCCGGTCCGCCACCCCGCGTCATTTGCCTAGCCGAGAACTGCTCACACTGGATCAGGCTGCCGACTACCTGAACGTCACAGGGCATTTCATTCGGCGACTCACCCACGAGCGCCGGCTCCCGTTCCTCAAGGTCGGTCGACTGGTCAGAATCCGCCGAAGGGACCTTGACGATTTCCTCGAGGGACACCTGGTCCCCGCCGTCCGACGATGAGCACCGCCGCTCCTGGGCCGACCTGTTGATTCGACTTCCTAGCCGCTGATGCGCGGATCTGTCCGCAAGTTCGCGGTCCGGGATGAGTTCCCGGGAGAGCCGCGTGTCGGAGGTTGTCTTCCTACAGGTCGCCTAGCTCGAACCCCGCAGGGGCAAGTCGGGCTAAAGCCCGATTCGAGCCTAGCGTCCCTGTCAAATCGTCCTGTTTTCGGTATTCCACGCAGGAAAGCCACGGTCGTTGACAAAGTTGGAATAGCGCGGAGAATTCCAACGTTAGTAAACTAAAGTTGGAATAGTTGGAAGTAGCGCCAACGTTAGACGAGGAAGAAGAAGGAGGAGTGCGATCATGCCAACCCAGGTCGAAAGGCTATGGAACCCGACGGACACGTCAGGTCTTTCAAGAGCGGACCGCACCCCAGGCCGTTACCTCGCCTACATTCCCGACGAACTCGGCGTAGATCTACCTGCGCTTTCAGAGTACGCGTCAGAAGCGGCAGAAGATGCGCTCAGCGCTCTCGTTCGAGCGGACGAACGCATCGGCGGTCGTGGCAACTATCTCAACCACTTGTTAATCCGATCCGAGTCGATCTCGTCGTCGTGGATCGAAGGCAACCGAGTCACGCCGAAGAAGCTTGCGATCGCGGAAACACTCAAGCGCGGTGACGCGGTAGCTCTAGCAGTACTCGCCAACGTTCATGCCACTGAAAGTGCCGTCAACCACCTGGCCGGCGTCGAACGGCCGATTACGGTCGGAGATATCGAAGACCTCCAACACACCATTGCTCCCGACCTCGCGTACGGCCTGCGCAGGGAGCAGAACTGGGTGGGCGGGACGGGATGGAGTCCACTTCGCGCCGATTTCATCCCGCCGCCGGAAGACACAGTCCACAGGCTTACGGAAGACCTCGCACACTTCGTATCTCACACTCGCGGCAACCCCGTGGCCCGTGCAGCCATCGCCCATGCCCAGTTCGAGACCATCCACCCGTTCGTAGACGGCAACGGACGTACCGGGCGCGCGCTCATCCACACGGTGCTCAAACGTGCAGGGGCCCTACAACACACGCTCATCCCGATTAGCACGGTGTTCGCCGGCAACCCGAACTCCTACATCGCGGGACTGAACGCGTATCGCGCGTCACCCTCTCGCTTGGATGAGTGGATCGTTAGCTTCAGCGAAGCGTGCGTTCGTGCGGCCGACGCCGCCGTTCTTCTCGTCGAGGAATGCCACAGCCTCGACGAGGAGTTACGACAGCAACTTGTGTCCTACAGGACGACGCAGGGGCTCGTACCAGCTAAGCCGCGAGCGGGCTCCGTTCTGACTTCTATCCTCACGGACCTGTCAGACACTCCCGTACTTACGGTATCGGGGGTTTCGGATCGATATCGCGTGTCGACGACTGCAGCTCAACGCGCGCTGACGGAACTCGTCGACTGCGCGATTCTAACGCGGATCAAGGATCAAAAAGGGCGTGCTTCGTGTTACACATCCGATCGGCACCTCGGCCTCGTTGCGTTGACGGAGCGCAGCAATCGGGTCGGGGGCGATGACACGGCGGTGCGGTCCTCGAAACTCGCGCCCCCGGCACCGGACGCCGACCACGTTGGAATCCTGCGACCGCGCTCCTAACGCCGGTCGGCGGCGCGCGTCTCTATCAATTCGGTGACGGGCAAACCACCGCAGACTGTGTCACTACCTCGAGAGACGACGATTGACTGAACGTGCTCATCAACCTTCGCCCGTCTTCTACTCGACCGACCGGACGGGTCAGGCCTTGCCTAAAGTGCTTCCTGCTTGCGACTTGGCCGGCTTCGAGGATGAAGGCGTGGCGAGAACGCGACCTGCCTTGCTAACGGCAGACTTGGACGGCTTGGTCGAGCTCGCTGGCTTTGATGACTTTGACATTGGACGGCTCCTTCGGCGTGTGTGCTGGATGACAGCAAACGTAGGTGACTGGTCCGACAATTCGATTGACGCGTCAGATTCGCGGAAACTAAATTGTGATCAAATTCCGGCTCTCCTGACATACCTGTGGGCGCCGTGAGCTCACCGTGAACGGGCGCACGCC
>CALGTB010000014.1 GCA_937902285.1 uncultured Actinomycetes bacterium | reverse complement strand
GGCCGCCCGAGGGCCTCGTTCACCTCATGGAGCCGCGGGCCACGCAGCCCGACGCAGTCGTGCTCCCAGAAGGTGTCGGCATAGACCAGCCGGCCGCGCATCCAGGGCTCGTAGGCCGGGAGGGCGACCGCCTGGCAGGCGGGCGCGGGGATCCGGTCCGAGGGCGGAGTGATGCCCAGGTCGGACGCCGGCCGCCATCCCAGGTGCGCGTAGTAGCCCGGGTCGCCCTCGAGGAGCACCGCGGGCGCACCGAGCCTCTCGGCCTCGGCCAGGGCGAAGGAGACCAGGGACCGACCCACGCCACGTCCCTGGAGGGCGGGTGCGACCGACAGCGGCCCGAGGACGAGGACGCTGACCAGCGCCTCGGGGGCGTCCACCCAGCCCCGCGTCAGGCGCACGTGCCCCGCGATCGACCCATCGACAACGGCGACGAAGCCGTGGCTGTCGCCACGCTGCGCCAGCGCCTCCTCGAGGCCGACCACCTCAGGCTCCGCCGCGAAGGCGTCCGCGAGCAGTAGCCGCACACCAGCGGCGTCATCAGCCGACTGCGCCCGGATCGCGGGACTCCGCGTCACCATGCTCGCTCCTCGCCTGACGATGACCTCCGATACGACGTCATGGTCCCATTGGCGTGCCCCGGACACCCAGCCGACAGCGCGGATGGCATATTCACCGCATGCCCCGAAACCGTCCATTCGCCCAGGTCGACGTCTTCTCGGACGAGCCGCTGCGGGGCAACCCCGTGGCCGTCGTGCTCGACCGCGAGGGTCTATCGGCCGACGAGATGCTGCGGTTCACTGAGTGGACCAACCTGTCCGAGGCCACGTTCGTCGGACCGCCGACGCGCCCGGACGCCGACTACTCCGTGCGGATCTTCTGCCCGGGACGCGAACTGCCGTTCGCGGGCCATCCGACGCTCGGCACCTGCCACGCGTGGCTGGCGGCCGGAGGCGTCCCGAAGGACGCGCACGTGGTCCAGGAGTGCGGCGCCGGGCTCGTGCCCGTGCGGATCGGACCCGCAGGGCTCCTCTCCTTCGCCGCTCCCCCGCTGCTGCGCACCGGGCCCCTCGACGACACGGATGTCGACCGGGTTGCCCGCGCCCTGCGCATCGACCGGTCCGCCATCGTCGATCACGCGTGGTGCGACAACGGGCCGACGTGGATGGGCGTGCTGCTTGCCACGGCTCAGGACGTCCTCGATCTGGAGCCCGATTCCGGCCTGCTCGACGGAATGGACATCGGAGTGGTGGGGCCGCATCCGGACGGATCGGCGATCGCCTTCGAACTGCGCGCGTTCTTCCCTGGCGTCGCCGGGCTCACCGAGGATCCGGTCACGGGGTCGCTCAACGCCGCCGTCGCCCAGTGGCTCATCGGCTCCGGCCGGGCCCCGGACTCCTACCAGGCCGCCCAGGGCACGGCGCTCGATCGCGCGGGACGCATCACGGTCGAACGTGACGGCGACACCATCTGGGTCGGCGGACGGTGCTGGACCGTGGTCGGCGGCACCGTCGACCTCTGACACCCCGTCCTTCGTCAGTCGCGGGCGTGAACGACGGGCAGTACGCGGCTCCACAGGAGCTCGGTTGCCGCCTCGTCGTACTCGTCAGGCAGCGACGCGTCCGTGAACAGGTGCCCCGTGCCGGGATAGTCGAACACCTCGAGCACCGCACCACCCGCCGCGAGCTCGGCACTGGCCGCGGCGATCATGTCCGGCTCGCGCCAGGGGTCCTCGAGCATCGCGTGGGTCTGGGCGTCGACGCCTGCCGGCCACGATCGACCGTCGCCGAACGCCGATGCCGGAAGGGCCCCGGCGATCATCACAGCACCTGACACGGCACGGCTCGTGGCGAGGTGGACGACCATCACGCAGCCGAGGGAGAACCCGAGCGGCACGAAGCCGTCAGGCAGGTCCGCGACGCCGTCGAGGCTGCGCTGCATGAGCACCTCGTGGCCGAGCTCCTCCTCGGCGTAGGCGAGGGCCGGCCCGTACTCGTCGAAGACGCGTCCGCCGTAGAGGTCCACGATGCGGGCCTCATGGCCCGCAGCACGAATTCGCTCGGCGGCGTCCAGAACGCCCTGACGGACGCCGAGCACGGACGGGAGGATCACGACGGTGGCCATGCGGGGATCCAAGCAGACACGGCCCGCGGCTGGCACGGGTCCGATCAGGACACGAGGCCCGCAATCCCTGACAGCATGAGCGCGCTCTTGCAGGATGTGGCCATGGCCACGGCTCCACCTGGTTCCTACGACGAGGCGCTGGCACGCGGCCGTCAGATCTACCGCCCCACCAAGATCGGGCGTCCGGGCCGCGGCTGGGCCTACTGGCCCCTCTTCGTCCTGGCCCAGGCGCTGCGCCTGCGCTGGCGCATCCGCGCCACCGGTGCAGCGCAGATCGCACCGGGGCCGGCGATCCTCGTCGGAAACCACCTGTCCCTCATGGACCCGATCGTCGTCGGCGTCGCGAACCGGTTCCGCCTGACGTTCTTCACGAAGGTCGAGGTGTTCCGCGCCCCGGGAGCGGTGTTCTTCCGCATGACCGGGCAGATCCCCTTGGTGCGCGGCGACGAGGAGTCCACGAACTGGGCGCTCGCGATGTCCTCGTACGCACTGGCCGAGGGCAACAAGCTCGCGCTCTACCCCGAGGGCACGCGCTCGCCGGACGGGCGTTCACTGCACCGCCTGCACCGACGCATCCTCGTGCCCGTGCTCCAGGCCAACCCCGGCATCCCGGTGCATGCCATGACAGTCGCGTACCCCGGAACGCGCCGCGGCCGTCGCACGGTGGATGTCCGCTTCTCGGCGCCGCTCGACATCGACGTCACGGCCATGTCGGCCAACGCGATCACCGATGCCGTGCGCGATGCCCTGCTCGACCTCGGCGGGATGCCCTACACGCATGCCTTCGGGCGTGAGCTGAAGTCGGCAGGTCCGCCCACGCAGTGACGTCAGCGTGCTCGGTAGAGCGGGTTCGGAAGCAGGAATCCCGCGACGCCGCTGGCCGCCGTGACGTCGCCGACCTGGTCGCCGATGCTCAGCACCGGCCGCCAGCCGGCCGACACCAGTTGGCGCATCGCCTGCGCCTTGTAGTCCGACGCCGCAAGGGCGTCCTGATCGGGCCTCCGCAGGACCAGCGCCTGCCACGCCGGGATGCCGCGGCGCTCGAGACAGGCCGCGGTGACGGAACGCACCGTGTCCCTCCGCCCCGACAGCACGAGCACCGCGACCCCCGCCGTGCGGGCATCCCTGACGAGGTCGCGCACGGCCCCGATCACCGGCGTCGCGCACGCCCGCACGCGGGCCTGACGCTCGACGGCCGTGAGCCGGAAGCCATGCCGCGCGTACGCCGGGTACCAGTCGAGGAGCGTGTCGTCGACGTCGACCACGATGGCCAGTCTCTTCTCCTCACACTGAGCCGGGCCGGCGGGGCAGGCAGCGGCGATCTCCGCCGACAGTGCCGCGCGAGCCGCCGATGCGACCAGACCCCGGTCCGCCGCGAACTGCCCTGTTCGCTGATAGCGGCGGATCGCCGGGCCGTCACCGAGGGCCGGCAGGTCGGCGACGATGCCGGTGACCACGCGCTGTCCGATGCCCACCGGCCCGAGGCGCGCCTCGTCGACGGCGACGACGGCGGTCGAGCCCGTGACGGCCACGAGGGCCGACGCAAGGCCGACCACGGTCGACATGCGCAGCGTTCGCACGCCACGTCGCATCAGTCGCGCACCGCCTTCACGTCCCCCACGCTACGCCCGGGAGCGGGTGAGTCGTCGCCATCCGCCGCGGACGGCCGTCCCGAGGGCCAGCGCCACGACGACAGCGGTCACCAGCAGGACACCCGCGATGACCGCCGCCACCCACGGATTCAGCACGGCGACGATGACGACCCCGCTCACCGCTGCGTCCTCGAGCAGAGACACCCCGACATTGCTGGCGGGCTCAGGCGAGGTGTTGACGGCAAGCCGCGTGGTGGCCTTCGCCAGGTGGGTCACGAGGGCGACGGCGCCGCCCGCCGCGGCGATCGCCGCCGTGGGCAGGTCGACGTACGGCGAGGCGATGAGGGTGGCGATGACTCCACCCGCCACGGGGCGGATGACGGTGTTGAGTGCGTCCCACCCGGAGTCGACCAGCATGATCTTGTCAGCAACCGCGTCGACCACCGTGAGCACAGCGAATACGAGCAGGACGTCGACCCGCTCGAAGGCGGGCGGCACGTCGACGCCCGCGAACCGGCCGAGCAGCCCCATCATGAGGACGAGCAGGTAGGGGTTGATCCCGCTGGCCCACGAGGCGGTGAAGGCGAGGGGGATGGCGGTCTCCACGGAACCATTCTCGCCCACCGATGCCGACTCCCCCTCCGAGTCGGCACGGATTCGCTAGGTTCCTGCGCATGCCCCTCACCGTGCAGGTTGCCGTCGACTGCCGCGAACCGCATGCCCTCGCCGACTGGTGGGCCGAGACGCTGGGCTGGACCGTCGAGCCCCAGGACGCCGACTTCATCCGTCGGATGGTGGCGGAGGGGCACGCGACAGCCGACGAGACCACCGAGCACGCGGGACGCCTCGTCTGGAGCGCCGGGGCGGCCGTCGTGAGTCCCGAGCCCGGCCCCGGCACGGTCCGCCTGCTCTTCCAGCAGGTGCCGGAGCCCAAGGCGACCAAGAACCGCGTGCATCTCGACCTGCGCTCTCCCGGCCAGGACCTCGAAGCCGTGCGGGCGCACCTGGTCGAGCGTGGGGCGACGATCCTGCATGAGGGCCGGCAGGGTCCGCACACATGGGTGACCATGACCGACCCGGAGGGGAACGAGTTCTGTGTCTAGGCGCCTGATCATCGTGATCCTGTCGGTCTGCATGGCGGCTGCCGTTCCGTCGGCCGCCCGGGCCGGCGAGCTGGGCACCACCATCACCTCAGGTCGGACCGCAGGATTCGGCGTGACCCTGACGACGTCCACCGGGCTGCCGCTCTACATCTTCACCGCGGACGGCACCGGCAGGTCGCGGTGCTACGGCCAGTGCGCCAAGGAATGGCCCGTCGTCACCACGGGCGACATTCCCGTGGCCGCCGGCCGCGCCCGCCCCGGCCTCCTCGGGACCGTGGCCCGCACCGACGGCACGCTGCAGGTCACGTACGGCGGAAGGCCGCTCTACACCTGGTACGGCGACAAGCCCGGGCGGGCCTTCTGCCACGACGTGGACGAGTTCGGCGGCGACTGGCTGCTCATCCGCCCCAGCGGTCGGACAGTGGACTAGCCGCGCCTGCCCTCAGGCACTGAAGGGTCGGACGTCGCCCGTGAGCGCCAGGACGTGCGCCGCACCCACGGGCATGCGCTCGGGTAGGTCGACCCACAGTCGGCGGTCCTCCACCAGCCACGCGAGCGGCTGCCCCAGTCCGGGCATCCGCACCTCGGAGACGCCGGTCGCATCGAGGTCCCAGAGCCCGACGTCGCGACGGCCCGGAAGGCCGCAGAGGATGGCGAACACCTCCCCGTCGCGACGGGTCATGCGCACGGGCGTGCCCTCCGTGGTCGCGCCCTCGGCCACCAGCCAGGGCCGCGTGCCGTAGATCGCCTCGCCGTTGACCGCCAGCCAGGCGCCCAGCCCGGCGAGGGGCCGCACCTGCTCCTCCGGAATGACGCCATCCGGACCGGGGCCGACACCGATGAGCAGGTTCCCGTTCTTGGACACGATGTCGCAGAACGACCGAATGAGGTCGGTCGCCGTGACGATGTCCTGTGGCCGCTCATTGCGATTCGCCCCGAAGGAGTGCCCGACTCCCCGCGTGGACTCCCACTTCCGGGCGACGATGGACGTCATCGACGAGTACTCCGGCGTCGTGAAGTCGAAGTGATGGGCGCTGGGGAACGTCAGCGACTTGGCACCCTCGGGGATGAACCTCCACAGCAGCTGGATCGCATCGCCGACGGCGTGCTCGAGGTGTGCCGCGAGGGAGGAGTCCGTGCCGTGGGCCTCGAGCCATCGGTCGTTGATGACCCCGTCGGGGACGACGTCGTAGTAGTGGGCGAAGAGCGCGGCCAGGTTCCCGCCCGCCGGCCAGCAGATGTCGTTCCACAGCACCGAGGGCTCGTAGCGATCGATGAGCTCGCGCACGTG
Source organism: uncultured Actinomycetes bacterium (assembly GCA_937902285.1). Lineage (GTDB taxonomy): Bacteria > Actinomycetota > Actinomycetes > S36-B12 > S36-B12 > UBA10649. The sequence continues at coordinate 3,252 of CALGTB010000014.1, read as the reverse complement.
GGCGGTCGCGTACTCGAGGTAGGCCGGGTCTGCGGGGACGGCGAGCGCGGCGTCCGCGGGGTTCGCCAGGACGGCGTCGTTCCACGGCCAGTCGTACCCGCCCGAGTAGTACAGGCCCATGCGCATCCCCGCCGCGCGGACCTCCGCGGCGAGGTCTCCCACCAGGTCGCGGCGCGCGTGATAGGCGCCCTTCGTCCGGTGGACCTGCTCGGACGGCCACAGGGTGAAGCCCTCGTGGTGCTTGGTGGTGAGCACCACGTACTGAGCCCCGGCCTCCCGGCAGACCGACGCGATGCGGGCGAGGTCGGCGGTCGCCGTGCCGGCATCGAACGCCGGGATGAAGTCGTCGTACGCGAAGTCGGTGCCGTAGACCTCGCGATGATGCGCCTGGGTCGGGCTGCCCTCGATCTGCATCGTGTTGCGGTACCACTCGGCATACGGGTTGTCCCGCAGCATGGCCTTCGGTCCGTGCGTGCGGAGCAGCTCCTGGATGTCCGGAACCTGAGTGGCCCATCCAGGAACCGAGAACAGTCCCCAGTGCAGGAACACCCCGAGCTTCGCGTCGTCGTACCACTGCGGGAGCGGATGCGTCGCCACGGACTCCCAGGTCGGCTCGTACATTCGACCCTCCTCGCCTACTCCTCCGCGACGCTACCAGCGCTCGGCCACCCGAACGGGTACAGGACCACGGCCGGATCCGAAGCCGACGGGATGGACACCGGCAGCCGGCCCGAGGGCCGCACGTCACCGGCGATCACCCGCACCAGCGACTCCAGTGCCACGGGCTGGAACGAGTAGGCGGCCAGATAGGCCATGTCGTCCGGCAGCCACGCCACGTCGTAGGGCGTGCCCACGCCGGCCGCCACCACCGGGCGACCCGTGCCGTCCAGCCCCGACAGGAGCGTGGCCTGCTCGCGATGGACGGAGACGTCGTGCGTCACTGCCACGACGAGATCCACCGTGCGAGCGGCGGCGACGGCGGTGGCGATCTCCTCCGGTCCGGGCGCGTCCCCGGTCTCCTGCACGGAGACCACGCTGCCCCGCGCCCGCAGGGCGTCCGCGAGCCGCTGGGTCGTCGTCTCCCCCCAGCCCACGACGAGCACCGATGCGCCGTCGAGGCCGGCCGCAGGGACGAGACCGCGAGGGTCACGCACGAGCGTCGTCGTCCTGTCCGTGATGCCGGCGGCCGTCGCGAGGCTGTCGGGCCTGCCGACGCTCGATTCCACGAGGGCGGTATCCACCGAGGCAGCCGACGCGGACATGAGGCCCAGCCTCGCCTTGAGCGCCAGCACGCGACGCACCGAGGCATCGAGGCGGTCGATCGTGATCTCCTCGTTCCCCACGGCTGTCAGCACGGAGGCGTAGGCCAGTGGCAGGTCGGGTGGGTCGAGCAGCTGGTCGGCGCCGGCGAGGATCGCCAGTACGGGCACGCGGTCGTCGCCGTAGGTCGTGCGCACGCCCTCCATGCGCAGCGAGTCAGTGATGATGACCCCGTCGAAGCCGAGCTGATCTCGAAGGAGGCCCGTCAGGACGGGCTTCGACAGGGTCGCCGGCGTCCCGGTCGGGTCGAGGGCCGGGACGGTGATGTGGGCGGTCATGATCGCGTCGACGCCTTCGGCGATGGCCGCCCGGAACGGCTTCAGGTCGACACGGCGCAGTGAGGCCCGGTCGTTCGTGATCTCCGGAAGCCCGGTGTGGCTGTCGACCGACGTGTCACCGTGCCCCGGGAAGTGCTTGGCCGTGGCCGCGATCCCCGCCTCCTGGTAGCCGCGCACCTGGGCCTCCACCATGGTCGAGACCAGCGCCGGGCGTGAGCCGAACGAGCGCACCCCGATCACAGGATTCGACGGGTCGGCGTTGACATCGCTCACCGGCGCGAAGTCCTGGAACACTCCCATCGCGCGGAGCTCCTGTCCGGTGATCAGTGCCGCTCGATGCGCATCCTCGGCCGAGCGACCGGCACCGAGGGCCATGCTCCCCGGGAACTGCGTGGCTGGCGGGCCGATGCGAGCGACGCTGCCCTGCTCCTGGTCGATGGACGTCACGACCGGGATGACGACCCGCTGCTGCGAGGCGGCCTCCTGCACCGCATTCCCGAACCGGGCCAGGGCCTCCGGCGTCGTGACGTTCTCGCCGAAGTAGACGATCCCGCCGACGCGATAGGCCGCGACGAGCTGCACCGCGTTGTCGACGCCCAGCTCGGCCCGGTTCTGGTCGACAGCCTCCGGATCCTGGGTGTCGGCCGACGTCCCATGGACGCGCGCAACGAAGAGCTGGCCCACCTTCTCCTCGACGGTGAGTGACGCGAGCGTCTCCTCCACCCACGCGGCCTGCTGCTGGTCCGAGAGGCGTGCCGCTGCTCCGTCCGAGGACGGTGCTCCCGCGGAACCGGCCAGCGCGCTCGGCCGGACCTCGGAGTCGCCGATGCAGGCCGACAGGACGAGTGCTGCGGCGAGCAGCGCTGCCGTGGCGTACGGACGGCGTCCCAAGAGGGCTGCCGAGGCGTACGGCCCGCGTCCCATCACGGCTGCCGAGGCGAACGGCCCGCGTCCCATGACTGCGACCCTAGTTTGCGCACGGGACCCCTGCCGCCATGATGGACACATGACGACGCCCGAGCCGCTGAGCTACGACGCCGCACTGCATGAGGGCGGCCGGCTGTATCCGGGCACCCGGATAGGGCGCCCTGGGCGGGCCCGGACCTACTGGGCCACTATCGCGGCCATGCGGGCGCTGCGCCTGCGCCTCGACGTCGACGTGGTCGGTTCGGACAACGTGGCGCCCGGGCCCACCATCCTCGTCGGCAACCACGTGTCGGCCATGGATCCGGTCGTGGCCGTCATGAGCCACTGGTGGCGGGTGACGGCCTTCGCGAAGGTCGAGGTGTTCGAGCGGCGGGGTGCGGTGTTCTTCCGGCTCATGGGGCAGATCCCCCTGCGTCGAGGCGACGAGGCGTCCACGACGTGGGCTCTCGACATGGCGAGCCGCACGCTGGCGGACGGCGGCAAGGTGGGCCTCTATCCCGAGGGCACGCGCTCACCCGACCACCGGACGATGCACCGCCTGCACAAGCGCGTCCTCATCCCCGTCCTGCAGGCGAACCCGGCCGTGCCCGTGCACGCCATCACCACCGTCTACGGGGCACGTCGTCGCGGGCGCACGCCCGTCACGGTGCGCATCTCGCCGGCGCTGGCCGTCGATGCCCTGACCATGACCCCCGACGAGGTCACCCGCCTCGTCACCGAGGCGCTG
>CALGTB010000013.1 GCA_937902285.1 uncultured Actinomycetes bacterium | reverse complement strand
GCACTTGTATTTTGCAAGTATGTGCGCATGAGCCTCTTCATCACCTGCCCCGTCGCCAGCGTCGAGCGCGCGACCGCCTTCTACTCCGCCCTCGGCTGGACCCTCAATCCGGAGATGTCGGATCACAACGTCTCCTGCTTCGCGATCGCGCCCGAGCAGTACCTCATGCTCGGAAGCCGGGAGATGTACGCCAGCGTCGGCGCCTCCGAGGAACTGATCGGCGGACCCGACACCCCGTCGAAGGTCACCGTCTCCTTCGACCTCCCCAGCCGCGAGGCCGTCGATGAGCTCGTCGAGCGCGCTGGCGCTGCGGGCGGGCGGATCGGCGACACCGACGACTACCCCTTCATGTACCAGCGCCAGTTCGACGATCTCGACGGCTACCACTACTCGCCGTTCTGGATGAAGGCGGACGCCGACCCCACCACGTGAGCGACCTCACTGCGGCCCTCGACATCGTCGGAGCACGGTGGGCTCTGCTCATCGTGGAGCGACTGCTCGACGGGCCGCAGCGCTACGGCGACCTGCAGCGCGACCTCGGAGCGCCCACGAACATCCTCGCCACCCGCCTGCGCGAACTCGAGGCGGCTGGCGTTCTCCGCCGACTGCCCCTCCGTCACAACACCCGGGCCTACGCGCTGACCGACCGTGGGCTTGCCCTGCACGAGGCCATCGTCGCGCTGGGCAGATGGGGTGCCGAGGAGGCCTAGGTGCGCGACGGCCGGGCATTTCGGCGGCCGACCGTGTCCACTAGATTCCTGACGTTCCCGAGCGGAAGGCCGCAGGCAGATGACAGTCACGTCACGGAGGGTTCCGCGACTGCGCTTGATGACCAGCGCTCTGGCGGTGGCGGCGGTCACCGTCGTCGTCGCGGCACCGAGCCAGGCAGCGGGCAACGTCCCGCCCATCCCGGGCCTGAGCCCCACAGCGGTGGCGATCATGAACTCGGAGCCGTACACGAACGGTCAGTGGGCCGTGCGCGTCGTCGACGTCGCGACCGGCGAGGTGCTGGTCGACTACAACTCCCACGTGCTCGTCGAGCCGGCCTCCGTCACCAAGACCTACAGCGTCGGCGCCGCGTGGCTGAAGCTCGGCCCCGATCACCGCATCGTCACGCCCGTCGTCCGCACTGGGCCGGTGAGTCAGGGCGTGCTCGCCGGTGATCTGGTGCTCATCGCCAAGGGCGACATCACCATGGGCGGGCAGACCGGGGCCGACGGTCGAGTCGTGTTCACCAACCTCGATCACAACGACGCGAACCTGCTGCCCGGCGCGACCATCGCGGGCAACAACCCACTGGCCGGGCTCGATCGCCTCGCCCGACAGGTCAAGGCGGCAGGCATCACCCGCGTCAGCGGCGACGTGGTGATCGACGACCGCCTCTTCATCACCCGCGATCTCGGCGACAACGACGGACCCGTGTCGCCGATCATCATCAACAACAACCTCATCGACCTGGTCACGTCACCGACCTCGCCGGGCAAGGCGGCCAAGGTCCGCATGCGCCCCGTCGTCGCCCCCTGGACGATCGACAACAAGGTCACGACGGTGGCTGCCGACGGCGCCACCCGGATCGACATGTCAGCCGACGAGGAGACGGGCGTCATCACCCTCCAGGGCACCATCGCCGCCGGCAGCGACCCGGCCCTCAAGGTGTGGCACATGTCGGATCCCGCCACGTTCGCTCGCACCGCCTTCATCGAGGCGCTCGGCCGGGCGGGCGTGGCCGTGCACGCGCCCGAGGTCGCGCCCAACTCGACGGCCGGGCTCAAGAAGCAGTCGAAGGTCGCGAAGCTCCCTCGCGTCGCGCGCCTCGTCGGACTGCCCCTGGCCGAGAACGGCCGCTACATCCTCAAGGTGAGCTACAACCGCGGCGCCCAGACGATGGTCTGCCTGCTCGCCGTCTCGGCGGGCAGCCGGGACTGCGACGACGGCCTCACGGCGATGGCCCCGATCTTCCGGGCCGCCGGGATCGACCCGCGAGGCGCCTCACTGGTCGACGGATCGGGGCTGGTCGGCAACCTGGTGACCGCCACGTCGCAGACCCAGCTGCAGCGCGCGTTCGCCGCCCGCCCGGACGCACTCCGCTGGCGTGACGCCCTGCCGATCATGGGCGTCGACGGCTCGATCGCGACCGTCCAGACCAACAGCCCGGCGGCCGGCAAGGTGTTCGGCAAGACCGGCACCCTCGGCGCTCCGGACCTGCTGAACCTCCGGCTGCGCGTCGAGACCAAGGCACTGGGCGGCTACATCACCGCGAAGTCGGGCCGAGAGCTCGCGATGGCGATCATCGGCAACAACGCCATGTTCGACGACATCGCGGGGGTGTTCGCCGCGAACGAGGACATCGGCGAGATCGCCACGGCGATCTGGGAGTCGTATTGAGCACCATGAGTGTCCGGGGCACGCTCACCGGCCTGGCTGCGGTCGGCCTCGTGCTCACGATGGCCGCGTGCGGGGGCGGCGCGAGCGGTGCGGACTCGTCTGCTGCGTCGGAGCCCGCGACGGCGCCGGCCGCTCAGCCCCTGCCGTCGGACATCACGTCCGCCCTGGCGAGCGAGCTCGAGGCAGGCGTGGCCGAGTACGGCGCACCGGGCGCAGTGGCCTACGTCTGCGCTCCTGGATACGAGGACTGGAGCGCTGCCGTGGGCGTGGCCGACCTCGACACGCAGGCGCCCATGACCGCCGATCTCGAATGGGGCATCCGCAGCATCACGAAGTCGTTCACCGTCACGATGATCCTGCAGCTCGCGGACGAGGGCCTGCTATCCCTGGACGACCCGATCGACACCTGGGTGAGCGGCATCCCGAACGGATCGAAGGTCACGCTAGGTCAGCTCGCAGCGATGACCGCCGGGGTCCCCGACTACGTGACTCAGGCCTTCGTCGAGGACTTCTTCGCGGACCTGTCGAGGGACTTCACCACCGAGGAGCTCATCGACTACGCGCGCGCAGGCGAGCCGATGTTCCCGCCGGGCGAGGGCCACGTCTATGCCAACTCGGCGACGCTCATGCTCGGCCGCGTCGTCGAGGAGGTGACCGGGCAGTCCTTCGCGGAGGCACTCCAGGCGCGCATCGTGGATCCTCTCGGCCTGGAGGGCACCAGATACCCCGCGACGGCCACGGACTGGGCCGGGCCGCATCCGATCGGCTACCAGCCCGGCGACGACGGTGAGCTGACGGCGCAGCCCGACAACTTCACGGTCTTCGGTCCGGCCGGCGCTATGACATCGACGGCCGCCGACCTCTGCGCGTGGGCCACGGCGATGGGCGAGGGCTCGCTCCTCAGCGCAGGCCTCCAGGCCGAGAGAGTGGCGGGCACGCCGCTGGAGGAGGGACCGGAGTACGACACCTACGGCCTGGGGATCGGCGACGTCAACGGATGGATCGGCCACACCGGAGAGGGATTCGGCATCACCGCACTGGCCATGCACGACGTCGCCTCAGGCACCTCGGCCGTCGTCCTCATGAACCTCAGCGGCACCGGCGTGCACGCCCCCACTCGGGTGTTCCGCGGGATGACCGACACGCTCGCGGGCATCCCTCCGCGGTAGGGAAGGTCTCAGCCATGACGCACGTCCCTGCAGGCACGCCCTTCGACCAGTTCATGGCAGCTGCCGACGCCGCCGCTCGCGATCGTCCCGAGGTCGACCGCGCACTGGCCCGGGAGGTCTTCCTCGAGGCGGCGACCCTGATCGACAACGGCCTCGTCCTGGATGGCCTGGACGAGCACGACACCGACGCGGTCGTCGCGGGCCTGTGCGAAGCCCTCGTCGCGGACAACCCCGGCGATGAGGTGCGTGCGCGTGCGCGGGCAGCCGTCAACTCGCCGGGAGGCCTGCACGATCCGGACGCTGCGTCAGTCGCCTACTCCCTTGCGGTAGGTGTTCTCCAGCTCTGAGCCGCAGCCCCACGTGTCAACGGAACAGACGGCAGTCAGGACAGGGGCTCGACGCGGATCGAGTAGCCCATCTCGTGGCGGTCTCCCGGATCGAGCCACACCGACTCATGCCGCAGGTTGCCGCCCTCGATACAGAGCATCGACGGCCACTCGTCGTCGCCGAAGTCGGACATGGCGTGCGCCTTCGCCGTCCAGGGATTCCACACGACCGTGCTGGCCGAGTGCCGCTTGTCGATGACGATGGTGCGGCCCATGACCGGGTCCACGACCGTGACGGAGCCCGAGGCGGCGTAGATCCGATCCGTCTCCTGGGTGAAGGAGAGGTCCCCGGACTGCACCTCGACGCGCGGACCGCCCTCGGCCACCTGGTCGAGGTAGGAGTGTCCGGACAGTCCCCTGACCCGGGTCTCGCGAACGTCGCCGACGCGCAGGTAGGTGTGCAGCGCCTCCTCGTAGGAGAAGACCCTCTCGTCACGGCTCTCGACCGTCAGCGCCAGGTGCAGGGCCGAACCCAGGCGGATCTCGTAGGTGGCCGTGAACCGATAGGGGAACACGTCGCCCTGCTCGTCGTCCGAGTCCAGTGCCAGCACCGCGAGGGCATCGTCGCCGTCCGTGCCCAGCTCGAGCAGGCGCCACGTGGCCGTTCGTGCGAAGCCGTGGGCCGGCGACAGCTCTCCGCTGCGGCCTGCCCCGAACCACGGGAACACGATCGGCACTCCGCCCCGGATCGCCACGCCGGCCTCGTACCGGGCCTGCGCACTGGTCCACAGCACCGGAGCGCCCCCCGCGGGCGTCCACGACGTGAGGTGAGCGCCGTGGAGGTGCACCTCGCCGGAACCGGACGGGCCGACCAGCGGCAGGGGTGCAGGAAGTGCCGTCACGGGAGGATCCTCATCTCGGCGTCGCCTCGCTAGACGAAAGCGATGATCTGGTTGCCGCCATGGCCCTGCGCATCGGCCAGGGCCGCCTCCGCCTGCGCCATGAGGTCCTTCGCCGTCGCCTTGCTGACGGCCTCGGCGGACGCCACCCCGATCGACACGGTGAAGTGCTCGGTGCGCTGCGGCTGCGGCTTGGACAGTTCAGCAAGCACGTTCTCGGCCACGTGGCGCGCGCCCACCGCGCCGGTGTCGAGCAGGATGGCCATCATCTGGTCACCGCTCCACCGGCCGACGACGTCGGTGCTCCGCACGAGGCTGCGAAGGCTGTCGGCCACCTGCACCAGCACCTCGTCGCCTGTGCTGCGGTAGTAGCGGTCGTTGAACGCCTCGAAGTCGTCCATGCCGACGATGAGGACCGAGCAGGGAAGCCCGGTCCGCCGCGAGCGGCGCAGCTCCAGCTCGAGCATCTCGGTGGCGGCGGCTCGCGCGTGCAGGCGCGTGAGGGGGTCTCGCGTGGAGACCTCCTCGAGCCGCGCCTTCGTCGCCGTGAGCTCGGCCTCCCGGGTCACGAAGAACTCCTGGAGGGCGTTGAACGACTCGACGAGGAGCCGGAACTCGCGGCCCCGCTCCTGATCCAGCGGCTGCGTGAGCTCGCCCGTCTGCGATCGGACCAGGATCGCCGCGCTGACCCGGCGGAGAGGGGCCCCGACCGCCCGGAACAGCACGACGGCGACGAGCAGTACGAGCACGGGGAGCGCGATGAGGACACCGATGAGGATCTGTCCGAGCTGGCGGTCCTGCTCGGGCGTGACGCCGAGCGTCGGGTAGAGGTCGCTGGTCGCCACGCCGAGGCCGAGCGCCGCGAGGCTGGTGATCAGCAGGAGCCCGAACACGATCAGCAGGAGTCCCCGTATCCTCACGGTTTCCCCTCCATCAGCCACTCCCCCGCCCGCGTCTGCGGGCGTCTCAGGCTATACCGATGGGCAGCGGGTCCGGACGCCCGTCCGGGTCCGGGCGCGCCGCGGACGGGGTCGCTCCGGCTAGCGCAGCACACCCGATCGGGTGGCGTCCGTGCACCACTTGCAGTCCGTGAGAACGGCCCGGTAGCGCGTGCCGGGCGGGTAGACCGCCGTGCTGATCGCGGACGCCGTCGTCCAGGCGCCGAACTCGTCGGGGTAGACGACCTCGCCGGAGACCCACCTGCTGGAGCCGCGCTTCTTGACCTGGATGGTGATCTTCCCGTCGGCGCCGATCCAGCCCTTCGACGGCGTGCGGGCCACGGCGCGACCGCTCAGCTTCCACACGCCGAGGGACTGCTTCACCCGCGGCGTGGACATGCGCACCGGATTGCGGTTGACCGCGACCGTCGACTGCGTCAGGGCCGACGTCACGCCGTTCGCGCGGGGCGAGAGGACCGTGCCGGCGGACAGCAGCGGCCCCTTGTTCGAGAAGTACTGCGATGGGCAGAACGAGATCTCACCCGCCTGGGTGCCCTGGGGACCGTCCGTCGAGGCCACGATGACCACGGAGCCCGAGGCCTTGGAGCTGGAGCCGGCGTAGGCGAGGTCGACCGTGACCACGCCCTGGATGTTGCCGACGATCGTGTAGTCGACGGAGAACGGCACCTGAACACAGTCGGGCCCGTCGAACTGGATGTCGCTCACCCGGTAGCTGACCGTCATCGTCGGGGTCGCTCCCGTGCCCGACGCCTCGCCGAAGGCCGGGGTCATGGTCAGTCCGGCGACCAGGGGGACGACGAGGACGGATGCCAGGGCCACACGCCTGCGGAACATGGTTCCCTCACAGCACTCTCGGTGGGACAGGACGCACTCAGGATGCCACAGGGCGGGCGGCACCCACGAGCCGATGCACGAACGCGAGCTTCTCGACGACCGGCTCGGTCAGGACGAACGGGTAGAGGTCGCGCTGACCCATCGAGCGGTTGACGCGGTTGAACATCATGGACAGCCAGTGCCAGTCGTCCAGCGCCCGCTCGAATCCCAGCTCGGAGTAGTCCAGGGCCGGGACGATGTCATGCAGGATGACCCCGTCGGCACGGTCGGAGTCGAGCACGACGCCCGCGGCGGCTGCCGTCGTCAGCGTGCCGGTGATATGCAGGTAGTGGGCGAACGACTCCGCGAAGTCCTCCCACGGATGCATCGTGGCGTACTCGGAGATGAAGCTCTCCGACCAGTCCTCGGGTGCGCCGAGCGCATAGTGCCGCTGGAGGGCGTCGGCATAGCTCGCGCGCTCGTCCCCGAACAGGGCCCGGCACTCGCCGAGAAGCGGCTCCGACGCGACCAGCACCTGCTGGTAGTAGTGGCCGATCTCATGCCGGAAGTGCCCCAGCATCGTGCGGTACGGCTCGCCGAGCCGCACGCGGAGCGCCTCGCGGTGGGCGTCCAGGCTCTCCGCGAGGTCGATCGTGATCACCCCGTCGGCATGGCCGATCACCACGGACTCGCCACTGCGACTGGACAGCAGGTCGAAGGCAAGGCCACCGTCGCGCTCGTAGTACGGCACGACCGGCAGCCCGAGGTCGAGCAGCTGCACCAGCAGCCTGCGCAGGTCGATGCCCGTCTCCGCCAGCTTCTCGAGCGCGATCGTGTCGTCCGACTCCGGCCGGCGCCGGATGAGCCGGCAGGCGAAGCAGCGACCCGACTCGTCGTCCTCGGAGACCAGCCAGTTGCACTGCCAGGACCAGTTCGCGCACCGCACCCAGCGCGTCCCGTCGATCATGGCGCCGTCGGGACCGTCGTCGACGAAGGACAGCGAGGGGTAGTGGTACCCGATGCTCGACTCGCATGTGGCGCACACCTGCATCTCGAGGAAGGCGAAGGCGTTGCAGCGCGGGCAGCGGGGAGGGACCATGCGTCGCACCCTACGCAGCAGGGTGAGGGGCCGCTCGTCGGCCTGATGCCTCCCGGTCACCTTCCCGGAGTGCCGGGCCGCCAGACTTCACGGCATGACGTCCTCAGGCGACAACCCGGTCGATCGTGCGCTGGGCGCCGTGCTGGCCAGCATCGAGCGCAGCGACCGCGGCGTCGTCGCGAACTACATCCCCGAGCTGGCCTCCGCCGATCCCACGTCGGCGGCGATCGCCCTCACGAGCACGTCGGGCCACCTCTATGCGGCGGGCGACCATGACGTGGCCTTCACGCTCCAGTCCATCTCGAAGCCGTTCGTCTACGCGCTCGTGCTGGGCCAGCTCGGCGTCGATCGCCTCCATGCGCATGTCGGATTCGAGCCCAGCGGCGAGCCGTTCAACGCCATCAGCCTCGACGACTCCGGCCGCCCGGCCAACCCGATGATCAACGCCGGCGCCATCGTGACGTCCGCCCTCGTCGGCGGCTCCGATGAGGCGGAGCGGTTCGAGAGCATCCGGGCCACCCTCTCGGCGTTCGCCGGTCGGGAGCTCGAGATGGACGAGCGGGTGTACGCATCGGAGGCCGCCACGGGCGACCGGAACCGAGCCCTGGCCCACCTCGCCAGGGCCGCCGGCAACCTCGCCCGCCAGCCCGACGACGCCGCGGACGGGTACTTCCGGCAGTGCGCGCTGCTCGTCACGACCACGGACGTGAGCGTCATGGGCGCCACACTGGCGAACGGCGGCGTCAACCCCGTGACGGGCGTCGAGGTCGTCCTGCCGAGTGTCGCGCGCCGCACCCTGTCGCTCATGGCCAGCTGCGGGATGTACGACCACGCGGGTGAGTGGGCCTACCGCGTCGGAATGCCGGCGAAGTCAGGCGTGAGCGGCGGGATCGTCGCGGTCAAGCCGGGCCAGTTCGGCATCGGCGTCTTCAGCCCGGGACTCGACGCGGCCGGCAACAGCAGCCGCGGGGTGGCCGCCCTGACGCTGCTGGCGGACGAGTTCGGGCTGCACCTGCTGGAGCACCCGGCGACGCCCGCCACGTCGGTCGACCGCCTCATCAACGACCCCATCGCCGGCCTGACGGTGGTTCTGCGCGGCGAGCTCACGTTCACGGGGGTCGAGCACGTGGCGTACGAGATCGCGCATCTGCTCGCCGACGACGCCACGTCAGCGCTCACCATTGACACCTCGTCGGTGACCCGGATCACGCCGGCCGCTCAGCGCCTGCTCGACGCCGTGGTGGCGCAGGCGCGCTCACAGGGCCGCTCAGTGCGAGTGGGCGAAGCTGCGGACATGCCCCTCGTCGTCGACCCCGGCGACGGTCCAGATCCGGTCGGCGACCGCATCGGCTGACAGTGCATGTCCCGACTCCTCGGGAAGGACGACGTTCACGCGCACGTTGCGGGGGGCGAGCTCGGCCGCCAGCGAGTTCAGCAGGGCGATGACGGCGGCGCGGGTGGCATCGAGGACCGCGTGCTCCCCGGCACCGTCTCCCTCCGAGCCGGGCGCCACCGCCACGATGCTGCCGTGCATCTCCTCCAGGTACGGCATCGCCGACGCGGCGAGCAGGAAGACGCTCTTGACGTTGACGTCCATCATGACGTCCCACTCGCGCGATCCCACCTCGTCGACCGGGCCGTCGAGCCGGATGTCGGCGCAGCTGACGACGCAGTCGAGTCCGTTGCCGAGCTCCGCGGCGCGAGTCGCCGCCCTGCGGCAGTCCTCCTCCTGTGTGAGGTCCGCCGTGATGTGGACGCGGGCATTGCGACCTGTCGTCGTGCCCTGGTCGCAGCCGATGACGAACCAGCCCTCGCGCCGGAATCGGTGGGACACCGCGAAGCCGTTGGCGCCATGGATCCCGGTGATGAGGACGGACGGCGATCGGTCAGCGGGCATGAGCCCTCCTCTGTGCGGCGCAGCAGGCTCCTGCGGACGGCCTCATCGTGCCATGGTCGACGCCTGCCTCGGGCGCTGACCGGTGCCGTCAGGCTCGCGGTCCCCCACCAGGGGCCTCACAGGTGCGTGGCGAACCACTGCGACACCTGCACCAGCGCCGCTGACAGCCCGGGGTCGGCATCGAGGGTGTTGTGATCGGCTGAGGGCACCACGATCCAGCGCTTCGTCGAGGGGATGGCTGCGAACACCGGCTCCACCGTCTCGATGGGAGCGGTGTCGTCATCGGCACCGTTCACCAGCAGGGCGGGGCAGTGCGCAAGTCCCGCCGCCATCAGGTCGGGACGCGACGCGGTGATGCGGTCGACACTCGCCAGGTAGAAGTCCGTGACCCCGAGCCCGGTGCCTGCCGCCTTGGCGCTGGTGCCTCCGTCGCTCTGCCTCAGCCGGGCGTACCCGGCGGCGAAGGCCGGGCTGAAGGGCAGGATCTCGTCGAGTCCCACCATCTCGGCTGGCTCCCCCGCCGCGATCCGGGCACGCTCGGCGTCGACGCGGTGCCGCAGCTGGACCCACTGCCACGCGGGGCGGGCAGCACGCAGCATCTCCCGGCCCGCCCCTGGCGTCGACACCGCTGCCAGCGCCCGCACTCTCGCATCGCCGGCAGCGACGGCGATGGCCACCGGGCCGCCGAGGCTGTGCCCGTACACCCCGATGCGACCCGGGTCGACGCCGTCACGTGCCAGCAGGGCCGCCAGCGCGCAGCGGGCGTCCTCCACGCGTGCCCCGGGGTCGATCCAGCCCCGATCGCCCTCGCTGTCGCCGAATCCGGCGTAGTCGAAACGGAGGGTGGCGATGCCCTGCGCCGCCAGCGCGTCGGCCACCTGTGGCAGGACGAGCGTGCGCACGCCGGACATCCCCTGGCACAGGAGCACGGCCGGGGCGGGCTTGCCGGACGCGAGATCCGGGCTGGCGAAGGTGGCCGCCAGCCGCATGCCGTGGGCATTGACGACGTGGAGCTCGGACGTGCTCGTCGGCATCGGCGAAGCGTAGCCGGACAACGGGCACCGGAGCACGGCTACGCTTCGCCCATGCTCCAGAAGGGCGTGGACGCCGGTGTCGACGCCGATGCCCGCATGTCACGCGGACGCCTCGTCCTGGGCATGCCGGGCCGGGTCTGGACGATGGCCCTCTGGTTCGCCGGCGTCAGCATGCTCCTGCTGTTCTCCCTGATCGTGCCCCTCGACGCCAGCGCCCAGCCGACCCTCCGGGCCGCGCTCATGGTCTACGCCGCGGCGAGCGCGGTGGCGCTCGTGGTCCTCAAGGACCGGGTGGCGACCTGGTTCATCCACGTCCAGGTGGCGGTGGGCATCGTGGCCAGCCTGCTGCTCGTGTGGGCGTCCGTGACCCCCGTCGGGGCGATCACCGCCGCCAACAGCCTCATCGTCGTTGCCGCCTACGTCGGCTTCTGGATGGCCCGACGAGTCGCCCTCGTCTACGTGACGGTCTTCTGCTGCGGCCTCCTGGCCGTGTTCGGGGTGGGCGGCAACCTCCCGTCACTCCTCGTGCCGTGGGCCTTCGTGAGCACGATGTCCGTCGGGCTCGTGCTCTCCTTCGGCACCCTCGTCCATCAGATGAACCGGCAGCTGGTCACCGATCCGCTCACCGGACTTCTCAATCGCACGGGCATGTTCATGCTGGTGCAGCAGCGGGGCGGCCCCAACCGGCTGCCGGCGCCCAGATGCCTCATGGTCATCGACCTCGACCACTTCAAGGCCATCAACGACCGCCGAGGGCATCTCGCCGGCGATCGCATCCTTCGCGACTTCGGAGCAGCACTGCTGTCGGTCGCCCGTCCCGGGGATGTCGTGATCCGCAGCGGCGGCGACGAGTTCGTCCTCATCCTGCCGCGCACCTCCCTCGCCGACGTCGACGCCGTGGTGTCGGACATGCGCGCCCAGATGACTCTCACCTGGTCGGTGGGCGTCACGGAGTGGGCGGCGGAGGAGGAGATCGACGTCGCGTGGGCCCGGGCCGACGCCCAGATGTACCGCAACAAGGCTGCACGTCCCGCGCGACCCGACTAGCACTCGTCGCTACGACGCGGACTCCCGGCCTTCAGCACGGGCCGCCTTCTGCTGGTACATGAGCCGGTCGGCGCGAGCCAGCGCCGAGTCGAACGACTCGCTCGCGGCCCAGTCGGTGATGCCGTACGACCACTCCAGGTCGATGGTCTCGCGCAGGCGCTGAGCGAGGGCCTCCGCTCCCTCGGCCTCCGTGCGGGGCAGGATGAGCACGAACTCGTCGCCACCGCTGCGGAAGGCGATGTCGTCCGGCCGGATGACATCCCGGAGCGCTTCCCCGAAGCCCATCAGCGTGCGATCGCCGGCGAGGTGCCCATGGCGGTCGTTGATCTCCTTGAACTGGTCGAGGTCGATGACCATGAGCGACCGCGGACTCGGGGTGCGCGTGTCATCGCCACGACGGTCGACGAGCGCCGCCATGCCGGAGCGGTTGAGCAGCCCGGTGAGGGGGTCGGTGACCAGCTGCTCGTTCATGTGCGACACGAGGGCCCCGAACGACGCGAGGAGGCCCAGGCAGATGGCGGAGATGAGGGCCCAGGGCACGACGAGCAGCGGCATGAGTCCGTCGCTGGCCAGCAGCACGAAGTACGCCACGACGCTCGCCGTCATGTAGGCCATGGCTGTGGCGCGGCGCATCCAGAAGCCCAGGTAGGCCGCGACGACGATCAGGCTCACCCCTGCGGTGACGGCGCCGACGGGCAGAAGCGAGATGTGCACGAGCCAGAGGGACGCCGCCACAGACACCAGCGTCTGCACATGCAGGAACCACATCGGCGTGCGATTGCGCATGACGAGCAGGGCCACGACGACGGCGATCCCGTAGAGCAGCACGACGCCGCGCAGCGGCGTCCGGGCAGCGGCGTTCATCGGGAAGACCAGGGTCAGGACGAGGATTCCGCAGGCAGCGGTGAACCACAGGGCCATCGTCCACACCGGGCCAGGCATGCCGAGTACGAACCGGCCACCGGGGGCACGCACCCCCGCAGCGCCGATGACCCGTGCGTCGCCCGATCCCACGCGGGCAGGCTATCGCGGACGGATAGGTTCACGGCATGCTCGACGACGCCCTTCGTGCCTCCGTGCGCGGCCACGTGCGCCAGGTGGAGACGCTGACCGACCTCGAGGCGGGCCACTTCGCAGCGGTCACGACCGTCGAGCGCGCCTTCCGCGGGTGCACGATCGGCCTCGGAGTCGCCGAGGCGGCCGACGGCGAGATCGTGGCCCTGGACGACCTCGTGTGGCGGGTTCCGGCCGACGGCGCGCCGCTGATCGCCCCGCCGGAGCTCGGCCTGCCGTTCGCCGTCGCGGCGTCCGGGGGCGTGGCCTCCACGGTGCCGCTGCCGGCGGGAACGACGATGAGCACCCTGGTGTCGGCCATCGACCGCGTCCGAGGCGACGCCGCACCGGGCTCGGTGGTGGCCGTGCGCGTCGATGGCACCTTCACCGACGTCCTGCTGCGCAGCGAGCCGCGTCAGGAGCCGCCCTACCAGCTGCTCAGCCATGTGCTCGAGCACGAGGTGCGGTTCGCCTTCGCCGAGTGGGCCGGCACCCTCGTGGGATTCCGCTTCCCGGACGCCAGCGACGGCGTGGCGATCCCGGGACTGCACCTGCACGCACTGGCCGCCGACCGCGCGAGTGGCGGTCACTGCCATCGGGCCACGGTCGTGGCCGCCACGCTGACCGCGTGGATAGACGACGTCGAGTTCACCGTCTCGTAGGCGGCGGGCGCTGGCGCCTCAGCGAAGGCCGGGAAGCACCTCGGCCGCGAAGAGCTCGTCCGAGCGGTGCCGCACCACGGGGTCGGCGTCGCGCCCTCCGCCGAGCACCACCACGTGCTCCAGGCCGAGGCCGACGAGCTCAACGAGCCGGGAGACGCACTCGTCGGGGCTCCCGATGATGCAGAACCGGTCGAGGAAGTCGTCGGGCAGGTCGCGCGCCTGAAGCGAGCCGGCCGTGGCATGGCGTGCGTCGTCGTAGTCCCGGGTCACGTCGGCGACGACGGCGGCATCAGCCTCGCTCAGCACCCCGGCGGCGTCGCGCCGGAAGTGGGTCGAGATGCTCGCATTGGCGCGCACCAGCTCGCGCAGCGCCGCCTTGTCGGTGCCGACTCCGGCCACGACCAGCGCACCCACGGGCACGTCGGGGTCGGCGGCCCGCACCTGCTCGAGAGCCCACGCCACCTGGTCGGGCTCCGCCCCCACCGTCATGGTCACCAGGTCGCCGTGCCGGGCTGCCAGCGCGAGGTTCTTCGGCCCTGATGCGAACACGTTGACCGGCACGGGGTCGAGCCCGGTGTCGGGCAGCCACGCCAGTCGGCTCTCGGCACCGTCCAGCTCGACGGTGCCGCCAGCCAGGTAGGTGCGCGTCTCGTCGAGCAGCACGGCGAAGCGCTCGGTGGTCGGCGCCTGCTCGCCGACCAGGTGCAGAGCCGTGTCGCCGCGCGCCACGCCCAGGAGGGCCCGCCCTCCTGACACGTGATGCAGTGTCGCGAAGGTCGACGCCACGACGGCAGGGTTGCGCGTCACGAGGTTCGTCACGGCGGTGCCGATCA
>CALGTB010000012.1 GCA_937902285.1 uncultured Actinomycetes bacterium | reverse complement strand
GCCTGCGGCCAGCCCGGTCACCCGCTCGACGTCGGCCCGGCTCACCTGGCCGGGGCGCAGCACCACGGGCGCCGGGCCGGTGCAGTCGACGATGGTCGACTCGATGCCCACGTCGCTGGCCCCGCCGTCGAGCACCACGTCGTCGTCGGCCAGGTCGTCGGCCAGCTCGCCAACAACATGCGCGGCGGTGGTGGGGCTGACGCGGCCGAACCGGTTCGCGCTCGGCGCGGCGATGCCGATGGCGGGGTCGCCGGCGAGGTCGCCAAGGCCGCGCATGACCGCGCGCATCATCGGGTGCGACGGGACGCGCACCGCCACGGTGTCCTGGCCGCCGGTGACGAAGTCAGCCGCACGCTCGCTGCGGGCGACGACGAGGGTCAGCGGGCCGGGCCAGAAGGCGGCGGCGAGGGCGCGGGCGTAGTCGGGCACGTCGACGCCCCACGCGTCGAGGGCCTCGGCATCGAGCACGTGGACGATCAGCGGATGGTCGGCGGGCCGGCCCTTGGCGGCATAGACCCGGGCGATGGCGTGCGGGAGGTCGGCGCGAGCGCCCAGGCCGTAGACCGTCTCGGTGGGCAGCACCGCGAGGCGCCCCTCGAGCAGGGCCTGCGCGGCCACCGCGGGGTCGTCGGTCATGAGCACGGCCCCATTCAACCGCCCTTCGCTCCCGCAGCCGTCGGCGCGCCAGTAGCGTCGGGCCCACGCCGTCGCCGACCACGTGAAGAGGGACCCCATGAGCGTCTATCGGCAGTACTACGACGGCAGCGGCGTGCCCCTGCGGATCGACGAGGACCTCGCGTCCCCGGCCGAGGCGTGGCGCTCGCAGCGCGCCCGCATGGGCCAGTGGCTCGACGCGCTGCCGGAGGACGCCTGGTCGGGGCCGACCCGCTGCGAGGACTGGGACGTGACGCTGCTCGTGCGCCACCTCGCATCGGGCTGCCAGTTCCTCGGCTACACCCTGCACAAGGCGGCGGCCGGCACGGCGACGTCGCTGCTCACCGGATTCGACACCCACGTCACGGTCAACGCAGCGGCAGCCATGCTCGGCGACCTCACACCGCCCCAGGCCCGTCAGGCGATGGCCGCGGCCGACGCCTCCGTCGAGCGGGAGTTCTCCGCCCTCGGGCCGGACGGCTGGATGGCGGCTGCGGAGGCCCCGCCCGGCCGGGTGCCGGCCTACCTCGCGGTGAGCCACTTCCTCTTCGACTCGTGGGTGCACGAGTACGACCTCATGGTGCCGCGCGGCGAGCAGCCGGTGCTCCTCGTGGACGAGGTCGTGCCGGTGGCGGCGTACATCCTCGGGCTCGCGTCCCTGTCGGTCGACGTCGTCGAGCCGCTCGACGTCCGGCTCACCGATCTCGACCTGCGCATCGGCGTCGACGCCGTCGACGGCGGCGCCGTGGTGACCTCGGGCTCCGCGCCGGCCGGCGCAGCGGTGATCGAGGGCCGGACCGTCGACGTCATCGACCTCGCCACCGGCCGCGAGTCCGGGCCCGTGACGGGCGACGCCGCGGGCCTGGCGGTGCTCGCCAGCCTGGCCGCGTTCCTCGCCACCTGACGGCCCTCCGCACGGGCGTTCTTGCCCGGTTCGCGTCGCCGATCCACCCCTTTGTAAGGGGAATGTCAGAGGTTGCCGTGATCGGCGTCAGGACGGAACGGATTGGCGGGCCGCACTGTCATACCCACTGAGAATCGTTACGTGGCTCCGATCGGTGCCGCGCCTTGGAGGAGGAAACAGTGAGCATCCCGACGCCGCAGGGACCCGTGCCCAGCCCCTACGTCTACCCCGAGCACGCCCCGCAGTTCCCGCCGCTCGACCAGAGCGCCGACCAGCCGCCCTACGTGCGCGCCCCGAAGAAGTCGGGCCTCGGCGCCGGGCCGATCATCGGCATCGTCGCCGGCACGGGTGTCATGGCCCTGATGGCCGGTGTCGTCGGCGGGGCCGTCGGCTACGTCGTCGCCCGCGAGACCCTTCCCCAGTCGACCGTCACCAACACGACGATCGCTGGTGCGCCCAGCCTGCAGCCGGGCTCCATCGCCGACATCGCCGCGAAGGCCCAGCCCGCGGTCGTGCAGCTGAACGTCACCGGCGCCGACGGCTCGGGCACCGGCTCCGGCTTCGTCATCAGCGAGGACGGCTAC
>CALGTB010000011.1 GCA_937902285.1 uncultured Actinomycetes bacterium | reverse complement strand
TGAGCGACAGGGCGGCCGTGAGCACGGCCACAGCGACGACGATGACCGCCACGCCCGTGATCTGCAGCCGGCCCAGACGCTCCTTGAACAGCACGTAGGCGAGCACGGCCGCGATGGGGGCGAACTGCGAGGCGAGGACCGACGTGATGGCGACCTGGTACTGCGCCCCGATGGCGAAGAACGTGAACCCGATGACCTCGGAGAGCCCCATGCCGATGACGAGTGGGGCCGTCGCGCGGGTGAGGTTGAGCCGACGCATGAGTGCCAGGGGTATGGCCAGGGCCAGCACTCCCACGAGCCGGGCCGGCAGCAGCACCCAGGAGATCGGCAGCTCGCCGCTCAGGTGCCCCGAGGCGTAGAGCGCGACTCCGAACACCAGGGCCCCGCACGTCGCCAGGATCACGGCGAGCACGGGACGCTCATGGACGAGGGGAGCGGGGTCGGGTGCGATGGCGGCGAGGACGACGCCGCAGACGATCACGAGCAGCAGGAAGGCGATGATCGGGGCGATGCTCTCGCCGAGCAGGGCGGCGATGACGGCGGCGAGCGCGCCCTCGGTGGCGAGGATGGGCGTGATGATGCCGACCTTGCCCACCCGGAAGGCGAGGGCGGCGAACACCAGCCCGGTCACGTTGCCGACGCCGGACGCCAGCAGCCAGCCGGCATCCTCGCCGGACAGGTCGGAGGGGATCCCCGACCAGAGGACGAAGGGGAGCGTCACGATCAGCCCGACCAGCATGGTCCACGCGACGACGGACCACGAGTCGATGATCTTGACCGCGCGGGAGGACAGCAGCGAACTCGTGGCGAAGAGGATGGCGGTGCCGAGTCCGAAGACGATGCTGATCACCACGGGAATCTATCGGGGGGAATCCCGCTCGCCCGCCGTCGGCGGGTAGGTTCGGGGCATGGTCTCCGATGCCGGTACGTACTCACCCGTCCCACTCGACCTCGTCGAGCGGGCGCCGAAGGTGCTGCTCCACGATCACCTCGACGGCGGCCTTCGCCCCCTGACGGTCGTGGAGCTGGCCGAGGAGACGGGCTACGCCGACCTGCCCAGCACCGACCCTGACGAGCTCGCCCGGTGGTTCGCGGCCGCGGCCTACTCGGGCTCGCTCGAGCGCTACCTGGAGACGTTCCGGCACACGGTCGGGGTGACGCAGACCGCGGATGCGCTGCGCCGGGTCGCCCGGGAGTGCGCAGAGGACCTCGCCGCCGACGGCGTGGTCTACGCGGAGGTGCGGTTCGCGCCCGAGCTGCACCTGGAGCGGGGCCTGGACCCCCATCAGGTGGTCGAGGAGGTGCTGGCGGGCTTCGCCGAGGGGCAGCGTCTGGCGGCCGCCGCGGGCCACCGGATCCGCGTCGGCGTCCTCCTCACGGCGATGCGCACGGCGACCCACTCCCGGCAGATCGCCGAGCTCAGCGTGGAGTACCGGGATCGTGGAGTTGTCGGGTTCGACATCGCCGGTGCCGAGGCGGGCTTCCCGCCCACCCGGCACCTCGATGCATTCGAGTACCTGCGTCGCGAGAACGCCCACTTCACGATCCACGCTGGCGAGGCGTTCGGGCTGCCGTCGATCTGGGAGGCGCTGCAGTGGTGCGGAGCCGACCGCCTCGGCCATGGGGTTCGCATCGTCGACGACATCGAGATCGGTCCCGACGGCGAGGCTCATCTCGGTCGGCTCGCGGCGTACGTGCGCGACTGCCGCATCCCCCTGGAGATGTGCCCGTCGTCGAACGTCCAGACCGGGGCCGCCGACAGCATCGAGACGCACCCCATCGGCCTCCTGCGCCGCCTGGGCTTCCGCGTCACGGTCAACACGGACAACCGCCTGATGTCCGGAACCTCGATGACGCACGAGATGGAGCTGCTGAGCGCGGCCTTCGGCTACGGCCTCAACGACATGCAGTGGTTCGCCATCAACGCCATGAAGAGCGCGTTCATCCCGTTCGATGAGCGGCTCGTCATCATCAACGACCACATCAAGCCGCAGTTCACCGCCCTGCGAGCCGTGCTCGCCGAGCGACTGACCGAGAGGATCTGACATGGCACTGCTGGAGGCCGTCGAGAGCAGCCAGGTACGCGTGCACGACCTGCGGCACGAGCTCGACCGCGCCCGGGACGCGCTCGATCGCACGGACGCCGTCCTCGCGGTGGCCGACGACACGCTCGGCAAGGCCGAGGTGGCGATCGTCCAGGGTCGTCGGTGGGCGCCCATGCTGGCCGTGGCCGCGGGAGTCGTCGTGGTCGGGGTGGTCGCCTTCGCGATCATGAGGCGCCGGCGGCGCGAGCCTGACTACGACGCAGCCTGAGCCTCCCGGGGCGAGGCGCGCTCCTAGCGGTGCTGGTCGACGAGGATCGGGTTGCCATCCGGATCTGTGACGATGAAGTGCGCGGGACCCGTGGTCGTCTCGTCGGCCTCCTCGACGAAGGTCACGCCCTCGGCGCGGAGCCGTCGCTGCAGCTCGCGCACGTCCGTGAAGGGGTCCACCGGCTGGGCGTTCGCGTCCCACCCCGGGTTGAACGTGAGGATGTTCCTGTCGAACATGCCCTGGAACAGGCCGATGACGTGGTCGCCGTTCTTGAGGATGAGGTAGTTGTGCGCAGGGTCGCCGCCGAGGTGGGTGAAGCCGAGCTTCTCGTAGAAGGCCCGTGAGGCCTCGAGGTCCGAGACGGTCAGGCTGATCGAGAACACGCCCAGATCCATGGCTCCTCCTGAGCTCGGTGGTGCGGGTGAATCTACCCAGCCTCGCCGGGGATCACCAGGATCCGGGAGTCCATCAGCAGGGTGAACCCGGCCGCCGAGTAGCTGCGCTCGGCATCGTTCCCGCGCGTCACCGCCAGCGTCAGGGTCGTGAAGCCGTCGGCGGCGAGCTGATGCTGGGTCCGCTCGATGAGGCGGGCGCCGATCCCCGTCCCGCGCAGCCCGGGATCGCGCCAGATGTCGGAGATCCACGGGCCGCCGGCCCGCGCATCGCGGCTCCGGACATTGACGACGATGCCGGCGCCGACCCGGCCGTCAGGGTCGGCCACGACGCAGGTGGATCGATGCAGCGGGCCCATCTCCGTCCCGTCGATCAGGGGTGCGAAGAAGGCGAGCGCGCCCGCCTCGTCCACGTCGAGGTGGTCCGGGTGCTCGGGAGGGAAGGCGGCGCGCCAGCTCGGCAGGATCGGGGCCCAGAGGGCCGGGTCCGACGTCGTGGAGGGCAGGGGGCGCGCCTCGAAGGGCCGGAGGTCGGGCTCGCGGGACGGGCCTTCGGCCAGGCGGCACTGCATGATCAGGGCCCTGCGCCGGAACTCGGCTCCGGCGGCGACCAGCGCGTCGGAAAGGGACGGGTCGGCCGTCGTGATGCGCCAGCCGGGAAGCTGGGCGCAGGCGACGGCTGCGGCCTCCTGCGCCGTGCGGCCCGGGGCGATCTCCGCCACGTCCGCGGTGGCTCCGCCCCTTCGGTCGCTGCGGTCGTACTCGAGCGCGGGACCCTGCTCGTCGCCGAGGACGGTCCGGTGCACGTCGATGGCTCAGGTGCCCATGGGGTGCCACACGGTCTTCGTCTCGACGAAGGACCGCAGGCGCGAGAGCGAGGGCGTGGCGTACCAGTCGTGGTCGGCCTGCGGGCCGCGCACGCGCTTCACCGTGCCGGCCGCCTCGCGCTCGAGGGTCACGGCCAGGTCGGCGTCCGTGACACCGGTGAGATCCAGGGCGTTGACGTCGGCGTGACTGGCCAGCCACGGCATGATCTCGGCCGGGTCGCCGGTGAGCACGTTGATGACGCCACCGGGCACGTCGGAGGTGGCCAGGGCCTCGGTCAGCGTGATGGCCGGGAGCGGGCGGGCCGTGCTGGCGATGACAATGACCGTGCTGCCGGTGGCGACGATCGGCGCGATGACGCTGACCAGGCCCAGCAGGCTGGAGTCCTGCGGCGCCACCGCGACCACCACGCCCGTCGGCTCCGGCACCGAGAAGTTGAAGTAGGGGCCGGCCACCTGGTTCGCCGATCCGAGCACCTGGGCCAGCTTGTCGGTCCAGCCCGCGTACCAGACCCAGCGATCAATGGCCGCCTCCACCTGCCGAGCGGCTGCCTCGGTGTCGAGCCCCTCGGCGGCCATCACGTCGGAGGCGAACTGCGCGCTGCGCCCCTCCATGATCTCGGCCACGCGATAGAGCACCTGCCCGCGGTTGTAGGCCGTGGCCGCGCTCCAGGCACCGAACCCCTTGCGTGCGGCGAGCACCGCATCGCGGCCGTCCTTGCGCGACCCCTTGGCGGCGTTCGCCAGGAACGTGCCGTCGGCGGCGACCACCTCGTAGGTGCGGCCGGACTCGCTGCGCGGGAAGGCCCCGCCCACGAAGAGCTTGTAGGTCTTGCGGACCTCCACGCGGTCGGTCATCGTCCTGCCCCCACGTCGTGTGCGTCGTCCACGGCGAGGTAGGCGCCGAGCCCTTGGATGCCGCCTTCGCGGCCGAATCCCGACTCCTTGTAGCCGCCGAAGGGGCTGGCGGGGTCGAAGCGGTTGAAGGTGTTCGCCCAGACGATGCCTGCACGCAGGCGCTCGGCCATCCAGAGGATGCGGCTGCCCTTCTCGGTCCAGACTCCGGCGGACAGGCCGTAGGGCGTGTTGTTGGCCTTCTCGACGGCCTCGTCGGGGGTGCGGAAGGTGAGGACGGAGAGGACCGGCCCGAAGATCTCCTCGCGGGCGATGCGATGCGCCTGCGTCACGCCGGTGAACACCGTCGGCGCGAACCACCAGCCGCGCTCGGGAAGAGTGCAGGGGGCGCTCCAGCGGTCGGCACCCTCGTCCTCGCCGGAGCTCACGAGCTCGTCGATGCGCGCGAGCTGCGCCGCCGAGTTGATGGCCCCGATGTCGGTGTTCTTGTCGAGCGGGTCGCCGAGCCGGAGCGTGCCGAGTCGCCGCTTCAGCGCGTCGACGGCCTCCTCCGCGATCGACTCCTGCAGCAGGAGCCTGGATCCGGCGCAGCAGACGTGGCCCTGGTTGAAGAAGATGCCGTTGACGACCCCCTCGATCGCCTGGTCGAGGGGCGCGTCCTCGAACACGATGTTCGCCGCCTTGCCGCCGAGCTCGAGCGTGAGCCGCTTCCCGCTTCCGGCGACCTGGCGCATGATCGCCTTGCCGACCTCCGTCGAGCCGGTGAAGGCGACCTTGTCGACCCCGGGGTGCTCGACGAGCAGGCGTCCGGTCTCGCCGGCTCCGGTGATGATGTTGACGACGCCCGGCGGAAGGTCGGCCTGCCGGCAGATGTCGGCGAACGCCAGGGCCGTCAGAGGGGTCGTCTCGGCGGGCTTGAGCACCACGGTGTTCCCGCATGCCAGGGCGGGTGCGATCTTCCACGCCAGCATGAGGAGCGGGAAGTTCCAGGGGATCACCTGCGCTGCGACGCCCAGCGGCCGCGGGTCGGCGCCGTAGCCCGCGTGACCGAGCTTGTCGGCCCAGCCCGCGTGGTAGAAGAAGTGGGCGGCGACCAGGGGGATGTCGACGTCGCGCGACTCGCGGATCGGCTTGCCGTTGTCGAGCGTCTCGAGCACGGCCAGCTCACGCGACCGCTCCTGCACCAGGCGCGCGATGCGGAAGAGGTACTTGGCGCGGTCGCGGCCGGACATCGGGCCCCAGACGTCCTCATAGGCCGCGCGGGCCGCACGCACGGCGCGGTCGACATCATCGGCCCCAGCCTCGGAGATCTCGGCGAGGACCTCCTCGGTTGCGGGGTTGACGGTCTTGAAGGTGCCGCCCCCGGACGCCTCGACG
The DNA here is from genome assembly GCA_937902285.1 of uncultured Actinomycetes bacterium. GTDB lineage: Bacteria > Actinomycetota > Actinomycetes > S36-B12 > S36-B12 > UBA10649. The sequence continues at coordinate 26,676 of CALGTB010000011.1, read as the reverse complement.
AACTCGCCGCCGATGAACAGGCCGTACGACGAGGCGATGTCGACGACGCTGCGCGACTCGGGCGCCGGTGCGTACTCGAAGCTCATGGCGGATTCCTGTCAGTCGATCGTGACGTAGTCGGGGCCGGAGTAGTGGCCGCTCGCCATGCGCTGGCGCTGGAGCAGCAGGTCGTTGAGGAGCGTGGACGCACCGAAGCGGAAGAGGTCGGGCGTGAGCCACTCGTCGCCGACGGTCTCATTGACCAGCACGAGGTACTTGATGGCGTCCTTGCTCGTGCGGATGCCTCCGGCCGCCTTCACCCCGATGCGCCGACCGGTCGCGCGCTCGAAGTCGCGAACCGCCTCGAGCATGACGAGCGTCACCGGAGGGGTGGCGGCCGGCGTGACCTTGCCCGTGGACGTCTTGATGAAGTCGGCCCCGGCGAGCATGGCGAGCCACGATGCTCGACGGACGTTGTCGAGGGTGCGGAGCTCACCCGTCTCCAGGATCACCTTGAGGTGGGCGGTGCCGCATGCCTCCTTGACCGCGACGATCTCGTCGTGGACGAGCGCGAGGTCACCGGAGAGGAATGCTCCTCGGTCGATGACCATGTCGATCTCGTCGGCACCGGCCGCGACGGCGTCGCGCGTGTCCATGAGCTTGACGTCGAGACTGGAACGACCGGACGGGAAGGCCGTCGCGACTGCGGCAACGTGGATGCGGTCGCCCACGACCTCGCGCGCGGTCGCCACCAGGTCGCCGTAGACGCACACGGCCGCCACGCTGGGCACCGTGGCGTCGGTGGGGTCCGGCCGCAGGGCCTTCGCGCACATCGCGCGGACCTTCCCGCGGGTGTCCATGCCCTCGAGGGTCGTGAGGTCCACCATGCGGATCGCCAGGTCGATGGCCCACGCCTTGGCGTCGTTCTTGATCGAGCGCGTGCCGAGGGATGCGACTCGCGCGTTCGCACCGACCTCGTCAACCCCGGGCAGTCCGTGCAGGAACCGGCGCAGCGAGCCCGGACTGGCATCGGGCAGGCTCAGCTCGAGGGGCGGGGTCGTCACCCGCCTACTCTAGCCACCGCGCGACGTCGGCAGCCATGGCGCGCAGCTCCGAGCCGGCCTGGGCTCGAGCGGCGATGAGGTCGTCGTCGACGACCGGGACGACGCTCTGCAGGTAGCACTTGACCTTCGGCTCGGTGCCGCTCGGACGCACGATGATCCTCGCCCCGGACGCGAGGGTGAAACGCAGCCCGTCGGTGGGGGGCAGGCCGTCGGCCCCCTCCTCGAGGTCCTCGAACGAGGCCACAGGGACCCCGGCGACCGACGTGGGTGGCGTCGTGCGAAGGGCCGCCATCACCTCGGCGATGCGCGACAGGTCGCTCACGCGCACCGAGACCTGGCTGGTGGCGTAGACGCCGTGCTGGAGGGCGATGTCATCCAGGACGTCCGTCAGCGTGCGTCCCTTGTAGAGCATGCGCGTGGCCATCTCGACGATCATGAGGGCGGCGGTGATGCCGTCCTTGTCGCGGACCCCGTTCGGGTCGACGCAGTAGCCCAGCGCCTCCTCGTAGCCGAACATGAGGTCCGGGACGCGGGCGATCCACTTGAACCCGGTGAGGGTCTGCGCATACGCCAGGTGGAAGTCGGCAGCGATCTCCGCCAGCAGCGACGATGACACGATCGACTCCGCGAGCACCCCCCGGCGTGCCACGCGCCGGTTCCCCGATGCGATCCACCAGCCCAGCAGGGTGCCGACCTCGTCACCGGTGAGCATGCGCCAGCCGTCCGGCGTGGGCACGCCCACGGCGCACCGATCGGCGTCGGGGTCGTGGGCGATGATCAGGTCGACGTCGGACCCCGCGGCCGTCGCGATGGCGAGGTCCATCGCCCCGGGCTCCTCGGGATTCGGGAACGCGACCGTCGGGAACGCACCGTCGGGCGTGAACTGCTCCGCCACGACCCGCGGTGCCGCGAAGCCCGCCTCCCGGAGCACGCGCACGAACACCTGGCCCCCGACGCCGTGCATCGCGGTGTAGGCGATGCGGACGCTGGCCGGCGGTCCGGGTTCGAGCAGGGTGGTGGCACGAGCGACGTAGCTGGCCACGACATCGTCGCCGAGCGTCTCCCACTCGTCACCGTGGGGAAGGTCGGCGACCGGTCCGAGCGCCGTCACGTCGGCGATGTGGCCGCTGATCTCGGCATCGGCGGGAGGCACGATCTGGCTGCCGTCGCCGAGGTAGACCTTGTAGCCGTTGTCCTGAGGGGGGTTGTGGCTCGCCGTGACCATCACCCCGCCCGCACAGCCCAGATGCCTGATGGCGAAGGCGAGGACGGGGGTGGGCAGCGCCTCGGGCAGCACCATCGCCCGGAGCCCGGCACCGGTCATGATCTCGGCCGTGACGCGGGCGAAGAGGTCGGACTTGCTGCGGGCGTCGTAGCCGATGACGACCGCGCCGCCGCCGCGCTCGCCGAGGTAGCGGGCGAAGCCTGCCGCCGCCCTGGCCACGACGACGAGGTTCATCCGGTTCGGCCCCGGGCCGAGCTTGCCGCGCAGCCCCGCCGTGCCGAACTGGAGGGTCCCGGCGAAGGCATCCTCGAGCTCGGCCAGGGCGGCCGCGTCGCCCCCCTCGGCCGAGGCGATCAGCTCGCGGAGCTCGGTGCGCGTGTCGTCGTCGGGGTCGGCGTCGGCCCAGGCCCGTGCGTCGTCGAGGAGCCCGCCCATCACAGCTCGCGAATGACGCGTCCCAGGAGGTCGCCCATGCGGGTGGCCGCCGCCTTGCCCGCCTCGAGCACCTCCTCATGGTTGAGGGGCTCACCGGTCATCCCGGCGGCGAGGTTCGTCACCAGCGACAGGCCGAGGATCTCCATGCCCAGCGACCGGCTCACGATCGCCTCGAGCGCGGTGCTCATGCCCACGAGCGTGCCGCCCATCGAGCGCACCATGGTGATCTCGGCGGGGGTCTCGTACATGGGGCCGCGGAACTGCGCGTAGACGCCCTCGGGGAGCGTCGGCTCGAGCTCGCGGCACAGGCCCCGCAGGCGGGCCGAGTACAGGTCGGTGAGGTCGACGAAGTGCGCGCCGTGCAGCGGGGACGCTCCCGTGAGGTTGATGTGATCGGCGATGAGGACGGGGGTGCCGGGACTCCAGCCGGCGTCGAGGCCGCCGCAGCCGTTGGTGAGCACGATCGTGCGGCAGCCCGCCGCCGCCGCCGTCCGGACGCCGTGCGTGACCGCGTCGACGCCGAGCTCCTCGTAGAGGTGCGTGCGGCCGAGGAAGACCAGGACGCGGGTCCCGTCGGCATCGACGCTGCGCACGCGCCCGGCATGGCCGGCCACTGAGGGCGGCGCGAAGTGCGGGAGGTCGGTGATCGCGAAGTCCGCCGTGGTCGTGCCCAGCAGGTCGGCCGCCGGCACCCATCCCGACCCCAGCACGACGGCGACGTCGTGCGTGGCCTGTCCGGTGAGATCGGCGAGTGCCTGGGCGGCCTCGGCGGCGCGCTCCGTGGCGAGGACGGTGGTCGGGTGGTGGGTCACACCACGACGATAACCGTTCCGGCGCGGTCAGCACCCCTCGTTCGGGCCTCGTGTCTGCTGTCGATCGCCTCGTGGTGCGCCGATCACTCGGCGACGACGTGGAGCCGGCGCGCCGCCTCGGCGATGGAGCCGGACAGGCTGGGGTAGACGGTGAAGGTCGAGGCCAGCTGGTCGACCGTCAGGCGCTGCTCGACGGCGATGGTGAGGGGATGGATGAGCTCGCTGGCATGCGGGCTCACGATGACCGCGCCGGCGACGATGCGCGATCCGCGTCGGCAGAACAGCTTGACGAAGCCGTCGGTGTGGTCCTCCATCTTGGCGCGCGCGTTCGGGGCCAGCGGCACGGTCACGACGTCGCCGCGGAACCGGCCGGCGTCGAGGTCGGCCTGGGTGAGGCCGACCGTCGCGATCTCGGGATTGGTGAACACCGTGCTCGAGACGGTGGTGAGGTCGATGGGGGCCACCGCGTCGCCGAGGGCGTGCCACATGGCGATCCGGCCCTGCATCGCGGCGACGGAGGCCAGCATGAGGACTCCGGTGCAGTCGCCCGCCGCGTACACGCCGCGGCGTGACGTGCGGGAGACGCGGTCGACCCTGATGAACCCGCGGTCGTCGACGTCGACGCCGGCGAGCGCAAGCCCCAGGTCGTCGGTGTTGGGGAGGGAGCCGACGGCCATGAGGACGTGCGACCCGGTGACCACGTCGCCGCTGCTCAGGGTCACCTCGACGCCGTCGCCGGCGCGCCGGGCGGCCACGGCGCGCGACCGGCTGAGCACCTCCAGGCCGCGGCGGCTGTAGACCTCCTCGACGACGCGTGCGGCGTCGGGATCCTCGCTGGGCAGGACGTGGTCGCGCGAGGAGATGAGGACGACCTGGCCGCCCAGCCCGTGGTAGGCGCCGGCGAACTCGGCCCCCGTGACCCCTGAGCCGACGACGATGAGGCGCTCGGGCACCTCGGGGAGGTCGTAGACCTGCTCCCAGGTGAGGATGCGGTCGCCATCGGGGAGGGCGTCCGGGAGCACCCTGGGCCGCGCGCCGGTGGCCAGCAGCACCACGTCGGCGGCGAGGACCTGCTCAGCGCCCGCGGTGTCCGTGACGACGACCGAGCCCGCCTCGTCGAGCCGGCCGCGACCGCTCACGACCCGGATGCCCTCGCGGGCGAGGCGGTCGGAGATGTCGGCGCTCTGCGCCGCGGCGAGCTGCCTGATGCGCTGGTTGACCTCGCCGAGGTCGACGCCGATGAGCGAGGGATCGGGGGTCTGCCCGTTGATGCGGACGCCGAGGCTGGCGCTGCTGGCCGCCGCCGTGATGACGTTCGCCGTCGCGATGAGGGCCTTGCTCGGGACGCAGTCCGTGAGCACGGCCGAGCCTCCGAGGCCGTCGCGGTCGACGACGGTGACGTCGGCCCCGAGCTGATGGGCGACGAGGGCCGCCTCGTATCCGCCCGGACCCCCGCCCACGATCACCACGGTCGTCATGCGCGGCATTCTTCCGTACGCCCGACGCGGTCCCTACGCTGGTGCGCGTGACGTTGTATGCCGCCTACGGCTCCAATCTCGATCCGCGCCGGATGGCCCTCCGGGCGCCCGCATCGCCGGTGTTCGCCACCGGCTGGCTGCGGGGCTGGCGGCTGACCTTCGCGGGGGGCGAGCTCGAGTGGGGCGGATCGATGGCCACCGTCGTCGAGGACCCGGACGAGTCGGTCTTCGTGGTGCTGTACGACGTGCCGCCCGCCGATGAGCAGGCGCTCGACGAATGGGAGGACGTCGATCTCGGGAGGTGGCGCAAGATCAGGGTGCGCGTTCACACCCTCGACGGCGAGCCGCTCGCCTGGCTGTACGTCCTCGACGCCTACGAGGGCGGGCTGCCGGCCGCCGAGCAGCTCGACATCGTGGCGACGGCGGCCGAGGCCGGGGGCGCGCCTGCCGACTACGTGCGCCGGCTGCGCGACCACCCCTGCCGTCCCGACGCGGGCTGACCCGTCGCGGACGGGGCTAGAAGTCCCCGCCGCCGAAGTCGCCACCGCCGAAGTCGCCACCGCCACCGCCGAAGTCGCCCCAGCCGCCGTCCGAGCCTCCGCCGCCGAACCCGCCGAAGCCGGCCGTCTCGACGCCCCCGATGCCGCCGCCCGGTGACCCCCACATCCCCCCGAGCATGGTCCCGACGAGCACGCCGGTCATGACGTTGCCGAACGGGTTGTAGTAGCCGCGGGCGTACGCCCCGTACTCCGGACCGCCCTGCCAGTACGGCTGCGGCCCCGCAGCCCCGGGCACGAGCATCCCCTGCGGGGTCATGCCCATCTCGACGGTGGTGCGGCAGGCGGCGCACATCGGCACCTCGCGCTCGCCGAGCCCGGGCGGCGCCCAGGTGACGTCGGCCACGCTCGGTCCGTGCCGCGGATCGACGAAGCACGGCGGGCGACGCTCGGGTGCGGGCTGGCCGGCCAGCCGGGCGCCCACGCACGCCAGGGCGTAGCGGCCGTCCTCGAGGGCGCTGGTGACCGTGGCCGCGTCGGCCGGTGCCCGCATGCGGGCCGCCGCGGACTTGGCCGTGTCATAGCTGTCGAGGGCGCGCTGCATGTCCGTCCGCGTCGCCTCGTCGAACGCCGGGTCGTCGAGGCTGAACGATCCGAGCCGCTCGCCGTACTCGGTGATGTCCGCGTCGATCGTGCCGCGCACGGCGGCGAGCTGCGCTGCCTGCTTCGCCCGCGACCGCCGCATCATGACCAGGGCGACGACGGCCGCGCCGATGAGCAGGACGATGAGGAGGATCAGGGTCCCGCTGCCCCCGCCTCCGCCGCTGCCCGAACTCGAGCTCGAGCCGCTGCCGAAGCGCTCGTCGGCCAGGGTGACGAACTCGGTGAGAACGGCGAACGAGCCCGCGTCGCGCTGGCTCCGGAAGGCCTGGGTCGCGAGGTCGGCGGCGGACCCCGACGTCGACCCCGCGCGGAACTCGTCGCCCACGATGACCCCGTAGATCCCCGCCAGCCCGACGCCCTCGCCGAGGGCCACGAGCGCCTCGTCGGCCGTGACCGCGGCCGTCGCGGGCAGCACGGCGAGGTAGATGGGCAGCCGGGTGTCGCGGACCTGGGCCGCGAGCTGGTCCGTCTCGGCGGACGAGAGGGCGTTCTCGGCGGCGGGGTCATTGAACACGGACTCGCCCGCGCGGAAGGCGTCGACGGCCGCGGCGACCGCCTGGTCGGTCTGCACGTCGGCTGACGCGGGCGACGCCGCTCCGAGCCCGACGAGCACCACGGAGAGCACGGCGATGAGGGCGGAGACGAGGCGACGTGAGGTCATGCCTCCACGTTACGTCCAGGTGCGCGGACTGCGCGAATTCAGTCCTTGATCTCGCAGAGGACCGTTCCGCTCGGGACGGTGGCCCCCTTCTCCGCGGTCAGCTTGGTGATGGTGCCCGCCTTGTGGGCGGTGAGGGGCTGCTCCATCTTCATCGCCTCGAGGACCACGACCAGGTCGCCGACGGCGACCTCCTGGCCCTCCGTGACCTCGACCTTGACGATGGTGCCCTGCATGGGGGCCACGAGGGAGTCGCCGGTCGCGCCGGGGCCGGACTTCTTGCCGGCCGAGCGCTTCTTCGGCCCGGCCGCACCGGCGGGAGCCGCAGAGGCGCCGAGCCCGGCGGGCAGGCTGACCTCGATGCGCTTGCCGCCGACCTCGACGACCACGGTCTCGCGGGCGTCCGCCTCGATCGTCCCGTCGGTGCCGCCCGCGTACGCCGGGATCTGGTTGTCGAACTCCGTCTCGATCCAGCGGGTGTGCACCGTGAACGGCGTCTCCTCGTCGGCCGGGGCGAAGGCAGGATCCCGGACGACGACCCGGTGGAAGGTGAGCGCCGTGGCGATGCCGTCGATCTCGAACTCGTCGAGGGCCCGGCGCGAGCGCTCGAGGGCCTCCTGCCGGGTGCTGCCCGTGACGATGAGCTTGGCCAGCAGCGAGTCGAAGTTGCCGCCGATCACGTCGCCCGAGCGGAAGCCCGAGTCGACGCGGACGCCCGGGCCGCTGGGCGGATTCCAGACGGTGAGGGCGCCCGGCGCCGGGAGGAAGTTGCGTCCCGGGTCCTCGCCATTGATGCGGAACTCGAACGAGTGGCCGCGGAGGACGGGATCGTCGTAGTCGATGACGCCGCCCTCGGCGATGCGGAACTGCTCGCGCACGAGATCGATTCCGGCGACCTCCTCGGTGACCGGGTGCTCGACCTGGAGGCGCGTGTTGACCTCGAGGAACGAGATGGTGCCGTCGGTGCCGACGAGGAACTCGCACGTGCCGGCGTTGTAGTAGCCGGCCTCCTTGATGATGGCCTTCGACGACGCGTAGAGCTCATGCAGCTGGTCGTCGGTGAGGAAGGGTGCCGGCGCCTCCTCCACGAGCTTCTGGTGCCGTCGCTGCAGCGAGCAGTCGCGCGTGGAGACGACGACGACGTTCCCGTGGGTGTCGGCGAGCACCTGCGTCTCGACGTGGCGCGGATTGTCGAGGTAGCGCTCGACGAAGCACTCCCCGCGGCCGAAGGCGGCAATGGCCTCGCGCACCGCGGAGTCGTAGAGGTCGGGGATCTCCTCGAGGTTGCGGGCGACCTTGAGGCCGCGACCGCCGCCGCCGAAGGCTGCCTTGATCGCCACGGGCAGGCCGTGCTCCTTGGCGAAGGCGACGACCTCGTCGGCGCCGGTGACGGGGTCGGCCGTGCCCGGCACCTGGGGTGCTCCGGCGCGCTGCGCGATGTGGCGTGCCGACACCTTGTCTCCGAGCGAGCGGATCGCCTGCGGGGGCGGGCCGATCCAGGTGAGCCCGGCGTCGATGACGGCCTGGGCGAAGTCGGCGTTCTCGGAGAGGAACCCGTAGCCGGGGTGGACGGCGTCGGCGCCGGCCTTCGCGGCGGCGTCGAGGATCTTGGCGATGTCGAGGTAGGACTCCGCGGCCGTGCTTCCGCCCAGCGCGAAGGCCTGGTCGGCGAGCCGCACGTGCAGGGCATCCCGGTCGGGATCGGCGTAGACGGCCACGGACTGGAGCCCGGCGTCCTTGCAGGCCCGGATGACGCGGACGGCGATCTCGCCACGGTTGGCGATCAGGACGGTATGCACGTCGTGAGGACCCTCTCGTTCGATGGTGGGCCGTGGAACTCCTCACGCCCGCGTGGCAGCGTATCGAGAACGGGGCCCCCATGGGGCCCCCGGGACTATGGCTTAGCCCACAGGTCCGTCCACGTCACGTCCATGCGCGCGAGCAGCCGCCGCAGGAGCGGGAGGGACAGTCCGATGACGTTCGAGGGGTCGCCCTCGATGCGCTCGACGAAAGGCGCTCCGAGTCCGTCGAGGGTGAAGCCGCCGGCGACGCGCAGGGGCTCGCCGGTGGCGATGTAGGCGTCGATCTCGGCCTCGCTGGGGGAGGCATGCCAGACGGTCGTGCTGGCGATGTCGCCGAGCTCCTGCCCGGTCGCCGGCCGCACGAGCCAGTGGCCCGTGCGCAGGACGCCCCGGTGCCCCGACATCGCCCGCCACCGCTCCTTGGCGGCGGCCGCCGTCGGCGGCTTGCCGTGGGCCACGCCGTCCATCTCGAGCACGGAGTCGCAGCCGATGACGACCACGTCGTCGCCCGAGTCGAGCCGCTCCGCCACGTCGCGGGCCTTGGCCACGGCCAGCGCCAGACAGAGGTCAGCCGGGGGCACGGGGCCGAGCTCTGCGGTGAGCGACTCCTCGTCGACGCCGCTGACCACGACCGTGGGGGTGACCCCGGCATTGACGAGCAGCGACAGCCGTGCGGGCGAGGCGGACGCCAGGACGAGCCTGGTCACGCGAGGGCCTCCCGCCGCTAGCGGGGCATCATCGAGGCTCGCCAGGCCCCGAAGCCGGGACGCTGGGCGGGCCGCACCTGCCGGCTCTTGCGGGCCCAGAGGCTCCACACGGGGGGCTCGGCGGCAGCCGCGGCACGTCGTGCCGTGACCACCGCGATGACGGTGGCGAGCTCCTCCGGCGTGGGCGATCCGGCGACGACGCGCAGCAGGGGACGGGGCTGCTCGGACCCGGTCACAGCGGGATGTTCCCGTGCTTCTTGGGCGGCCGGCTCGCGCGCTTGTTGCGCAGCGCCCGGAGTGCCCGAGTCACCATCATGCGCGTCTCGTGGGGGAAGATGACGCGGTCGATGTAGCCGCGCTCCGCGGCGAGGTAGGGGTTGGCCAGCGTGTCCTGGTACTCGTCGATCAGGCGCTTGCGCTCGACCTCGGGATCGTCGGCCGCCGCGAGCTCCTTGCGGTAGAGGATGTTGACGGCGCCCTGCGCTCCCATGACGGCGATCTCGGCCGTGGGCCACGCCAGGTTGATGTCGGCGCCGAGGTGCTTGGACCCCATGACGTCGTAGGCGCCGCCGTAGGCCTTGCGCGTGATGACGGTGATGAGCGGGACGGTCGCCTCGGCGTAGGCGTAGATGAGCTTGGCCCCCCGCCGGATGATCCCCTCCCACTCCTGGTCGGTGCCGGGCAGGAAGCCCGGGACGTCGACGAGCGTGATGACCGGGAGGTTGAAGGCGTCGCAGGTGCGGACGAAGCGGGCCGCCTTCTCGGACGCGGCGATGTCGAGGGTGCCGGCGAACTGCATCGGCTGGTTGGCGACGATGCCCACGGGGTGGCCCTCGATCCGGCCGAAGCCGCAGAGGATGTTCGGCGCGAACAGGGCCTGCGTCTCCAGGAACTCGCCGTCGTCGACGATGTGCTCGATGACCTTGTGCATGTCATAGGGCTGGTTGGTCGAGTCGGGCATGAGGGAGTCGAGCTCGTAGTCCGCGTCGTTGAACGCGAGGTCGGCCTCGATCGGGTACGTCGGCGGATCCTCGAGGTTGTTGCTGGGCAGGTACGAGAGGAGCGCCTTGGTGTACTCCAGCGCGTCGGCCTCGTCGGTGGCCATGTAGTGGGCCACGCCCGACTTGCTGTTGTGGGTGCGGGCGCCGCCGAGGTCCTCGAACTCCACGTCCTCGCCGGTCACGGTCTTGATGACGTCGGGGCCGGTGATGAACATGTGGGAGGTCTTGTCGACCATGATGGTGAAGTCGGTGATGGCGGGGGAGTAGACGGCGCCGCCGGCGCACGGGCCGAGGATGACCGAGACCTGCGGGATGACCCCGGACGCCTGGACGTTGCGGCGGAAGATCTCGCCGTAGAGCCCGAGCGAGACGACCCCCTCCTGGATGCGCGCGCCGCCGGAGTCATTGAGGCCGATCACCGGGCAGCCGATCTTCATGGCCATGTCCATGACCTTGACGATCTTCTCGCCGTAGACCTCGCCGAGCGAGCCGCCGAAGACGGTGAAGTCCTGGGCGAAGACGCATACGGGGCGGCCGTCGATGGTGCCGTAGCCGGTGACGACGCCGTCGCCGTACGGGCGGTTCGCCTCGAGCCCGAAGGCGTACGAGCGGTGCCGGGCCAGGCCGTCGAGCTGCTGGAAGGAGTCCTCGTCGAGGAGCTCGACGATGCGCTCCATCGCCGTCTGCTTGCCCTTGGCGTGCTGCTTGTCGACGGCCTTCGTGCGCCGGCCGAGGGCTTCGGCGCGGCGCGCCTCGAGGTCTGCCGCCTTGCCGGCCGTCGTACGTCGGTCGGGGGCGTTCTCGTCGACAGTTGCCGCGCTCATCTGTCCTCCTAGGCTCCGTCTGCGTACCTTAGTCGGGTGACCGATGACGAGGCCGGGCGAACTCCCGCGGGCGACGAGGAGCGCGGCGCCGATGCGCCGCCGGCGGCACCCGTCGATCCCGACTACGTCGAGCGGAGGCTGGCCGACCGCGAGGTGCCATGGCCGCGGCCGACGGTGCTCGCGTCGACGGGGTCGACCAACGCCGACCTGCTCGCGCTGGCGGCTGCGGGAGCGCCCGAGGGAACCGTCGTCGTGGCCGATGAGCAGACGGCCGGTCGGGGGCGGCTGGGTCGCGCGTGGATCAGCGCTCCCGGGGCCGGCCTGTGGTTCTCCGTCCTCGTCCGCGTCGGCGACGCGGAGCGCGCCAGGGCCGGGATCCTGCCGCTGATGGCCGGGGTGGCCGTGGCCGACGCCATCGGACGCCACGGCGTGGCGGCCGTCCTCAAGTGGCCCAACGACGTCGTCGTCGACGACCACCGGCCCGATGCCGAGGGAACGGGGCTGCGCAAGCTCTCCGGCCTGCTGGGCGAGGCCGACGGCGCGGGAGCCGTGGTCATCGGCATCGGGGTCAACGTGAGCCAGTCGGCGGACGAGCTGCCCGTTCCGGGCGCGACGTCACTGGCGCTCGAGGGCGCCACGGTGCCCCGGTCCGACCTGCTCGTCGACATCCTCACGGGACTGCACGCGGCGCTCGCCGACCTGCGGTCGACCGGCGGCTCCGTCACCATGCAGGAGTACCGCCGGCTGTGCACCACGGTGGGCCGCGACGTCACGGCGACCCTGCCGTCGGGCGAGGTCATCGCGGGCCACGCCATCGGGATCGCGGATGACGGCCGCCTGGGAATCCACACCCCCGGCAATACCGTGTATGTCGCCGCGGGCGACGTCATCCATGCCACCATCTGACCATGGCATACCCGCAGAAGCTGCTCGCCGACGGAGAGACGATCCAGTTCGAGACGCGGCCGCACTGGCGCGGCCTGTTCGTTCCGGGCATCGTGCTGATCGCCACCATCTTCGGGATGTCGCTCCTGTACTTCTGGATCGACAGCACGATGTTCGGCGGCACGATCATCCGCTGGATCGTGCTCGGCGTCGGGGCGTTCATCCTCATCATGTGGGCCATCCGCCCGTTCCTGCGGTGGATCACGACCGAGTACGTGTTCACGGACCGCCGGATCATCGTGCGGTCGGGGATCATCACGCGCCAGGGCCGTGACATGCCTCTGGCCAAGGTGAACGACGTGTCGTTCATGGTTCCGGCGATGGGGCGCATCCTGAACTACGGCGCCCTCGTCATCCAGTCGGCGGGCGAGAACGAGGGCCTCACCATCAGCGACGTGCCGGACGTCGAGGACATCCAGCGCGACGTCTACCGGTACATCGAGGCCGACGAGAAGCGTCGTCGCGGTGGGGACGCCGGACCGACGCAGCTCCCCCCGAACAGCTCGGCCTGACCCGACCCGCCATCTCCTCCACCGATGCCTCGGGCGTCGATGCCGCATGCCCCCGACGACGCGGCGCAGTAGGTTTCGTCCGTGGATCCTGACGGCACGCCGCGCGTCGGCATCGTGGGCGGGGGCCAGCTCGCGCGGATGAGCGCCGCGCCCGCCATCGCGCTCGGCGTCAACCTGCGCGTCCTCGCGGCCACGCCCCGCGACCCCGCTGCGCTGACGCTCCACGACGTCGTGATCGGCCGGCACGACGACCTCGAGGCGCTTCGCCGCTTCGCGACGGGCTGCGACGTCGTCACGTTCGATCACGAGCACGTGCCACCCGCCCACCTCGAGCAGCTCGAGGCCATGGGGGTCGCGGTCCGGCCCGGGCCCGCCGCCCTCTTCCATGCGCAGGACAAGCTCCACATGCGCCAGGCCCTCACCGACATCGGCATCCCCGGGCCCCGCTGGACGGCGGTGCGGGGCCGCGACGACGTGGCCGCCTTCGGCGAGCTGGTCGGCTGGCCGCTGATGCTCAAGACGTCGCGGGGCGGCTACGACGGTCGCGGCGTGTGGTCGGTCGACTCCCTGGCCGATGCGGAGGCGGTTCTCGCGTCGCCGCTCGCCCCGGGCGCGCAGTGGCTGGCCGAGGAGCGCATCGCCTTCGTGCAGGAGCTGTCCGCCCAGGTGGCGCGGTCGCCGCACGGCCAGGCCGTCGCCTATCCCATCGTGCGCACCGTGCAGCGCGACGGCATCTGCGCCGAGGTGGTGGCGCCGGCCCCGGGCCTGGCGAGCGTGCGCGCCGTCGAGGCCCAGGAGCTGGCACTGCGCATCGCCCGGGATCTGAACGTCGTGGGCATGCTGGCGGTCGAGCTCTTCGACGACGGGTACGACCTCTATGTCAACGAGCTCGCCATGCGTCCTCACAACTCCGGGCACTGGAGCATCGAGGGAGCCGTCACGAGCCAGTTCGAGAACCACCTGCGGTCCGTTCTCGACCTGCCGCTGGGCAGCCCCACCCCGCTGGCCCCGCACGTGGTGATGGTGAACATCCTCGGCGGGGACGTCGGCAACCTGCAGTCGGCCTACCGGCACGTGCTCGCCCGCGACCCCGGGATCAAGGTGCACCTGTACGGCAAGGAGGTGCGTCCGGGCCGCAAGGTGGGTCACGTGACCGTGATGGGCAGCGACTATGAGGAACTATTGGCCCGAGGCCGGCACGCGGCCGACTACTTCGCGGGAGTCATCGATGAGTGAGGTCGCGCAGGTCGCCATCTGCATGGGCAGCGATTCGGACTGGCCGGTGATGCAGGCCGCGGCCCTCGCCCTCGAGGAGTTCGACGTGCCGCACGAGGTGATGGTGCTGTCGGCCCACCGGATGCCGCTCGAGATGGTCGAGTTCGGCAGCAGTGCCGTGGAGCGGGGCCTCAAGGTCATCATCGCCGGTGCCGGCGGAGCGGCCCACCTTCCCGGGATGCTGGCGGCCCTGACGCCGCTGCCGGTCATCGGCGTCCCCGTCGCCGTCGGCACGCTCGACGGCATGGACTCCCTGCTGTCGATCGTGCAGATGCCGGCCGGGGTTCCCGTGGCCACGGTCGCGATCGGGAACGCGCGCAACGCGGGCCTCCTCGCCGTGCGCATCCTGTCCGTCGCGGACCCCGACCTCCTCGACTCCATGGGCGTCTTCCAGGCGGAGCTCAACGCGCAGGCCAAGGCCAAGGGGCAGAACCTGCCGCGCTGACTTCGGGCGCGTCCACGGCTGTCCGCGTGCCACGATGTGCCGTGGCCGACTCCGGGGCAGTGGACGTCGACGGGACCGCTCCCGCCGGTTCGCACCAGCGCGTCGGCTGGTTCGAGCTCTTCTACGACCTGGTCATCGTCGCCGCCGTGGGCCACGGAAGCCATGTCTTCGTCGAGGATCCCACCTGGGGGATGGGCACCTGGCTGGCCGTCACGTTCCTCATCATGTTCCTGCTCTGGCTGCTCACCGTCCTCAACAACAACCTCTTCCCGGGCGACCACCCCTGGCGGCGCCTGCTCGTGCTGCTGCAGATGCTGGCCCTCGTCGTCGCCTCGCTGTCGATCGGCCGCGGGGAGGGGCTCCCCGACACGGCGGGCTTCGTCGCGCTGGCCGTCGCGTTCGGCTCGATCTCGGCGATGTACCTCCTCGCCATGCGCTCCCACCCGCAGTCCCGCGACGACGCCCGGCTCATCGCCTGGTCCACCGGGGCCGGCGCGCTCATCCTGCTGGCCGGAGCACCGTGGCCCGAGCCGCCGGCCGAGGGGGCGTTCAACCCCGTGCCGTGGCTCCTCGCGATCGGGCTGGCCGTGGCCTCGCTGCCGCTGCTCACGGTGTTCCTCACGCGCCTGTGCCGCAGCGGGGCGATCGACGACGAGCACCTCGGCGAGCGGATCGGCCAGCTGGTCATCATCGTCCTGGGCGAGAGCTTCGTCAGCCTCGTCACGACCCTGGGCGGACGACCGGACATCCCGAACCCGGTGTTCTTCGTGCTGACGTTCGCCGTCGTCTTCGCCATCTGGACGATCTACTTCAGCAGCGTCGTGCCGGCGGGCGTGCCCGGGGACGTGGGCCGGCTCCGCGTGTGGCTGGCGATGCACTGGCTGCTCATGTTCGGTGCCGTCGGTGCGGCGAGCGGCTTCGCGGCGCTCGCGGTCGTGTCGTTCTCCGACCTCGACCAGGGCTCGGCTGCCGCCTGGACCCCCGTGCCTCTGCTGGAGGTGATGATCGCGTTGACGGTCCTCACCTGGCTGTCGCGGCACCGTCGGCTGGTGGTCGTCCACCTGGCGTCCTGCCTCGTGCTCGCGGCCCTCGTGGTCGTCCGCCTCACCGTGTCGCAGGACGGGACCAGCTGGGAGGTCGCCGTCGGCGCGCTCGTCGTCGTGGCCGATGCGGTGATCTCCGTGCGCGTCGAGCGGCCGTACCGCCGCGTCGGCGTGCTGGGCGGAGGCTAGGTCAGGCGAGGGAACTCGATGGCCGGGCAGCGGTCCATGATCATCGTCAGGCCCGCGTCGATGACGCGCTGGGCCGCGTCATCGTCGATGACGCCGAGCTGGAACCAGACGACGCGCGCTCCCGCCCCGACGGCCTCGTCGGCGAACTGCCCGACCCGGTCGGAGCGGACGAACATGTCGACCACGTCGGGGGCTCCCACGGCCGCCACGGCCTCGGCGATGGTGGCGTAGCCCTGCTCGCCGTGCACCATCTCGGCGCGCGGGTGGATCGGCACGATGCGCTTGCCCAGGGACTGCAGGTACGCCGAGACGCCGTAGGCGGCCCGTTCAGGGTTGTCGCCGAGGCCGACGACGAACCACGTCTGCGAGTCGGTGAGGGCCGCCCGGATCTCCTCGGGGCGGTTCACCGCAGTGCGCCCGTCATGCGGTGGGCCTGCCGAGTGCGCGGTAGGTCCATCCGGCCGCCCGCCACGCGACCGGGTCGAGTGCGTTGCGGGCGTCGACGACGTGCCGCACGCCGGAGCCGGAGATCGTGCGCGGGTCGAGCTCGCGGTACTCGCGCCACTCGGTGCCGAGCACGATGAGCTCCGCACCGGCCAGCGCGGCCGCGAGTTCGGGCTCGTAGGCCAGGTGCGGGTAGACGCGCTCGGCGTTGACCAGGCCCTTGGGGTCGTGCACGACCACGTCGGCACCGGCGTTGCTCATCGCCACGGCGACGTCGAGCGACGGCGAGTCGCGGACGTCGTCGCTGTCGGGCTTGAAGGTGGCGCCCAGGACGGTGATGCGTCGTCCGCGGAAGGAGCCACCGAGCGACTCGCGTGCCAGGTCGACCGTGGCCGAGCGACGGCGGAGGTTGATCTGGTCGACCTCGCGCAGGAACGCCACGGCGTCCTCGGCTCCGAGCTCGCCGGCGCGGGCCATGAAGGCGCGGATGTCCTTGGGCAGGCACCCGCCGCCGAAGCCGAGACCGGCGGCGAGGAAGCGGCTGCCGATCCTCGGGTCGTGCCCGATGGCCTCGGCGAGCTTGGTCACGTCGGCGCCGGCCGCCTCGCAGACCTCGGCCATAGCGTTGATGAAGGAGATCTTCGTCGCGAGGAAGGAGTTGGCGGCCACCTTCACGAGCTCGGCCGTGGGGAAGTCGGTGACGAGGAACGGGACGCCCTCGTCGATGATCGGCGCGTAGACCTCGCGGAGCAGCGCCTCCGCCCGGGGCGAGTGGGCGCCCACGACGAGGCGGTCGGGATGCAGGGTGTCCTGCACGGCGTAGCCCTCGCGCAGGAACTCCGGGTTCCAGGCCACCTCGACGCCGCTGGCCGCCGTGGCCCCCAGGATCGCCTCGATCTCGGCGGCCGTCCCCACGGGAACCGTCGACTTGCCGACCACGAGGGCATCGGGCCGCAGGTGCGGGGCGAGGGACTCGATCGACCCGAACACCTGCGACAGGTCGGCGCGCTGGGCCCCGGGAGCCTGCGGGGTGCCCACGCAGACGAAGTGGATGTCGGCGAACGCCGCGATCTCCTCGAACGACGTGGTGAACGTGAGCCGGCCGGCCTCGATGTTGCGCGCGAGCACCTCGTCCAGGCCCGGTTCGTAGAACGGGACGGACCCCGTGCGCAGCACGTCGATCTTGGCCTGGTCGATGTCCAGGCCGATGACCTCGTAGCCCAGTTCGGCCATGCATGCCGCGTGAGTGGCCCCCAGATAGCCGGTGCCGATCACGGACAGCCGTAAAGTGCGCCGGTGGGATGTCATCCCCGCAGGCTAGTTGATGCGAGTCGGGCTTAGAGGAGCGTGTCGTGGCAGGTAATCCGGATTTCGGTGACTTCTCGCTGAGCGAGGAGCATCAGGCGCTCCGCGACGCGGTGCGCGACCTCGTGGTCGACAAGGTGGCGCCGAGGGCGGCGGAGGTCGATGAGACGGGTGAGTTCCCCTGGGACGTGTACGAGGCGCTCAAGGATGCCCGCTTCCACGCCATCCACATCCCCGAGGAGTACGGCGGCGAGGGCGGCGACGCCCTGGCCGCCTGCCTGGTCATCGAGGAGGTCGCGCGCGGCTGTGCGTCCAGCTCGCTCATCCCCGCGGTCAACAAGCTGGGCACCATGCCGCTCATCGTCGGAGGTGACGAGACCCTGCTGAAGACCTACCTGCCGAAGGTGGCCAGCGGCGAGGCGATGTTCTCGTACGCCCTGAGCGAGCGCGAGGCAGGAAGCGACGCGGCCTCGATGAAGACGCGCGCCGTCGCGGGCGACGGCGGCTGGGTGCTCAACGGCCAGAAGAGCTGGATCACCAACGCGGGCGTCTCGTCGTACTACACCGTCATGGCGGTCAGCGATCCCGCCGCCGGCAGCCGCGGCATCTCGGCGTTCGTCGTGCACGCCGACGATCCGGGCTTCTCGCTGGGCACGCCCGAGCGCAAGCTCGGCATCCACGGGTCGCCGACCCGCGAGATCATCCTCGAGAACTGCTGGATCCCCTCCGACCGGATCATCGGCGAGCCGGGCACCGGGTTCCAGACCGCCATGTCGACGCTCGACCACACGCGCATCACCATCGGGGCGCAGGCGGTCGGCATCGCCCAGGGGGCTCTTGACGTCGCCATCGCCTATGCCAAGGACCGCAAGCAGTTCGGCAAGTCGATCTCGGAGTTCCAGGGCATCCAGTTCATGATCGCGGACATGGCCATGAAGCTCGAGGCTGCGCGCCAGCTGGTCTACGTCGCTGCGGGGAAGAGCGAGCGGCAGGATCCCGACCTGACCTTCTTCGGTGCTGCGGCCAAGTGCTTCGCATCGGACGTGGCGATGGAGATCACCACCGACGCCGTGCAGGCGCTCGGTGGCGCGGGCTACACCAAGGACTGGCCGGTCGAGCGCTACATGCGCGACGCGAAGATCACCCAGATCTACGAGGGCACGAACCAGGTCCAGCGCATCGTCATGGCGAAGAAGCTCTTCGGGCGGTAGCCGCCGCTACGCCACGCCCGGCGGCCCGGCACCGGACAGCACTGGTTCGGGCTCGCGGTGGTAGGTGCGCCCCATCGGGGACCGCCAGGTGCAGGAGCCGTCGGCATGGCTGGCGGTGATGCGCCAGCCTCCATGGGTCTTGAGCTGATGGTGACGGGTGCAGAGGGCGCCCAGGTTTGCCACGTCGGTCGGTCCGCCGTCGACCCAGGCGATCGCATGGTCGATCTGGCACCGCGACGCTCGTCGCGCGCAGCCGGGGAACCGGCACGTGCCGTCGCGGCGCACGATGAACCCTCTCAGGCGGTCGGGAACGGCGTAGGTGCTGCGGCCGCGGTCGAGCAGGTGCCCGGTGACCGGGTCGGTCACGAGGCGCCGCAGGGAGACCTCGACAGCGGGATCGGCGAGCAGCCGGCGCAGTTCGCCGGGAGGCAGGACGCCGTCGCCCTGCAGCAGGACCGGCTCGTCGGCCAGGCCGAGGAGGGTGGGCAGGTCGACGACGACGTCGAGCCGGACATCGATCACACCCGACGTCGCGCCCTGCGCGCCTCGCCTCAGGATGAGATCGCGGAGGGCCCCCGCCCGACGCTCGCCGGCGGTCGCCGTTGCTCGGTGGGCCGCGGCCTCGTTGACCGCGGCCATCACGGCGTGGGCGTCAACCGTGCCCAATCGTGCGATCAGGGTGCTGATGCCATCGACCTCGTCGACGAGGAACACGTCGCGCGTGCAGCGCGCCCGACGCCGCCGATCCCGCTCGCCCTCGGGGTCGATGACGAGCACGGCCCGTCGGGCAGCCGAGCGGGTACGGCTCAGGGTGCTGCCGCAGGCCACGGGGAGCACGCGTGCCTCGAGCCGGGCGCACGCCGACCAGAAGGCGTCACGCTCGGAGCCGTTGTCGGCCCAGCGTCCGGGGAGGCGCATCGCAGCCTCGGCGATGACGGCGACGTGGCCTGTGCTGATCCGTCCTCCCCTGAGGGCCTGACGGGTGGCGGCCAGTGGACCAGCGAGCAGTCGCGCGACGTCCATGCGGTGCTGGGCCGTCGACGGTGACCACCTGAGCGCCGCGCTGACCTCCTCGCGTGCGGAATCCTCGATGCGGATCAGGTGGTCGCCGTCGTCGCGGGAATCGGTGACGAGGAACTCGTCGATCCGCCGGTCCCGACCGGTCGCCGCCACGAGCGCGTCGAACGTCATCGAAGCCCACCAGGCGGTGATCCGCTCGGCCGCCTCGGCGAAGGCGACGGCGTCCCGAGGCGTCAGCGAGGACGGATCGAGGGTCAGCAGGAGGGTCTGCGAGGCTGAGCACGGGCCGAGACGAAGCGCCTCGTCGAGGACACGGGAAGCCGGGGTGGTGCGTGGGTCTCGGTCCGCGTCCATGGAAGGACGCTAGACCTGGGGTCTGACAGCATCTGGCAGTGAAAGACGCTGGTGCACAACGGTTTTCGGTGCGCTCACGAACCGGTCGGAATGCGCTCGAGATGGGTCCGATCGGCGCGTGAGGCGGGCTCGGAGGACCCCAGCGAATACAGTGCTGCACGTGACGGTGCCGCGGATCCCCGGTGCGCGCGTGCGCTCCCGGCGTGCAGGTGCCATGTGGCAGGTCACCGCCGTGCGCGTCCACGTCGTGCAGCAGCTGGCCGCCCGCTCGGTGGGGGCGGCCCGGATCAGCGACCTCGAGCTCGACGTGGACAACTGGGGCCCGCCCGTCGAGGGCTGGCTGGGCCGGCCCGGCCTGCCCGGCATCACCGCGATGTCCTTCGAGCGCCGCGGATCCGGCGCCCGGCTCCGCCTGTCGACGCTGACCCCGGCCGATGCCGGCGTGCTGCTCGCCGCGGCCGTGCGCGTGCTGCGTCCCGTGCCGACAGGTGACGTCGGCCCCCTGATGACCTTCTGCCCCGGCCTGCCGGTCGAGGCGGCGCCGCTGGCCTCGAGGATCGTCGACGTGCTCACGCCCGAGGAGACGCGCGACGCGCATGTGCGCCGGTGCGACACCCTCGTTGCACCCGGCACTGGCGCCGCGCCGGAGGCCGAGCGTGCGCGGACGATCATCGTCTCGACCTCGGCATGGACGCGCGACGGCCAGCCGTTCGACGTCGATGTCGACCCCACCGTCCATCGCCCTCTGGGCCGGCGCTCGGCCGCGGGGACGATCGCCCGGGCCGCGGTTGCCGGCGACCAGGTGACGCTCACCGGTCCCGGCCTGTCGCTGGCCATCGCCGGCGAGGTCGCGCCTGCGGACGCCCGCGCCCTGCGTGGCACCGGCGCGATCGTCACTGATGACCCGATGCCCGTCCGGATCGCCCGCCAGCTGACCGCCTGCGGGGTGGTGGTGGGCGATGCGGCCACGATGCTGCCCGAGCCGGACGACGCCCTCGGCTGGCAGGCCCTGTCGGTCCACGAGCGCCGGCACGCCCTGCGGCAGTTCGGACCGTCGGCCGCCCTCGACGCCTGGCCGTCGGTGAGCGTCGTGCTGGTGACGAATCGACCCGACCACGTCGAGCACGCGCTGCGTCAGGTGTCCGGGCTGCGGTACCCCCGGCTCGAGGTCGTGGTCGGTGCGCACGGCGGGGTCATCGATGCCGCACGCGTACGCGAGCAGGCGAGGGAGGTGCCCCATCCGGTCACCGTCGTGGAACTCGACTCCTCGCTCACGCTGGGCGAGGCCCTGCAGGCCTGCAGCGACCGGGCGGGCGGTGCGCTCATCACGAAGATGGACGACGACGACGTCTACGGACCGGAGCACATCTGGGACCTCGTCCTCGCCCGCGAGTACTCCGGGGCCCAGGTGGTGGGCAAGGCGCTCGACTGGATCTATGTCGAGTCCGAGGACACCACGGTGTTCCGCCCGACCTACGCGGCAGAGCGCTACGCCGACTTCGTCGCCGGCGGCACCATGCTCATCTCTCGCGCCGACCTGCTCTCCGTCGGCGGCTGGCGGCCGGTGCCGAAGTCCGTCGACCGCGCCCTGCTCGACCGCGTGCTCGCCGACGGCGGGCTCGTCTACCGCACGCACGGCCTGGGCTACGTGTACGTGCGCCACTCGGCGGGGCACACGGCCTCGGTATCGGACGCGCACTTCCTCACCAAGGTGGCGCAGCAGTACCCCGGCCTGATCCGGCATGGGGCCTTCGGCACGCAGGACGGACTGCCCGGTTGGATGCAGCCATGACCGAGCAGTGGCCTCCTGTGTCCGTCGTCATGACCGTCGTGAACGAGGAGCGGCATCTGCGGCAGTCCGTCGAGCGGCTGCTCGAGCAGGACTATCCCGGCGAGCTCGACATCGTCATCGCGGTGGGCCCGTCGAAGGACCGCACGCGCGAGGTGGCACAGGCGATCGAGGCAGCCAACAGCCACGTGCACGTCGTCGACAATCCCACGGGCAAGACGCCCTCAGGCCTGAACGCGGCGATCGCGCGCACGACCAGCGACATCGTCGTGCGCATGGACGGCCACGCGATGGTGCCGCGCGGATACGTGCGCACCGGCGTCGAGGTGCTGCGCGACACGGGGGCCGACAACGTCGGCGGCATCATGGCCGCCGAGGGCACGACGGAGTTCGAGCGCGGCGTCGCCCGTGCCATGACCTCGAGGTTCGGGGTCGGCGGTGCCGCCTTCCACGTCGGCGGCGAGCCCGGCCCCGCGCTCACGGTGTATCTCGGCTGCTTCCAGCGCTCGGCGCTCGAGCGCGTCGGCGGCTACGACGACAGCATGGAGCGGGCCCAGGACTGGGAGATGAACCTGCGGATCCGGCAGTCGGGCGGGGTGGTCTGGTTCACGCCCGACATGCACGTCACCTACCGGCCGAGGCCCAACCTCAAGGCGCTGGCCCGCCAGTACCACGACTACGGCCGCTGGCGCCGCGAGGTCATGCGCCGCCACCCGGACACGGTGTCCCTGCGCTACCTGGCAGCACCGGTCGCCGTGGCCGGCGTGACGGCGGGCGTGGTGCTCGCCGGAGTGGGTGCGGCGGTGCGCCAGCCGTGGCTCGTCGCGCTGGGACTGTCTGCGCCGGTCGGGTACGCACTCCTCGACCTGGGCGCCAGCGCTCAGAGCGCGGCGTCGTCACCGCGGCTGTCCTGGCGCGAGGCGGCCCACCTGCCGGCGATCTACGCGACCATGCACGGCTCCTGGGGCCTGGGGTTCATGCGCGGCCGCCCGCGCAGGGCCGGGGGCTGAGCCGGTGCTCTCCCGACTGCGCCGGGGTGGCCGCCCGCTCAGGTGGTCGGTCGTCGTCGCCGCGCCCAAGGGCGAGGCCGGCGCCCAGTGGGGGGACACGTGGTTCGCGGCGGACCTCGTCGATGCGCTCAATCGCGCCGGACAGGACGCGCGAACCGTCTTCCGGGGCGGTGCCACCAGCGAGGCTCGCGACGCCGACGACGTCGTGCTCGTACTCCGCGGACTGCGCAGGGTCGTCCCGCGGCAGGGCAGCGCCACCTGGATGCTCTGGGTCATCAGCCATCCTGAGCTGGTCGAACGGGACGAGCCGTCCGACTACGCGGCCGTCTTCGCGGCCAGCGAGCACTGGGGCCGCGCGGCCTCGGGGGAGTTCGGGGTGCCGGTGACGCCCCTCCTGCAGGCCACCAACCCGGGCCGCTTCCGTCCGTCCGCGGCAGCCCCGGACTCCGGTGACGGGATCCTGTTCGTGGGATCCACGCGCGGCGAGTTCCGTCCCGCCGTCCGCGACTCGATCGAGGCGGGCTTCGACGTCTCGGTCTACGGAGTCGGCTGGGACGCGTTCCTGCCCCCTGACCGCATCGCGGGGGAGTTCATCCCGAATGACGCGCTGCCCGCCGCGTACGCCTCAGCGGGCATCGTGCTCAACGACCACTGGCCCGACATGGCCTCCGAGGGATTCCTGTCGAACCGCCTGTTCGACGCGAGCGCCTGCGGCAGCCGTGTGCTCTCGGACGAGGCCGTCGGGATCGCGGAGGTCTTCGGCGAGGACGTGCGCACGTATGCCGATGCCGCCGGGCTCGCCGCGATCCTCGCCCGGGGGACCTCCGCGTTCGGCGATCGCGCCAGCCGGCTGGCCCTCGCGGATCGGGTCGCCCGCGACCACAGCTTCGACGCCCGGGCCGAGGTGCTGATCGAGAGGGCCGAGCGACTGCGCGGGCGGGGCTCGGCGTGAGCGTCCCCGACGTCAGCGTCATCGTCATCTCGTACAACGACGCCGCACGGCTTCCTCGCGCCATCCGGTCGATCCAGCGCCAGACGCTGCGCAACCTCGAGATCGTCGTCGTCGACGATGCCTCGACCGACGGCACCGAGGCCGTGGTGCGCGGTCTCGCCGCCGCCGACCCGCGCATCCGCCTCGAGCGGCTCGAGCGCAACTCGGGTGGATGCAGTGCCCCGCGCAACCGCGGCGTCGAGCTGGCGCGCGCTCCCTGGGTGATGTTCTGCGACTCCGACGACGAGTACGAGCGCCACGCCTGCAAGAACCTCCTCGAGGCCGCGGAGCGACTCGACGCCGACATCGTCTGCGGCACGGCCGAGCGGGTCGACGTGGCCACCGGTCGCACGCGACGATGGCGTCCCGAGGTGCACGAGGCGGAGCGGTCGGCCGACGGCCTGGCGGCCTTCCCTGAGCTGCTGTACGACACGATCTCCGTGAACAAGATCTACCGGCGGTCGCTGCTCGACGTGAACGCGATCCGGTTCCCCGAGGGACTCCTGTTCGAGGACCAGCTGTTCACGCTGGAGGCGTTCGCTGCCGCCCGTCGTGTCGCCGCGATCCCCGAGACCGTCTACCGGTGGTACGTCGACCGGCTCAGCGACGAGCCGTCGATCACGCAGCGTCGCCACGAGGCCGCCAATGTCGAGAGCCGGGTCGAGGTCAATCGGAGGATCGACCGCTTCCTGGCCGATCGCGGCCTCACGGACATCCGGGCGCTCAAGGACCACAAGTTCCTGCGGCATGACCTCTACCTGTACCTGTCGTCGATGCTCGAGGTGGACGACGACACCGCCGAGGCCCTCATCGCGCGGCTCGTGCCCTACGTGTCGACCATGGACCTCGAGTCGGCCTGGCTGCTGCGTCCGGGCCTGCGCGTCGCGATCTACCACCTGCTCGTGGGCGACCTCGAGGGGATCAGGTCGGCCATGCGGCTGGTCAAGTGGGCGTCCGTGGTCGACGAGACGGTCGTCGCCGGCGGCGACCGCGAGCTCTGGGGCTGTGCGCACCTGGAGTCCGGGGCCGACGTCGCCGGCCGACCGGCAGCCGAGTGGCTCGACGTCACCGCGATGCGGCTGCTGCGCGTGCCGTTCAGCCAGCGTCGCTACCTGCATCGCGTCGAGTCGATGAGCGTGTCGGCCGGAGTCGTGACGGCCACGGGATCGACCGTCGACTACGACGGGGCGCTCGCCTCGGCCGACGGCATCGAGCTCCGGTTCCTCGTCAACGGGGACCGCAGCGCGGTGAGCGTCCCCGCGACCTGGACCGGCACCACCGGGATCCGGCGCACGTGGACGGCCTCGGGGCCGCTCAGCGACCGCCTGCCTCGCCGCCTGCAGGCGAAGGATCGCGGCACGCTCGGCCTGGCGATCACGCGAGGCGGCCTCGAGAACCTCACGACGGCTCGGTCGCCGGAGGCCGGCATCGCCCGGGTCACCGTGCCCTTCCCCGGTGCCACGTCCTGGACCGGGCCTGACGCGCTCACGCTCACCGCGAGCGACAGCGGGGCGATCGGGTGGCGGGCGGTGCGCACGTCGGGCGGCCGTTCCCGGCTCGCGGCGTGGCAGGCCCGCTGGCTGCGGATCCCGGGGATGCGCAGGATCGGCATCGTGACCGCGCTGGTCCGCCGGGATGCGATCCCTGCACTGCTCCACCGGCTGGGCGCCCTGCTTCCGGCGCGCGAGCTTGCGCTGTTCGAGACCGATGGCGGCCGGACGGCGGCCGGCAGCGCGCGGGCCCTCAGCGAGCAGCTCAACGGTGACGGCGCCCGGGTCGCGCAGGCGTGGGTGCATCGGGGGCAGCCCGAGCGCATCCCCGCGTGGGCCGAGCCCGTGGAGCGCCTGTCCCTGCGGCACCACTGGCTCGCGTCCCGGGCCCGCTACGCGGTGGACGACGGGACGTCGTCGCTGGGCGTCCGCCTCCGCAGGGACGCCGTCGCTGTCCATGCCGGCTCAGGCGTGCCCGTCCATCGCATCGGCCTCGACGACCCGAGCATCCTCGTGAGCCGGGCCGCCTCGCGCGATGTGGTGCGCCGAGGCAAGCGCACACGCCTGCTGCTCGCGGCCTCCCGGTTCGACGCCGACATCACGCGCGCCGCCCTCGCGATCGCTGGCGAGGCCTCGGTCACGGGGCTGGCGCGGATGGATGCGGCGGTGCGCGTGCGCTCGGAGGGAGCCGACGCCGTCCGGGCCCTCCGGGAGCGGCTCGACCTTCCCGGCGATCGCCGCATCGTCGTGTACGCACCCACCGCCCGCTCGTTCGACCGTGAGCCGCGCGATCCGCTGATCGACCTCGATGACTGGGTGATGCGACTGGGGGACAGCACGTACCTCCTCGTCCGTCCGCATCCCGCCGAGAGGTTCGTGGTGTCGACCCGGCTGCGCTCCGCCGTGCGCGACATCGGCGACAGCGACGACCTGGGGCTGTTCCTCGCGGCTGCGGACCTCATGGTCTCCGACTACTCGTCCGTCATCGGTGACGCTGCGCTCATCGGGCTTCCTGTGCTGCTGTTCCAGCCCGACCGCGACGTGTTCGTCAGCCGGACGCGCGGGCTCTACGCCCATGAGGGAAGCCCCGGCCCCACGGTGACGACCATGGACGCGCTGATCGGCGAGGTGCAGGACTGGGCGGCGGATCCGACGCGCTGGGCCGACCGGCACGGCCCGGAGTCCGCGGTGTTCGCCCGTGACCACTGCGGTGCCGCCGACGGGCGATCGTCGGAACGGGCGGTCGCGGCCGTCCTGGCCGGCCGGCACGGGGGTGGGCGATGACCCGGCCGCGCATCGTGATCGTCGCCAACAACATCGACGAGGTGGGCGGGGCGCAGCGCGTCTCGCACGTCGTGGCCGACCGGCTCGCCCGTCGCGGCCACGCGGTCGACCTGGTGGGGGTGACGCCGTTCTCGCCGGTGCATGACTACGGGATCGACCCGGCCGTCCGGCGCTTCACGCTGATGACGCAGCCCTGGCCAGCGCCGCCGCCGGACAACCGCCTC
>CALGTB010000010.1 GCA_937902285.1 uncultured Actinomycetes bacterium | reverse complement strand
CCACGACCGGCACGGCCACGGTCTCAGGCACGGCCTCCACCACCGGCACGGCGTCGGCCGCGTGCCGCCCACGTCGTCCGCGCATGCGGACCGCGACCACGATCAGGACGATGGCGATGAGCAGCAGGACGCCTGCGGCGATGGCCAGTCCGAGGGTCCATGAGCGGGCCTGCGGCACCACGAAGTCGATGGACATCACCAGCGGACCCGTGGGGATCCCGGACGGGTGCATGACCAGCAGTGTCAGCGGCCTGTCCTGGGGGACGACGATCGCGGGCTCACGTCCGACGTCCTCGGCGAGCCAGAAGGGCTGAGGGCGGGGCAGGGGCGGTACCAGTGCACCCGGCACGTCACGGGTGGTCCACTCGGAGCCGCTCCGCAGGGCGACCGCGTAGGCGCTGCCCTTGACGAAGGCATCGACGTCGGACGTGCTGGCCGCACCGAAGAACAGCGTGTCGGAGGGGTCCGCACGCTCCCCCGTCCGGACGGAGAGGCGGGTCGTGCCGAACTGCCCGATGTAGGGAATGGTCGCCCCGAACCGGTCGACATCGACGATCACCGAACGGGCATCGGCCCCCGGCTCGATCGTGCCTGCGTCGAAGCGCATGACCCCGTTCTCGTCGAAGGCCCCGTTGACCCAGACCGCCGCCGTCGCGCTCGCGACGCCCGCCGCGAGCATGACGATCGCCACGATCACGACGATGATCCTCTTGATCACGACGACCCGACTTCCTCTCCCCTGGACAACGGCGGACCCCGGCAACGCTACAAGCAGCGTGCCACTAACCCGCGAGCACGAGGTACACGGTGGCCCCGATGCCGACGGCGACCACCAGTCCGCGCAGGAACGCGCCTGGAAGCCGCCTGCTCACGCGACCGCCGACGTAGCCACCCGGGATGGCCCCTGCCGCCACCGCGAGGGCGGCGATCCAGACGACCGCGCCGCTGATGGCGAAGACCACCGCCGCCGTCAGGTTCGCGCAGGCGGCCAGGATGTTCTTCGCGGCGTTCGAGCGCTGGGTGTCGACGTCATAGACGAGGCCGAGCACGGCCATGAGCATGACCCCCTGCGCGGCCCCGAAGTAGCCGCCGTAGATGCCCACGAGCCCCGTCCACGGCCAGACCCGGCGCGGACCCTGGTGCTGGCGTCCCCGCACCCACCGCACCACGAGCGGCTGGACCGCGACGAGCACGGTGGCGGCGCCCACCAGCCACGGCACCACGGACGTGAACACCTCGCTGGGCAGTGACACCACCAGGGTTGCTCCCGCAGCGGCACCCACGATCGTGGCGATGATCGGACGCCGGAGGATCGCCAGGCGGTCGCGGAGCTCGGCCCGGTAGGCCCAGGCGGAGGAGAAGGATCCCGGTGACAGGCCGGCCGTGTTGGTGCCGTTCGCCGAGACCGGCGTCAGGCCGGCAGCGAGCAGGGCGGGATAGGTGATCAATGTCCCCGATCCCACGGCGGCGTTGATGAAGCCGCCCGCGAAGCCCGCGGCCGCCAGCAGCAGGAGTGTCGTCGTCTCCACGGGCGATCAGGCCGATGCCCTGCGGGCGTGCCATCTGCCGTCCTGGCCGCGCACCTCGAGGGCCAGCCCGAACGCGGCGCTCAGCAGTGGTGCCGTGAGCACGGCGCCGATGGGCCCGGCAGCCACGACAGAGCCCGCTCGCAGGAGGAGGGCGTGGGTGAAGCCCTCAGGGATCTCCTCCACATGGTGGGTCACGACGATCTGCGTCGGAGCATGCGGATCCATGGCCAGCCGTGTCATCCGGGCCACCAGGTCCTCCCGGCCGCCGAGGTCGAGCCCGGCGCCCGGCTCGTCCAGGAGCAGCAGCTCCGGGTCGGCCATGAGCGACCGGGCGATCAGCGTCCGCTTCCGCTCGCCCTCCGACAGCGTCCCGAAGGTGCGGTGCGCGAGCCCGTCGACCCCCCAGTCCCCCATCAGCCGTGCGGCGCGTCCGCGGTCCTGGTCGCCGTACTCCTCACGCCAGCGCCCGGTGACCGCATGCGCACCGGTCATGACGACGTCGCTCACGGACTCGCCCGAGGGGATGTCGGCGGCCAGGGCGCTGCTCGCCCAGCCGATGCGCGTGCGCAGCTCGGACATCGACACCGCGCCGACGGCCTCGTCGAGCAGTTCGACGTCCCCCGAGGTCGGGAAAAGACGGCCCGCGGCGATGAGCATGAGGGTGGTCTTGCCGGCTCCGTTGGGGCCGAGCACGACCCATCGCTGGCCCTCGTCCACCTGCAGCGACACTCGTGAGAGCAGGAGCGAGCTCCCGCGACGCACCGTCACATCGCTCATCACGACGACGCTGGGCACACGCCAACCCTAGGCCGTCGGCAGGAGCGCGGCGCACTACCGTTGGCCTGACATGAACACCACTCGACGCACCCTGCTGATCACGCTCTCCGGCAACGACCGTCCGGGCGTCACCCGCCGGCTCTTCTCGACCCTGCAGGGGCATGCCGTCACCGTCCTCGATGTCGAGCAGCTGGTCGTCCGCGGGCGACTGATCCTCGCCGTCCTGGTCGAGGTGACCGGTGACGACGAGGCGATGGCCTCGGTTCGCACGGCCATGCGCCATGCCGCCGCCGATCTCGACATGGACGTCGAGACGGTCTCCGGCGCTGCCGAGGACGACGAGCGCCGTCGCAACCGCATCCACGTGACGATGATGGGTGCTCCGCTCCGGCCCGGCGCCGTTGCCCAGGTGGCCGCCGAGATCGCCGATCGTGGCGGAAACATCGATCGCATCCGGCGGATCGCGTCCTACCCCGTCACAGCGATCGTGTTCGAAGGCTCAGGCGTCTCGGTGGACGACCTGCGCCGACCCCTTGCTGCCATCGCTGCGGAGCAGCACGCCGACATCGCCGTCCAGGAGGCAGGCCTCGACCGGCGCGGACAGTACCTCGTCGTCATGGACGTCGACTCCACGTTCATCCAGGACGAGGTGATCGACCTGCTGGCCGACGAGGCCGGAGTCATGGAGCAGGTCGCCGCGATCACCGAGCGCGCCATGGCGGGCGAGCTCGACTTCGAGCAGTCTCTCCGCGCCCGGGCCGCGCTGCTGCAGGGACTTCCCGCCTCGGCACTGGCGCGCGTGCGTTCGCGCATCACCCTGACGCCGGGTGCCCGCACGCTCTGCCGGACCCTCAACCGGCTCGGCTACCGGGTCGCCCTCGTGTCGGGCGGCTTCACCGAGGTCATCGCGCCGATCGCGGCGGAGCTGGGGGTCACCGACGTACGGGCGAACACCCTCGAGGTGGTCGACGGCGCCCTCACCGGCCAGGTCATCGGGCCGGTGGTCGATCGCATCGGCAAGCGCCGGGCCCTCGAGGACTTCGCACGGGCATACGGGATCCCGAGCCGGCGGACGATCGCGATCGGCGATGGCGCCAATGACGTCGACATGCTCGAGGCCGCAGGACTCGGCATCGCGTTCAACGCCAAGGCCGCCGCCCGCGCCGCCGCGGACACCGCTGTGAACGTCCCCTACCTGGACTCCGTGCTGTTCCTCATCGGGATCACGCGCGAGGAGATCGAGTCGGCTGACGCGCGCGAGGAGAGCCAGTCCAGCGCGTGACCGTCCTCCTCAGCCGCGGTTGAACGTCCTCCTCAGCCGCGCGGTGCAGCGAACTGCATGACCCTGAACGCGCCGGGCACCGCTGTCGCCGTCGGCCAGTCGTCGACGCACTCCAGGACGGCGACCGAGCTCGTGGGGAACTTCTCCGTCGCGGCCCGCTGAAGGTCGTCGTCGACGCAGGTGCGGTCGATGAGGTCGGCGAGTCCGGGATTGTGGCCCACCATGACCACTGTCAGCACGTCGGTCGGCACGCTCGACACGATCGCCAGGAGCGTGCGCACCGACGCCTCGTAGATGAGCGGCTCAGTGCGCGTGGTGGCAGCCGACCACGCCGCGGGCAGGTGCTGCTGCGCGAGCGTCCACGACTGCTGCGCCCGAACGGCGGACGACACCAGGACCAGCGGGGCTGCTCCCCCGCTCCAGCCGAGATGCCCGCCCAGCCAGCGTCCCACCTCGGGGGCGTCACGCCGGCCGCGGTCGTTGAGCGGCCGGTCGTGATCCGGCACTCCGGGCGGATAGTCGCTCTTGGCATGCCGGATGAGGACCAGCCGGCGGGCCGGCTCCTCGAGCGCCACTACGCGCCCTGCGAGTGGACCCCGCCGTCGACGTGGACGATCTCGCCCGTCGTGGCGGGGAACCAGTCGGACAGCAGCGCGACACAGGCCTGGGCGGCGGGAACCGGGTCGTCGAGATCCCACGTCAGCGGAGCCCTCGTGTTCCACACCTCCTCGAACTCGTCGAAGCCCGGGATGCTCTTCGCCGCCATGGTGCGGATGGGTCCGGCAGCGACGAGGTTCACGCGGATGCCGTCCGGACCGAGGTCGCGGGCGAGGTACCGGGACGTGCTCTCGAAGGCGGCCTTCGCCACGCCCATCCAGTCGTACTTCGGCCAGGCGACGCTGGCGTCGAAGTCGAGTCCCACGACCGACCCGCCCTTCGACATCAGCGGACGTGCGGCCACGGCGAGGGCCTTGAGCGAGTAGGCGGAGACCTGCACAGCGGTGGCCACGTCCGGCCACTCGGTGTTGAGGAAGTTCCCTCCGAGAGCGGTCTCCGGGGCGAACCCGATCGAGTGGAGGACGCCGTCGAGGCCATCGACGTGCTCGCGCACCCGACCGGCCAGGGCGGCCAGGTCGTCGGTGCTCGTGACGTCGAGCTCGACGATGGGTGCCTGCTGCGGCAGTCGGGCCGAGCACCGGGTGGTCAGGCCCATGACCCGGCCGAAGGAGGTGAGCACGACCGTCGCACCCTGCTCCTGCGCCAGTCGGGCGACATGGAACGCGATGGACTGGTCCGTGAGGACACCGGTGACGAGGATGCGCTTGCCGTCGAGCAGGCCCATGTGCGGGTCCCTTCGTGATGGGAGTCGGCTAGTGGCCCATGCCCAGTCCGCCGTCGACAGGAAGCACAGCCCCGGTGATGTAGGAGGCCGAGACGAGGAAGTCCACGGCCTCGGCGATCTCGGCCGGCTGAGCATACCGACCGAGCGGGATGCCCCCGAGGATCTCGCCCCGGCGGGCCTCGTCCAGCTCCGCGGTCATGTCGGTCTCGACGAACCCCGGTGCGATGACGTTGACGGTGATCCCCCGGGACCCCACCTCACGTGCCAGGGACCGAGCGGCACCGACGAGGCCCGCCTTGGACGCCGCATAGTTCACCTGGCCCCCCGATCCCATGGCCCAGACCACCGACGAGACGAAGATGATGCGTCCCGACCGGGCCTTGATCATGCCCCGGAGTGCTCGGCGGGCGAGCCGGATGCTGCCCGCGAGGTTCGTCTGCAGAACGACGTCGATGTCCTCGTCGCTCATGCGCATGAGGAGGCCGTCGCGGGTGATGCCGGCGTTGGCGACCACGACGTCGACGCGGCCGAAGCGCGACTCCACGTCGGTGAAGGCCGCCTCGATCGACTCGGGTGAGCTCACGTCGAGTCGCACGGCCTCGAGTCCGTCGGGTGCCTCGCCCGAGCGCGTGCCCGCCACGACGGTGAAGCCGGCCCCGCGCAGGCTCTGCGCGATCGCGAGGCCGATGCCCCGGTTGCCACCGGTGACGAGCGCCACGCGTGCGGTGGTGGATCCCTCGGTCATTCCTCGACCTCCGTGTTCGCCGGTGCGGCTGCGGGTCGCAGCCAGATGCTCAGGGGGATGATGCCGAACGGCATGAAGCTCGCGAGGTTGGAATTGAACAGCGACACGACGCCGATGAGGACGAAGTAGCCGCCGAGGATCGGGCCGCGCAGGCTCGCTCGTCGGGCGTCCGGGCCGGCGAGCCGCGGCGTGTCCTTCGACAGCAGCTCGGGGTGGCGCGTCAGGTGCCAGCCCAGCAGTCCGCCCAGCAGGCTGACGGCCGCCATGGCGCACCAGTAGACGAAGCCCACCGTGGTGCGGCTCCACTCAGCCTCGCCGTACATGGCGCTCACCCACGGCAGCAGCACGATCGACACGAGCCAGGTCGTGTTGATCCAGAAGATGAAGGGGTCGTAGCGGCTGATGGAGTTGAGGATCCTGTTGTGGGCGAGCCACATGACAGCAACGACGTAGAACGTGAACAGGAAGGTCCAGATCTCACTGGCATGGTCCTGGAAGACGTCCCAGACGGTCTGGCCCTCAGCGGGGCCGTCGATGTCGACGAGCGGGAGCACGAGCACCGTCACGGCCACGGCGACCACGGCGTCGCTGAAGTTGATGAGCCGGTCGACGGACCGCCCGGTGCCCAGAGGCGTGGTGCTGGATCGCTCGGCCACGGTCAGGCGTCCTCGAGTCGGGAGCCCACCTTCATGGTCACCTGGAAGTGATCGACATCGCCATTGCGAATGTAGCCGCGCACCTGGGTCACCTCGAACCAGTCGAGGTGGTCGATGGTCTTGGACGCCCGGCTGATCGCGTTGCGGATGGCCTCATCGATGCCCTCCTTGGACGTGCCGACCAGCTCGGTCAGGGCGTACGTGCGATCGGCCACAGGTCCTCCTCAGCGTTCCCCCGGCGAGTCCGAGGTCGCCCCACCGGGTATCCGGACGGGCGCTGGGCCCCATCTTGGCCTACCGTGACGGCATGGCAAAGGCAGAGTCCTCCGAGGTCTTCACGATCACGGAGGCGCAGCGCGGCCTGAGCCAGGAGCAGACCGGCCGGCAGCGCCGCTACCTCTGGTCCATGGGCATCCGCACCGCCTGCGTGCTCGGAGCGATCGTGGTTCCCGGGTGGCCGCGCTGGCTGCTGGTCGCCGGTGCCGTGGTGCTGCCCTATATCGCCGTCGTGGTCGCCAACGCCGGGCGTGAGAACGACGAGCCCGGCGACCTGGGTGTCTCCGCGACCGCGAGCCGGGCGCTTCCCGCCCCGGGCATCGCCGTCACCGGCGCTCAGGAGCACATCCCGCACGCGTCGTAGAGTGACGGCGTGATCTGGTCGCTGCTGCGCACGCGCCGATGGCTGGGGTTCACCGCCCTCGTCGTCTTCGTGATCGTGGCCTTTGGGCTGCTGAGCCTGTGGCAGCTGCAGCGGGCCGACGTCAAGCGCGAGCAGCGGATCGAGCTGGCGAACGCCCTCGCCGCCGACCCCCTCCCGTTGGAGAGGGTCGTCCTCGACGGCGGAGCGATCATCCCGACCGACGAGTGGCGTGCGGTGACGGTCACGGGCGCCTATGTCCCCGGGGCGCAGGTGCTGGTGCGCAAGCGCCCCCTCGACGCGCGCAACGGCTTCTGGGCCATGACGCCGCTGCGCACCGCCAGCGGGACCACCGTGTGGGTGAACCGGGGCTGGCTGCCCACCGCCGGCGATGCACTGTCGGCACGCGAGGCACCGGCTCCCCCCGCCGGTGAGGTCTCCGTCACCGGCTACCTGAGGCCCTTCGAGGACGCCGATCCCGATGCCAACGCGGGGCTGCCGCCAGGGCAGGTGGCAGCGGTGGCACCTGCACTGCTGCCGGAGATCTCCGACGGGTTCACGGGCTACGTGCAGTTGGCCACCTCGCAGCCGCAGCAGGACGACCTTGTCGCCCTTCCTCTGCCGACTGTCGATGAGAGCCGCAACGTGTCGTACGCCATCCAGTGGCTGATCTTCGCCGCCGTCGCCATCAGCGGCTGGTTCTTCTTCCTGCGTCGCGAGGCGATCGAGGACGCCCAGCGGGCGACGGCCGACGAGCTCTCCGCTGCACCGACAGGCGGTGCGTAGCCATGGACCTGGGCCTGGCGGATCGCGTGTACGTGATCACCGGGGCGAGCCGTGGTCTGGGACTGGCCTCGGCTCGCGCCCTCGTCGCCGAGGGCGCGCGGGTGGCCATCGTGGCCCGGCCGTCGGACGCACTCGACGCAGCGGTCACGGCACTCGGGACCTCTGCCATCGCCGTGCCCGCCGACCTCGCTGACGCAGACGCGGCGGAGCATGCCGTCGAGTCCGCGCTCGGCGCCTTCGGTCGCCTCGACGGGGCCCTCCTCAGTGTGGGCGGTCCCCCTCCGGGCAGCGTGCTCACGACCACGGACGACCAGTGGCGCGCGTCGTTCGACTCGGTGTTCCTCGGCTCGATCAGGATGGCACGCGCGGTCTGCACGGGTATCGCCTCATGCGGGCAGGCGTCAACGGGCTCGCTGGCCTGGGTGCTGTCGACCTCGGCAGTGGAGGTGTTCACCGGCCTGACCATCAGCAACGGCCTGAGGCCCGGCCTGGCGATGCTGGTCAAGGACCTGGCCGACGAGGTCGGCCCGACGGGGATCCGGGTCAACGGGCTGCTGCCGGGGCGCATCGCCACCGACCGCCTCGCTGCCCTCGATGCCGCCAGCGGCGACGCGGCGGCGGCGCGCGCCCGGGCCAGCGCCCGCATCCCTCTGGGCCGGTATGGGGAGCCCGACGAGTTCGGCCGGGTCGCCGCCTTCGTCCTGAGCCCGGCCGCGGCCTACGTCACCGGCACGCTGATCGCCGTCGACGGCGGCGTCACGCGCCAGCCGTGACCGGACCGTCCTCGGCGAACTGCGTCCGGTAGAGGTCGGCGTAGACGCCTCCGCGGGCCAGCAGGTCGTCGTGCGTGCCCCGCTCGACCACCTCGCCCTGGTCGATCACGAGGATCTGGTCGGCTCGGCGGACCGTGCTCAGCCGGTGGGCGATGACCACCGAGGTGCGACCCTCGAGTGCGTGGTCGAGGGCCCGTGACACCGCAGCCTCGCTCTCGCTGTCGAGATGGGCGGTGGCCTCGTCGAGCACCACCACCCGGGGGCCCTTGAGGAGCAGTCGCGCCAGGGCGATCCGCTGCTTCTCCCCGCCGGAGAGCCGATGGCCCCGGTCACCGACAACCGTGTCGAGGCCCTCGGGCAGGGCAGCGATGAGCCCCCCGATCTGGGCGGACTCGCAGGCCTCGACCAGCTCGGCCTCCGTCGCGTCCGGGCGGGCGTAGAGGAGGTTGGCGCGGATCGTGTCGTGGAAGAGGTGCGAGTCCTGAGTGACCACGCCGACCGCCTGCCGCAGGGAGGCGAGCGTGGCGTCGCGCACGTCCGTGCCGCCTACCCGGATGGTGCCGGACGTGACGTCGTAGAGCCGGGTGAGGAGGGCCGTGGTCGTCGTCTTTCCGGCCCCGGACGGACCCACGAGCGCGGTCATGGTGCCCGCCGGCGCCTCGAACGAGATCCCGCGAAGCACGTCCTGTCCCACGGCCAGGGTGTCCTCGCGGGCGACCGACTCCAGGGAGGCCAGCGAGACCTCGGAGGCCGTCGGGTAGTGGAAGCGGACATCCTCGAAGGACACCGACAGCGGCCCCTCAGGAAGGACCCGTGCATCGGCCGCCTCCATGACCATCGGCTTCAGGTCAAGCACCTCGAACACGCGCTCGAAGCTCACCAGGGCGGTCATCACGTCGACCCTGACGTTGGACAGGGCGGTCAGGGGCCCGTACAGCTGCGCCAGCAGCCCGACGAGCGCCAGGAGTGTCCCGATGGTGATGACGCCGCTGATGACGAGGTTGCCCCCCAGTCCGTACACGATGGCGGTCGCGAGAGATGCGACGAGCACGAGCCCGGTGAAGAACCAGCGGTTGGCCATCGCGAGGCGGACGCCGATGTCGCGGGTTCGTGCTGCCCGCTGCGAGAAGGCGGCAGCCTCGTCATCGGGCCTGCCGAACAGCTTGACGAGGAGGGCACCGGCCACGTTGAAGCGCTCGGTCATCTGCGTGCTCATGTCCGCGTTGATGCCCATCTGCTCTCGGGTCAGGCCCTGGAGCTTGCGGCCCATCCACCTCGCGGGGAGGAGGAACAGGGGCACCAGGATCAGGGACACGATCGTGATGGGCCACGACAGGATGAACATGGCGGTGAGGACGATCGCCACCGAGATCAGGTTGCCGAGCACGCCGCCCAGCGTCGAGGTGAATGCCTGCTGGGCACCGATCACATCGCTGTTGAGGCGGGAGATGAGAGCGCCCGTCTGCGCGCGGGTGAAGAACGCTATGGACTGCTGCTGCACGTGGTCATAGACCTCCGTGCGCAGGTCGTAGATGAGGCCCTCGCCGATACGCGAGGAGTACCAGCGCACCAGCAGGCCGACCCCCGCGTCGAGGATGGCGAGCAGGGCGATGAGGAGGGCCATGACGGTGACCACCTGACGGTCACCCGCGTTGATGCCGTCGTCCACGAGCCTAGGGATCATGAGCGGCTGTGCAACGCTCAGCAGCGACACGAGGACCATCAGGATGAGGAACACCACGATGAGCGATCGGTACTTGAGGGCGTAGCCGAGGATGCGACGCACGAGGGCCCGGTTGACCTTCTTCTCGGTGACTGACCGATCTCGCGTCAGCGAGCGGTACATGTCCCAGCCGTTCATCGACATGTCAGCCGCCGAGCAGGGAGCGCAGCTCGACCAGGCGCAGCAGCTGGGCGCTCCGCTCGCGGGCGAGCTGGTCAGGGTGCGAGGCCGCGCCGTTCAGCAGCGACTTCAGGCCGCTGACCGCGCCCGGCATCGCGGCGAGGATGGGGGCGAGGAAGTCCGCCACGTAGGCATCCCAGTCGGCCGCCGGCACCCGGTCGATGGCGATGCCGAGGCGGACGGCCTCGTCTGCCTCGACGAATCGGCCGCGAGCACAGATCTCGAACGCCCGGGAGTACCCCACCCGGTCCGCGAGCGGCTGGGTTCCACCCAGGTCGGGAACCAGGCCGAGGGAGGTCTCGCGCATGGCGAGCTTGGCGTCGTCCGCCACGATCATCACGTCACACGCGAGGGCCAGCTGGAACCCGGCGCCCACGGCGTGGCCCTGAACGAGGGCGACCGTCACCTGCGGCACCGTGCGCCACCAGGTGAACGCAGACTGGGCCTGCTGGATGAACTCATCCATGACGCTCTCGGAGTCGGCCATGAGCGCCATCAGCGAGCGCTCCCCCGGCACGCCGTCAGGCGTGAGCATGCGCCGGTCGAGGCCGGCCGAGAAGCTGGCGCCTTCAGCGCTCAGGACGACGGCCCGGACGGTGTCGTCGAGCAGTTCGGGGATGGACGCCAGGCGCCGCCAGGTGGCGGGCGTCTGGGCGTTCCGCGCCGCGGGGTTCGTCAGCGTGACCCGGACGATGGCGTCGTCGCGCTCGATCCGGACGTGATCGTGGTCTCCGAACTGCGTCATGCTCTCTCCTTCGTCAACCGGTCACGCTAGACCTGTCGTCTGTCAGGCCAGTTCAACCAAGTCGGCGTAGCCCTCATTCCACAGGTCCTCGTCGCCGTCGGGAAGGATGAGCACCCGCTCCGGCGACAGGGCCATCACGGCCCCGGGATCATGGGTCACGAGCACCACGGCCCCCTCGTAGCGCGACAGGGCGCCGAGGACCTCCTCGCGGCTCGCGGGGTCGAGGTTGTTGGTGGGCTCGTCGAGCAGCAGGACGTTGGCGCCCGACACGACCAGGCACGCGAGGGCCAGGCGGGTCTTCTCGCCGCCGGACAGCACGCCCGTCGGCTTGCTGGCCGCGTCGCCCTCGAAGAGGAAGGAGCCCAGCACCGTGCGGCGGCGGGTGTCGTCGAGGTGCGGGGCCGCGTGGGCCATGGTCTCGAGCACCGTAGCGGTCGGATCGAGGGTCTCGTGCTCCTGCGCGTAGTAGCCGACCACGGCGCCGTGCCCGGGCTCGACCTCGCCCGTGTCCGGCGAGTCGACCCCGGCGAGGATCCTCAGGAGCGTGGTCTTGCCGGCCCCGTTGAGCCCGAGGATGACGACCCTGCTCCCCCGGTCGATGGCGAGATCGACGTCCGTGAAGACCTCGAGCGACCCGTACGACCGCGACAGTCCCGAGGCCGTCAGGGGCACCCGCCCGCACGGCTTCGGCTCGGGGAAGCGCAGCGCCGCCACCTTGTCCGCGCGCCGCACCTCGTCGCTGGAGGCCATGATCTTGTCGGCCCGCTTGAGCATCGACTGGGCGGCCTTCGCCTTCGTGGCCTTGGCCCGCATGCGCTCCGCCTGGTTGCGCAGGGACTCCGCCTGCTGCTCCGCGTTGCGGCGCTCGCGGCGGCGGCGGCGCTCGTCGGCCTCGCGCGCCGTCAGGTAGGCCTTCCACCCCATCGCGTAGGAGTCGATCTCGCGCCGGTTCGCGTCCAGGTGCCACACCTTGTTCACCGTGTCCTGCAGCAGCTCGGTGTCGTGGCTGATGACGATGAACCCGCCCTCGTAGGTGCTGAGGAACTTGCGCAGCCACCGGATCGAGTCGGCATCGAGGTGGTTGGTGGGCTCGTCGAGGAGCAGGATGTCGGATCCGCCGAACAGGATCCGCGCCAGCTCGACCCGGCGACGCTGTCCGCCGGACAGGGTGCCGAGCGGCTGGTCGAGGATGCGCTCGGGCAGGCCGACGCTCGCGGCGATGGCGGCCGCCTGCGACTCGACGGCGTAGCCGCCGAGCGCCTCGAACTCCGCCTCGGCGCGGGCGTAGCGGGCGATGAGCCGCTCGCGCTCGGCCTCGTCGTCGGTGCCCATGGCCATGCTCGTCTCCTGCATGCGGCGC
Source organism: uncultured Actinomycetes bacterium (assembly GCA_937902285.1). Classification (GTDB taxonomy): domain Bacteria; phylum Actinomycetota; class Actinomycetes; order S36-B12; family S36-B12; genus UBA10649. The sequence goes on along the minus strand of CALGTB010000010.1, from coordinate 19,973 downwards.
ACCACCGCATGCAGGCCTCGAGCGGCGAGGATGCGGTCGCGGGAGATCTCGTCAGGGTCCCCCGAGCGGGGATCCTGCGGCAGGTAGCCCACGGTCCCGGACACGTGGATCTCGCCGCCGGCCGGCATCGTCTCCTGGGCGAGAATGCGGGTGAGGGTGGTCTTGCCCGCTCCGTTGCGCCCGACGAGCCCGATGCGGTCGCCGCGCCCCACGCGCAGGGACGCATTCTCGAGCAGCAGCGATGAGCCGGCCCGAACCTCGAGGCCGGTGGTGGAGATCATGGTCGGGCCAGTCTAGGCCCCGGGCGAGGTGCCGGATTCCGCGCCGATCGCGGGCCGCCCCCTCCGTCAGCGGCGCCTGAACTGGGCGACGAGCCGGCCTGCCGAGCTCTCGACGGCCAGCAGGTCGAGTCGCCGGGCCCGGGTCTCCGGCCGCTTGGCCGTGTGGAGCCAGTGCGCCACGGCCCGCTGGTATGAGGCCGGCTGGGCCTCGAAGAAGGCGAGGGCACCGGCCGACTCCCGGAGCCGGGCCTGCTCCTCGGCACTGAGGGCCAGGTCGGCCTCGGCGCCCTGCTCGTGCGAGTACACGGCCGTCCGATCGTCACGCCGGGCACCGAAGGCGGCGAGGCCGGCCGGCGCCATGCGTCCTGCGGCGGAGAGGGCCTCGGCCTTGGCGACATTGACCGCCGACCAGATGCTGCCGGGACGTCGGGGCGTGAACCGGATCGTGTAGGCCTCATCGTCCAGTCGCCTGCGGACTCCGTCGATCCAGCCGAAGCACAGGGCCTCGTCGACCGACTCGGGCCACGTCATCGAGGGCGTGCCGGATCCGACCTTCCAGAAGCCGACGAGCAGCTCGGGAGTCGACGCGTGATGCTCGGCGAGCCAGTCGTGGAACTGCTCCGCCGTGGCGAAGAAGGTCGGCCTCGGCTCAGACGTTGAAGCCGAGGGCACGCAGCATCTCTCGTCCGTCATCGGTGATCTTGTCCGGACCCCACGGAGGCATCCACACCCAGTTGATCCGGAAGTCCGACACCACGGCCGTGAGGGCAGCGCGGGTCTGGTCCTCGATCACGTCGGTGAGCGGGCACGCCGCCGAGGTGAGGGTCATGTCGACGGTCGCGATGTTGGCGTCGTCGACGCTCACGCCGTAGACGAGCCCGAGATCGACGACGTTGATCCCCAGCTCGGGGTCCACGACGTCCTTCATCGCCTCCATGACGTCTTCCTCGGCCGCAACGGTCATGACTGAACCTCTCCGATGGTGTGCCCCGTGGGGCCCTGGTCATGCATGGTGCTGATCCCAGCCTTCGCCTGTGCATCCTGCAGTGCCACCCACGGGAGCAGGGCGCACTTGATCCGGGCCGGGTACTTGGCCACGCCCACGAACGCCACGCCGTCCCCGAGCAGGTCCTCGTCCGGCTCGCCCGCGCCCTTGCTGCGCATGAGCTCGACGAAGCCGTGCCTCACCCGATCGGCCTCCGAGGGCTCGCTGCCGGAGACGAGCTCCGACATGACACTCGCGCTCGCCTGCGAGATGGAGCACCCCTGGCCCTCGTAGCCGATCACGAGTCCGCCCTCGTCATCGAGGGACACCTGCACCGTCACCTCGTCGCCGCAGGTGGGGTTCACCTGATGCGACTCCCCCTGGGGTCCGTCGAGCAGGTGCTTGCCCCGCGGGTGCTTGTAGTGATCCAGGATGATGTCCTGGTAGAGCGCCTCGACGTTCATGTCACGCTCCGAAGAAGGCCTGGGCGGCCTCGATGCCCGAGACGGCCACGTCGATGTCCGACGTGTCGTTGTAGACGTAGGTCGACAGCCGTGTCGTCGCCGGCACGCCGTACCGGCGGCACGTGGGCCAGGCGCAGTGGTGACCCACACGCACGGCGACTCCACGGTCGTCGAGGAACTGCCCGACATCGTGCGGATGGATTCCCTCCACCTCGAACGACACCGCACTGCCACGATCCTCGACGCCACGCGGGCCGATGATGCGCACCCCGGGGATCGACTCGAGGGCGGCGAGAGCGTAGGCGGTCAGCATGTGCTCGTGGGCCTCCACGTTGTCCATCCCGAGGCCCTGCAGGTAGTCGACCGCAGCTGCCAGGCCGACCGCCTGGGCGGTGACGGGTGACCCCGCCTCGAAGCGCTTCGGGGGTGCGGCATAGGTGGACCGCTCCATCGCGACGGTCTCGATCATGGACCCTCCCGTGAGGAAGGGCGGCATGGTCGCCAGGACGTCGGGGCGGCCCCACAGCAGGCCGATGCCCGTGGGGCCGAGCATCTTGTGCCCGCTCCACGCCACCAGATCCGCTCCGAGGCCCGGCACATCGACGCTCATGTGCGGCACCGACTGGCAGGCATCCACGACACCGAGAGCGCCGACATCGTGGGCGCGATCCATGACCGACCGCACGGGGTTCAGGGTGCCCAGGATGTTGGACTGGTGCACGAGTGACACGACCCGAGTCGACGAGTCGATGACCCGGTCGAGGTCGGACAGGTCCAGGCGGCCCTCATCAGTCAGGCCGATCCACCGCAGCGTGGCCCCGGTCTTCGCGCAGACCTCCTGCCACGGAACGAGGTTCGCGTGGTGCTCCATCTGGGTGACCACGATCGAGTCGCCCGGCTTGAGTACGAACCGCGGATCGACCGGATCGGAGCCGTGCGCCGCGAGGGCGGTCGCGTTCGAGAAGGCGTAGGCGGCCAGGTTGAGGCTCTCCGTCGCGTTCTTCGTGAACACCAGGTCATCCGCCGAGGCACCGACGAACGAGGCGATGGCCTCCCGGGCGTCCTCGTAGGCGGTCGTGGCCTCCTCCGCGAGCTGGTGGGCGCCCCTGTGGACGCCGGCGTTGCTGGTCTCGTAGAAGGCCCGCTCGGCGTCGAGCACCGACGTGGGCTTCTGGCTGGTCGCCGCACTGTCGAGGTAGACCAGGGGCCGGTCGTTGCGCACGGTGCGCTCGAGGATCGGGAAGTCCTTCCTGATCCTCGCGACGTCGAGGGGCTGGGTCATGGGAGGCCTAGGAGGCGGGAGCGGTGATGAAGCGCTCGTAGCCGTCGGATTCGAGGACGTCCGCGAGCTCCGGGCCGCCGCTCTCGACGATGCGGCCGTCGTAGAAGACGTGGACGAAGTCCGGAGCGATGTAGCGCAGGATGCGGGTGTAGTGGGTGATGAGCAGGATGCCCGCGTCGGTCTGCTCGCGGAACGTGTTCACGCCCTCGGAGACCACGCGGAGCGCGTCGACATCGAGACCCGAGTCGGTCTCGTCGAGGATGGCGAACTTCGGCTTGAGCAGCGACAGCTGCAGGATCTCGTGCCGCTTCTTCTCGCCGCCCGAGAAGCCCTCGTTGACGTTGCGCTCCGCGAAGGCGGGATCCATCTGAAGGCCCGCCATGGCCTCCTTCATCTCCTTGATCCAAGTGCGCAGCTTCGGTGCCTCGCCGCGGACGGCCGTCACCGAGGTGCGCAGGAAGTTCGACACCGACACCCCCGGCACCTCCACCGGGTACTGCATCGCGAGGAACAGGCCCGCCCGGGCCCGCTCGTCGACGCTCATCGCGAGCACGTCCTGCCCGTCGAGCTCGATGGAGCCCTGGGTCACGACGTACTTGGGGTGGCCGGCGATGACGTACGCCAGCGTGGACTTCCCGGAGCCGTTGGGCCCCATGACGGCGTGGGTGCTGCGGGAGTCGACCGTCAGCGTGACGCCGCGCAGGATCTCGCGGGGGCCTGCGTCGGTGGTGACCGACGCATGCACGTCGTTGATGGCCAGGATGCTCATGTTTCCTCGGTTCCTGATGGTGGTGGGTGCTAGTTGAAGGAGGCGGGGCCCGCGCCGCGGGCGCGGATGGGAGTGGGGTCGATCTCGACGGCGGCATCGTCGCCCTCGCCGACAACGCGCACGGCGTAGGTGGCAACCGGCTCGACCGCCGGCAGGCTCAGGGGGAACCCGTTCCGCAGGTCGAACGCCGACCCATGAAGCCAGCACTCGATCGAGCAGCCGTCGACCTCGCCGTCCGCGAGCGACACGTCCGCGTGAGAGCAGCGGTCCTGAATCGCGAAGACGCCCTCGTCGGTGCGCACGACCGCGATGGCCGTGCCGTCGATGAACACCCGCTTGGCCGACTGCGGTGCGATGTCGGAGACGAGGCACGCCGTGGTGAACTCGCTCACGCGCCCATCCCGTCGTCCAGCGCTCCGACCTCGTCGTCGACGGCACTCGCCGTCATGCCGAGCCGGTTGGAGATGCGGTCGAGCACGAGGTCGCGCCACTGCGTCGAGGGGATCCGCCCGAGCACGTCGACGAAGAATCCGCGGACCACGAGCTGGCGGGCCAGCGTCTCGGTGATGCCGCGCGACTGGAGGTAGAACAGCTGCTCGTCGTCGAAGCGACCAGTGGCGCTGGCATGGCCGGCGCTCGCGACGTCGCCCGTCTCGAGCTCGAGGTTCGGCACGGAGTCCGCCCGCGGGCCGTCGTCCAGCAGGAGGTTGCGGTTCAGCTCGTACGTGTCGATGCCGACGGCCTCGCGTCGCACCAGGACGTCGCCGATCCAGACCGTGTGGGCTCCCTCGCCCGAGAGGGCGCCCTTGTACACCACGTTGCTCGAGCAGTGGGGCTGCTCGTGGTTCACGAAGATCCGGTGCTCGAGGTACTGCGGCCCGTCAGCGAGGAACGCACCCAGCAGCTCGGCCGATCCGCCCGGGGCCAGGTAGGAGACCGACGGCATGATGCGGACCACCCGCCCGCCCAGGGTCACCACGGAGCCCACGAACCGGGCATCTCGGCCGACGTCGGCGTGCCACTGCCACAGGTGGACGTGCTCGGGGGGTCCGTCGATGATCGAGAGCATGGTCAGGTCGGCGCCGTCGCCCACCTGGGTGACGATCGAGCCGCTGGCGTCGACCGTCGCGTCATGGACGACCACCACGGTCGCCTTGGCGTGCCGCCCGACCCTGACGTCGACGTGACCGTAGTTGGCCGCGGCGCTGCCGGTGAGGTTGACGACGATCGGCTCAGCGACGACCTCGTCGGCGGCCACGCGGACCTCGATCACCGTGCGCACTCCGGCGCGGGCGACGGCCGACGGGCGGTCGGTGGGCAGCCATGAGCTCGCCTCGGCGCGGTCGGCTGGGACCACGCGCACGTGCGCGGAACTGTCGGCGAGGAGGTCACCGACGGCCGGGTCGGGGTTCATGAACCCCGCCAGCTCGGCGACGGGGGCGAACCGCCACTCCTCCTCGCGCCCGGTGGGCACGGCGAAGTCGTCGATGGCCGCGGAGGCCACTCGGGGGGCGAGGTCGAGGGGTGGAGCTTCGAGGACCGTCACCCGACCGCACCTTCCATCTGGAGCTCGATCAGCCGGTTGAGCTCGAGCGCGTACTCCATGGGCAGTTCGCGCGCGATGGGCTCGATGAACCCGCGGACGATCATGGCCATCGCCTCGTCCTCGGTCATGCCGCGCGACATGAGGTAGAACAGCTGGTCGGCGCTGATCTTCGAGACGGTGGCCTCGTGACCCATCGACACATCGTCCTCGCGCACGTCGACGTAGGGGTAGGTGTCCGACCGCGAGATGTCATCGACGAGGAGGGCGTCGCAGCGCACCGTGCTCTTCGAATTGTGCGCACCCTCGAGGATCTGCACCAGGCCGCGGTAGGACGTGCGCCCGCCACCGCGCGCCACCGACTTCGACACGATGGTCGACGAGGTGTTGGGGGCTGCATGGACCATCTTCGCCCCGGCGTCCTGGTGCTGGCCCTCGCCGGCGAAGGCGATGGACAGGGTCTCGCCCTTGGCGTGCTCCCCGGTCATCCAGACCGCGGGGTACTTCATCGTGACCTTCGAGCCGAGGTTGCCGTCGACCCATTCCATCGTCGCGCCCGCCTGTGCGACCGCGCGCTTCGTGACGAGGTTGTAGACGTTGTTCGACCAGTTCTGGATCGTGGTGTAGCGGCAGCGCGCGCCCTTGCGCACGATGATCTCGACGACCGCCGAGTGCAGGGAGTCGCTCGAGTAGATCGGCGCCGTGCAGCCCTCGACGTAGTGAACGTAGGCGTCCTCGTCGACGATGATCAGGGTCCGCTCGAACTGCCCCATGTTCTCGGTGTTGATCCGGAAGTAGGCCTGCAGCGGGATGTCGACCTTGACGCCCTTGGGGATGTAGATGAACGAGCCTCCGGACCAGACCGCGGTGTTGAGCGCCGCGAACTTGTTGTCGCCCGGGGGGATGATCGAGCCGAAGTGCTCGCGGAAGATGTCCTCGTGCTCGCGGAGCCCGGTGTCCGTGTCGAGGAAGAGCACGCCCTGCGCCTCGAGATCCTCTCGGATCGCGTGGTAGACCACCTCGGACTCGTACTGGGCTGCCACGCCCGACACCAGTCGCTGCTTCTCCGCCTCGGGGATGCCCAGGCGGTCGTACGTGTTGCGGATGTCATCGGGCAGGTCGTCCCACGACGCGGCCTGCTTCTCCGTCGACCGGACGAAGTACTTGATGTTGTCGAAGTCGATGCCGTTGAGGTTCGATCCCCAGGTGGGCATCGGCTTCTTCTCGAAGAGCCGCAGGCCCTTCAGCCGCATCTGCAGCATCCAGTCGGGCTCGTTCTTCTTCGAGGAGATGTCGCGCACGACGTCCTCGTTGAGTCCGCGCCGCGCCGTGGCTCCGGCATCGTTGGCGTCGTGCCAGCCGTACTCGTACTTGCCGATGTCGTCGATCGCGGCGGCCGTGTCCTGCGCTGCAGTGGTCATGCGGAGACCTTTCCGAAGGTGTCGCGACTTGCGACGGCGTTGGCGTCGAACGGGATGACGGCGGTGCATACCTCGTCGCCGTGGGCGAGCGTGGCGAGTCGGGTGACGTGGCGCCCCAGGACCTGTCCGAGGGCGGCGGTCTCCGCCTCGCACATGACGGGGAACTCCCGGGCCGCGTCGATGACGGGGCAGTGGTGCTGGCACAGCTGCACCGCGACCCCGCCGAGCGGCTCGATCTCGGCGGCGTAGCCGGCCAGGCTCAGGGCGGCAGCGACCTCGTGCGGCGTCGCCGTGGTGGCGCCGGCCGGGACCATGGCACTGGCCAGCCGCTCGGCGCGATCCACCGCGAACGCCTCGACGGCCTCCGGCCCGTAGGCATGGGCCATGAAGCGCAGCGCCTCGACCGCCAGCTCGTCGGAGGTCTGGTCGCACGCGGCCCGACCCTGCGTCGTCAGCGAGAAGACGCTGCTGGGACGTCCACGGCCCCGCTTGGGCGACGGGCCGTACGGCGCACGGTCGTGGGACACGACCAGGCCGGCGTCGGTGAGCCCCGACAGGATCCTGCGGACGCCCGCAGGCGTCATCTCGAGCAGGTCGGCGAGGTCGGAGGCGGTCGAGGGGCCCGACGTGAGAAGGGCGCGCGCCACGCGCTCAGCGGCCTCCCCGGGGAATTTCACAACACCATTGTTGCGTAAATGCCGCAGAGTGCAAGCCGGACCCCCGCCTAGACTCCCACCGTGCCTGCCCCCGCCGTCCGCGTGCGTGACCTCGTGGTGCGCTACGGATCCCGCTCGGCGGTCGCCGGACTCACGTTCGAGGCGCAGGCGGGCGAGGTGACCGCCCTCGTGGGCCCCAACGGCGCCGGGAAGACGTCGACCGTCGAGACGTGCGTCGGCCTGCGGTCGGCGGCCTCCGGCAGCGTCGAGATCCTCGGCATCCGGCAGCCCGCCGAGGGCGGCGTCGCCGGTGCCCTGCGCTCGAACGTGGGGGTGATGCTCCAGGACGGCGGCCTCTACCCGACCGCGCGTCCGCTCGAGCTCGCCCGGCACATCGCGTCGCTCTACGCGGACCCGGACGATCCCGAGCGCCTGCTCGCCGCCCTCGGCGTGGATCCCGGCACGCGCACCACGATCCGGCGCCTCTCCGGCGGGGAGCAGCAGCGGGTCAAGTGCGCACTCGCGCTCGTCGGGCGCCCCCGCCTGGTGTTCCTCGACGAGCCGACCGCGGGGCTCGACACCAGCGGCCGGCGGGCGGTCCACGACCTCATCGCCGGGCTGCGCGCCGGAGGCACGAGCGTCGTGCTCACCACGCATCTCATGGATGACGTCGAGCGCCTCGCCGACCACGTCGTGGTGATCTCCCGTGGGCGCGACGTGAGCCGGGGCAGCGTCGCAGACCTCGTCGGCGACGACGACACGATCGCGTTCAGCGGCCCGGTCAATGCCGACCTGCGCGACCTTGTCGGCGTCCTTCCCGACGGCTGCCGCATCGAGGAGGACCGCCCGGGCCGCTACCGGGTCTCCGCAGCCGCCGACCCGATGATCCTCAGCGCCATCGCGGCCTGGTGCGCCCAGCACGGCGTTCGCACGAGCGGGCTCACCGTCGGGCGTCGTTCCCTGGAGGACGTCGTCCTCGAGCTCACGGAGGGGCAGGAGTGAGCGGGGTCTCGGCGGGATCGCGCGTGGCGTCGCAGGCGCGGTGGGAGGCCCGCCTCCTGCTCCGCAACGGCGAGCAGCTGCTCCTGACCTTCCTCATCCCCGTCGGGCTCCTGCTCGGCCTCTCGCTGACCTCGCTCATGTCGGACGCCTATGGCGACGATCGCACGCCCCAGGCACTCGCCACGGTGCTGACGGTCTCGGTCATCAGCGCCGCCTTCACGTCCCTGGCGATCGCCACCGGGTTCGAGCGCCGGTCGGGGGCGCTGCGCTTCCTGGGCACGACGCCGCTCAGCCGAGCCGAGCTGCTCGGGGGCAAGGCGCTGGCGACGCTCGGCGTCACCGTGCTGTCGTCGGCCGCGGTGCTGCTCACCGCGGTCGCGCTCGGGTGGCGGCCCACGCCGGCCGCCACCTGGATCGCTCCCCTGCTGCTGCTCGGCACGGCGGCGTTCGCCGCGTGGGGCCTCGCGCTCGCGGGCGCCCTGAGGGCCGAGGCCGTGCTCGCGGTCGCGAACGGGCTCTTCCTCGTGCTCATCCTCTTCGGAGGCGTCATCGTGCCGGCCGCCTCGCTGCCCGGGCCGCTGGCCTCGCTCGCCCCGTGGCTTCCCTCAGGAGCGCTCGCCGAGGCGCTCACGGCGGCCGTCGTCGACGGCGCCGCTCCCCCGACGACGGCGATCGCCGTGCTGGGCGCATGGCTGGCGGTGGGAGCGGCCGTGTCGGCACGCACCTTCCGCTGGTCGTAGGGTCGAGTCGTGAACGTCCCGACCGGTCCCTGCACATCCGTCGTCCGCGGCGTCTTCATCGCCAACCTCGTGGCGCAGGTGGGCATCCTCGTCACGGGGGCCGTGGTCCGAGTGACCGGCTCGGGGCTCGGCTGCCCCACGTGGCCGGAGTGCGTCGAGGGCTCCTACACCCCCACGTCGCGCCAGGCGGAGTCGTGGCACAAGTACGTGGAGTTCGGCAACCGCCTCCTGACCTTCGTGCTCGTCGTCCTGGCCATCGCGGCCATCGTCGCCGCGCTGTGGGATCGGCGGGCACGGCGACGGGCCTCCCTCCCACCGCGCCCGGCCATCGTCGTCCTGGCGCTCATCCCGTTCATCGGGACGGCAGCCCAGGCCGTGCTCGGCGGCGTCACGGTGCTCACCGGGCTGCATCCGGCCACGGTCTCCGCGCACTTCCTGCTCTCGATGGCCATCGTCGCGGGCAACGTCGCCCTCGTCGTACGCGCCTCCGACCCGGGCGACCGGCCCATCTCCGTGCTCGTGCCATCCCCCGTCCGGGCCCTGGCATGGGCGCTTGTCGCGGTCACCGGGGTGGTCGTCTTCCTGGGGGTCCTCGTCACGGGCAGCGGCCCGCACAGCGGCGACGCCGAGTCCGAGAACCGGCTCTTCTTCGACCCGCGAACGATCTCGTGGCTGCACGCGGACGTCGTGCTGCTCTTCCTGGGGCTGGTCATCGGGCTGCTCGTCGCGCTGACCGTCGTCGGCGCCCCACGGCGCGCCCTGAAGCGCACCTGGCTGCTGCTGGGCGTCGCCCTGGCCCAGGGCGCCTTGGGCTACGTGCAGTACTTCACCGGTCTGCCGGCGCTGCTCGTGACCATCCACGTGCTCGGCGCCGGGCTGGTCTGGGTTGCCGTGCTGTTCGTTCCCTCCACGCTGCGCCAGCGCGGACCTGCCGCCTGATCAGGCGGAAGCGTCGACCGCGTCAGACGAGGAACGGATCGAGCGCCACGAGCAGGAACAGCAGCGCCAGGTAGGTGATGGAGCCCTGGAACAGGCGCATCGCCGTCGCGGTGACGTCCGGTGCTCCCGAGGCCACCTTGCGGCGCAGCCCGTGCGCCTGGGCGATGAAGGCCGCACCGAGGACGGCCGCGCCGATGCCGTAGACCCACCCCATGGGGGCGACCGGGATGAGGACGAGCGACATGGCGACCATCACCCAGGAGTAGATGACGATGCTTCTGGCGACCACGGCGGGCGTCGCCACGACAGGGAGCATGGGCACGCCCGCAGCGGCGTAGTCGTCGCGGAACTTCATCGCCAGCGGCCAGTAGTGCGGCGGAGTCCAGAAGAAGATGATGAGGAAGAGCACCACGGGCGTCCACGTGAGCGACCCCGTGACCGCTGCCCACGCGATGAGCACGGGCATGCAGCCCGCGGCGCCGCCCCAGACGATGTTCTGCGGCGTGCGCCGCTTGAGGACCATCGTGTACACGACGGCGTAGAAGGCGATGGCCACCAAGGACAGCAGCGCCGACAGCGCGTTCGCCATCAGCAGGAGGACCAGCGCGCTCAGGACTCCGAGCACGATCCCCTGGGCGATCCCTGCCCGCACGCTGACGACGCCCATGGCCGCCGGACGGTGGAACGTCCGTCCCATGAGGGCATCGATGTCGCGGTCGTAGACGCTGTTGAAGGTGTTGGCGGACCCGGCCGCCAGGGTGCCGCCCACCATGACGGCGATCGTGGGCACCAGCGGCGGAAGCCCGCCGGCGGCAAGGAACGTGGTGGGGAGCGCGGTGGCGAGGAGCAGCTCGACGATGCGCGGCTTGGTGAGGGCCACGTGGGCCCGTACGCGGGCCGATGCGGTGACGGCGCCGTCGGCACTCATCGAGATCGCCACCCTGCCTCCGGTTCCGCCCAGCCTGGCATTCGGGGGCGACGCGGCTCCGGTGCCGCGGATTGTGAACACTCTACTCACGCCGCCTGATCGGCGTTCGTCGGTCGGCGGCGTTGGCTAGGGTCGTCCCATGACCCCACCCGCACCTGCGCGCACGCCCTCGGCAGCCCTCGACTGGACGGCCGACGACGACCGTGCGGTCGCGTACCTGCGTGCGATCGCCGCCGACGCCGTGCAGCGCGTCGGCAACGGGCATCCCGGCACGGCGATGAGCCTGGCCCCGGCCGCCTACCTGCTGTTCCAGAAGGTCATGCGCCACGATCCGCGCGACCCCGCATGGCTCGGCCGCGACCGTTTCGTCCTGTCTGCCGGCCACGCCAGCCTCACCCTGTACAGCCAGCTCTTCCTGTCCGACTACGGCCTGTCCATGACCGACCTCGAGTCCTTCCGCACGTGGGGCAGCCGCACGCCCGGCCACCCCGAGCACGGGCACACGGCCGGCGTCGAGACCACGACCGGCCCCCTCGGCCAGGGACTCTCCACCGCCGTGGGCATGGCCATGGGGGCCCGCTACGAGCGGGGACTCTTCGATCCGGACGCCGCCGAGGGCGCCAGCCCGTTCGACCACCGCATCTGGGCCATCGCGGGTGACGGCGACCTCGAGGAGGGCATCACCTCGGAGGCGTCGTCGCTGGCCGGGCTCCAGGGCCTCGGCCGCCTCTGCGTCATCTACGACGACAACCACATCTCGATCGAGGGCGACACCGGCGTGGCGTTCCACGAGAACGTCTGCCAGCGCTACGAGGCCTACGGCTGGGCGACCCACCACGTGGCCGCACTGCCCGACGGCTCCGTCGACGTGGCGGGGCTCCACGCCGCGATCGCAGCGGCCGAGGCCGAGACCGACCGCCCCACGCTCATCCAGCTGCGCACGACCATCGCGTGGCCCGCGCCCAACGCCCGCAACACGGCCAAGGCTCACGGCTCGGCGCTCGGCGAGGCCGAGATCCGTGCGACCAAGGAGCTCCTGGGCCTCGACCCCGACCAGCACTTCGCATTCGATCCCGACCTCCTCGGCCGCGTGCGCGCGAACCTGCGCCATCGCGTCGACGCTGCGCGCAGCGAGTGGGATGCAGGCTTCCAGTCGTGGCGTACCTCCCATCCGTCGAATGCAGCACTCCTCGACCGGCTGCTCGCGCACGAGCTGCCCGACGGACTCGACGCGGCCCTCCCCTGGTTCGAGCCGGGTGGATCGGTCGCCACGCGCAAGGCATCGGGCGAGGTCATCAACGCCGTCGCTGCGATCATGCCCGAGTTCTGGGGCGGCTCAGCCGACCTCGCGGAGTCGAACAACACGACGATCGAAGGAGCTGCCAGCTTCCTTCCCTCGAGCAGCACCATGCCGAACGCCTCTCCGTACGGTCGCGTCCTTCACTTCGGGATCCGCGAGCATGCGATGGGAGCGATCCTCAACGGCATCGCCATCGACGGCCTCACGCGTCCGTTCGGCGGGACCTTCCTCGTGTTCTCCGACTACATGCGCGGCGCCGTGCGGCTCGCGGCGCTCATGCAGACGGCGGTCACGTTCGTCTGGACGCACGACTCCATCGGGCTCGGCGAGGACGGGCCTACGCACCAGCCCGTCGAGCATCTGTGGTCCCTGCGCGCCATCCCGGGGCTGAGCATCGTGCGACCTGCCGATGCCAACGAGACCGCGGCCGCATGGCGCTCGATCCTGCACCACCGCGCCCCCGCAGGGCTTGTGCTCACCCGCCAGAACGTGCCGACGGCGGCCACGGACCACGACACCGTCCGCGATGGCGTCAGCCGGGGCGCGTACGTGGTCGCCGACACCGACCAGCCCCAGGTGCAGCTCCTCGCCACGGGCTCCGAGGTCGCCCTCGCGCTGGCGGCCGCGCAGGCCCTCGAGGCCGAGGGCATCGGTGCTCGCGTCATCTCGATGCCCTGCCTGGAGTGGTTCGACGCCCAGGAGCTCGCCTACCGCGACAGCGTCCTGCTGCCCTCGGTGCGCGCCCGGGTCGCGGTCGAGGCGGGCGCGACCCTGGGCTGGTGGCGCTACGTCGGTGACCGGGGCCGGGTCATCGGCCTCGACCACTTCGGGGCGAGCGCCGACTACCAGGTGCTCTACCGCGAGTTCGGCATCACCGTCGAGAACATCATCGCCGCTGCGCGCGACAGCATCACCGCTGCCGCGCGCGACTGATCCCAACCGACAGGAGACCCACCACCATGCCCAGCAGCGCGAACCCACGCCTTCAGGCGCTCACGGATGCAGGGGTGTCCATCTGGCTCGACGACCTCGATCGCCATCGCATCGAGTCCGGCGACCTGGCCCGACTGGTCGCGGAGGAGTGCGTCCGCGGAGTCACCACGAACCCGTCGATCTTCGACAAGGCCATCTCCACGGGCGCCGCGGCGTATGCGGACCAGCTCGCGGCCCTCGCGGCCGCGGGCCATGACGTCGACGCCATCATCAGGGTTCTCACCACCGATGATGTGCGCTCTGCGTGCGACGTCTTCGGGCCCCTCTACTCCGAGAGCGGCGGCGTCGACGGTCGAGTCTCGATCGAGGTCGATCCACGCCTGGCGGACGTGACCGACGAGACCATCACCCAGGCCGGGGAGCTGTGGGCCACGGTCGACCGCCCCAATGCCCTCATCAAGATCCCTGCCACGCGGGCCGGGCTGCCGGCCATCACGGCGGTCATCGGCCAGGGCATCAGCGTGAACGTGACCCTGATCTTCTCCGTCGACCGCTACCTCGAGGTCGTCGACGCCTACCTCTCCGGCCTCGAGCTCGCCGCTGCCAACGGACACGACCTGTCCACCATCCAGTCGGTCGCGAGCTTCTTCGTCAGCCGGATCGACACCGAGATCGACAAGCGCCTCGCGGCGATCGGCAGCCCGGAGGCGACGGCCCTGCGCGGGCAGGCGGCCATCGCCAACGCCCGGCTCGCCTGGGCCGCACACGTCGCCGGGCTCGCCACGGAGCGCTGGCAGGCGCTGGCGGCGACCGGCGCCCAGGTCCAGCGCCCCCTGTGGGCCTCCACCGGCGTCAAGGACCCCGCCTACGACCCGACCCGATACGTCGTCGACCTCGTGGCCCGCGGCTGCGTGAACACCATGCCCGAGGCCACGCTCGACGCGGTCGCCGAGCAGGGCGTCGTGCCCGCCGACTCGATCACTGGCACGGCCGAGGAGTCGGCCGCCGTGTGGGCAGCGCTCGCCGGGCTCGGCATCGACGAGGCCCAGGTGTGCGACCAGCTCGAACGCGAGGGCGTGGCGAAGTTCATCGAGTCCTGGGAGCAGCTGCGCGCCACCGTCGGCGCGGCGGCCGGTGCGGGGGCCTGACGTGAGTCCCCACCGACACGAGGCGCAGTCCGCCAACCCGCTGCGCGACCCGCTCGACCAGCGCCTGCCACGCGTGGCGGGCCCCTGCGGCATGGTGCTCTTCGGGGTGACCGGCGATCTGTCGCGCAAGAAGGTCATGCCGGCGATCTACGACCTCGCGAACCGCGGGCTCCTGCCGCCCGGGTTCGGCCTGGTGGGGTTCGCCCGACGCGACTGGGCCGATCAGGACTTCGCCCAGATCGTGCACGACTCCGTCAGGGAGCACGCCCGCACCCCGTTCCGCGAGGAGGTGTGGAAGCAGCTGTCCGAGGGGATCCGCTTCGTCGCGGGCGATCTCGGCGACCCCCAGGCGTACCTGAACCTGAAGAAGGTCGTCGCCGAGCTCGACTCGTCGCGCGGCACCGGCGGCAACCATGCCTTCTACCTGTCGATCCCCCCGGGGCTCTTCCCCGTCGTGCTCGAGCACCTGAAGACCTCAGGCCTGGCGGAGGACCGCCCCGAGGCCTGGCGCCGGGTGGTGATCGAGAAGCCGTTCGGCCACGACCTCGCCAGCGCCCAGGAGCTCAACCGGATCGTGGGAGAGGTGTTCGCGTCGGGGTCGGTGTTCCGCATCGACCACTACCTCGGCAAGGAGACCGTCCAGAACATCCTCGCGGTCCGGTTCGCGAACACGATGTACGAGCCGCTGTGGAACTCCAACTACGTCGACAACGTGCAGATCACCATGGCCGAGGACATCGGCATCGGCGGCCGCGCGGGGTACTACGACGGCATCGGTGCAGCGCGCGACGTCATCCAGAACCACCTGCTCCAGCTCATGGCCCTCACGGCCATGGAGGAGCCGCTGTCCTTCGCCGCCGACGATGTCCGCGCCGAGAAGGAGAAGCTGCTCCGCGCCGTGTCCCTGCCCCGTGAGCTCGGCAAGCACACCAGCCGGGGGCAGTACGCCTCGGGCTGGCAGGGCGGCATCCCCGTCAAGGGCTACCTCGAGGAGGACGGCATCTCCCCGGAGAGCACCACCGAGACCTATGCCGCCATCCGGGTCGACGTCGACAACCGCCGCTGGGCCGGAGTCCCGTTCTACCTGCGCACGGGCAAGCGGCTCGGGCGCCGCGTCACCGAGGTCGCCGTGGTGTTCAAGCGGGCTCCCCACCTGCCCTTCGCGAAGACCGCGGTGCAGGAGCTCAGCAACAACGCCTTCGTGTTCCGCATCCAGCCTGACGAGGGGATCACGGTGCGGTTCGGCTCGAAGGTCCCCAACACCACGTCGGTGCAGGTGCGCGACGTCACGATGGACTTCCAGTACGGCGAGTCCTTCGTCGACTCGAGCCCCGAGGCGTACGAGCGCCTCATCCTCGACGTCCTCCTCGGCGATCCGCCGCTGTTCCCGCGCCACGAGGAGGTCGAACTCGGCTGGGAGATCCTCGATCCCGTCCTGGACTACTGGGCTGCGCACGGCAAGCCCGACCAGTACGTGTCGGGTGGCTGGGGCCCGCACTCGGCCTACGACATGATCGCGCGCGACGGGCACTCCTGGAGGCGGCCATGATCAGGCTCGAGGACACCAGCGGGGGCGCCGTGTCGGCCGCCATCGCCGCCGAGCGTCACCGCATGGGATCGCCCGCCACCGGGATGGTCCTCACCCTGCTGATCCTCTCGGACGAGGAGGCGCAGGCCGACGCCACCGCGGCCGCGGTCGGCGCGGCCCGGCAACATCCGATGCGCATCGTCACGCTCATCCCCCGCCCGGGGAAGCACGAGACCCGACTCGACGCCGAGATCTCGGTCGGCGGCGACGACGGCCCGGGAGAGGTGGCCGTCCTCCGGCTCCGTGGCCTGCTCGCCGAGCACGCCAACTCGGTCGCAGTGCCCCTGCTGCTCAGCGACACGCCCGTCGTGGCGTACTGGCCCGAGCACCCGCCGGAGATCCCGGCCGACGACCCCATCGGCCGCCATGCCCAGCGGCGCATCACCGACTGCGCCACCCAGTCGGACGCGCTCAGCGCCCTGCGTGCCCGCAAGGCCGGCTACCGCCCGGGTGACACCGACCTGTGCTGGACGCGCATCACCCCCTGGCGCTCGGTGCTGGCCTCCGCCCTCGACCAGCCGCCCGGGCGGATCACGTCCGTCTCGGTCAGCGCCGAGGACGACAACGCCAGCGCCGTGCTGCTTGCGCTGTGGCTGGGCCGCTGCCTGAAGGTGCCCGTGACCCAGACCGTCAGCGCCGGTCCGGGCATCACCGAGGTGCGGCTCGGGACCGAGGCGGGCGACATCACCGTGAGCCGCTCCGACGGCGTCACCGCCGTCCTGTCGCGACCCGGAGCGCCCGCCTCGCGCGTGGCCCTCCAGCGCCGCGACCTGGCCGACCTGCTCAGTGAGGAGCTGCGCCGTCTCGACCCCGACGAGGTCTACGGCGATGTCATCAGGCAGGTGCCGGAGGAATGAGTCCCGTCGAGGTGCTCCGGCATCCGGATCCCGAGGCCCTGGCCGAGTCCGCGGCGGCCCGGCTCATCACCACGGTCGTCGAGGCCCAGGCCTCGGCCGGCTGGGCGAGCCTGTGCCTCACGGGCGGCCGCATCGGCACGGCCGTCCTCGCGTCCCTGGCCGAGAACCCCGGCTGCGACGCGATCGACTGGTCGCGTATCGACCTGTGGTGGGGAGACGAGCGCTACCTGCCGACGGGCGATCCCGAGCGCAACGAGACGGGGGCCAGGATCGCCCTCATCGACCGCGTGGGCATCGACCCGAGTCATGTCCACCCCATGCCGGACCCGGCCGGATCGGGTGACGATGTCGATGCCGCCGCTCAGTCGTACGCCGACGAACTGGCCGCGCATGCCGGGCCCGAGGACCGCGCGGGAGTCCCGTCCTTCGACGTTCTCCTCCTCGGGATCGGGCCGGACGCGCACGTGGCGTCGCTGTTCCCCGAGCAGCCGGCCCTCCACGACACCCGCGCCTGCACGGCGGTGCGAGGGGCGCCCAAGCCGCCGCCCGTACGGATGAGCCTCACCCTGCCGGCGATCAATGCGGCCAAGGAGGTCTGGATCCTGGCGTCAGGCTCGGAGAAGGCCAGCGCGGTGCGCCTCGCCCTCACGGAGGGCTCCGGCGTGCTGCAGGTGCCGGCCGCCGGCGCCCGGGGCCGCGAGCGCACGCTGTTCCTCGTCGACGATGCAGCCGCCTCGAAGCTTCCGGTCTCGATGGGCCGTCCGAGCGCGTAGCCCGGAACGGCCCGTTGCGGGGCTCAGGCGCCGCGGAGCTTCTGCAGCGCCTCTTCGAGGATGGCGGCGCCGTCCTTGTCGGAGCGGCGCTCCTTCACGTAGGCCAGGTGGGTCTTGTACGGCTCGATCTTCGGCGGAGCCGGGGGGTTCTCCTTGTCCGGACCGGCCGGCAGGCCGCAGCGCGGGCAGTCCCACTCCTCGGGGACAGCGGCGTCGACGGCGAAGCTCGGACGGGACTCATGGCCGCGCGAGCACCAGAACGAGACCCACATGCGAGGTGCCGCCTCGCCGCGCTCGGCCTCGCCCATCGGGCCCGCGCCTACGCGACTGCCACGGATCGCACTGCCACCAGACATGTCGTGCCTTTCGTCAGACGCCGGCGCTGACGAGCAGCCCGACGGCGATGATGCAGGCGGCCCAGACGAGTCCGAGGCCGACAGTGAGGCGATCGAGGTTCTTCTCGGCCACGGACGACCCGCCGATGGACGAGCTCACGCCGCCACCGAACAGGTCGGACAGCCCGCCACCCTTGCCGCGGTGCAGCAGGATGAGGACCACCAGCAGGACGCTCGTGATCACGAGGATCACGGCCAGCGCAATCGTCAGCGCTGTGATCATTGAAGTGCTCCCACCAGTAAGCCGGCTGTGACGGTCTGCACCGAACCCGTGCAGACCTGTAGAGGATAGTCCGAGCCTACTCAGCCGACTAACTCGGGCGGGTGCAGCCGGAAGCGCACGATGCCCACGAACTCATCCGGGTCCAGGCTCGCACCGCCGATGAGGGCGCCGTCCACGTCGGCCTTGGCCATGATCCCGGCCACGTTCGACGACTTGACCGAGCCGCCGTACAGGATCCGGACGGAGTCGGCCACGGCCGAGCCGAGGGTCTCCTTGATCCGGCTGCGGATGGCTCCGCAGACCTCCTGCGCGTCCTCCGGGGTCGCCACCTCGCCCGTGCCGATGGCCCACACCGGCTCGTAGGCGATCACGAGGCCCGCCACCTGCTCGGCGGTCAGTCCGTCGATGTCGGCGTCCAGCTGGGCGAGCACGTGGGCCACGTGCGTGCCGGCCTGACGGATCTCGAGCCCCTCACCCATGCACACGATCGGCACCAGGCCGTGACGCAGCGCCGCCTTGGCCTTCGCGTTCACGACGGCATCGGTCTCGTTGTGGTACTCGCGCCGCTCGCTGTGGCCCACGGTGACGTACGTGCAGCCGAGCTTCGCGAGCATGGCGCCGCTGATGTCGCCGGTGAAGGCGCCGGCGTCGTTCGGCGAGAGGTCCTGCCCGCCGTACTGGATGTCGTACTTGTCCCCGTCGACGAGGGTCTGCACCGAGCGGATGTCGGTGAACGGAGGAAGCACGGCAGCGTCGACGGCGGCGTAGTCGTCCTCCGTCAGGGCGAAGGCCAGCTTCTGGACGAGCGCGATCGCCTCGAGATGGTTGAGGTTCATCTTCCAGTTGCCGGCCATGAGCGGCTTGCGGGTGGTTGCCATCAGGCGTTCTCCTCCAGAACAGTGAGACCAGGGAGGTCCTTGCCCTCCAGGAATTCCAGGCTTGCCCCGCCACCGGTGCTGATGTGGCTGAAGGCGTTCTCGTCGACGTCGAGGATCCTGACCGCCGCGGCGGAGTCGCCGCCACCGATCACCGTCATCGCCGACGAGTCGGCCATCGCCCGGGCGACGGCGAGCGTCCCTGCTGCGAAGGCCTCCATCTCGAACACGCCCATGGGCCCGTTCCAGACCACGGTGCCGGCATCGGCTATGCGCGACGCGAACAGCTCGCGCGTGCGCGGCCCGATGTCGAGCCCCATCCATCCGTCGGGGATGGCGTCGGCGTCCACGACCTGCGTGGCAGCGTCCGGCGCGAAGGCGTCGGCGATCACGAAGTCGACCGGGAGGAGCAGCTCGACTCCGCGCTCCTGCGCCTGGGTGATGAAGCCACGCACGGTGTCGATCTGGTCCGCCTCGAGCAGCGACGTGCCCACCCCATGGCCCTGGGCCGCGAGGAAGGTGTACGCCATGCCGCCGCCCACGAGAAGCCGGTCGACGCGCGAGATCAGGTTGCCGATGACGCCCAGCTTGTCGCTCACCTTCGATCCGCCGAGGATGACGACGAACGGGCGGGCCGGCTCGGCCATGATGCCGCCGAAGACCGAGGCCTCCTTATGCACCAGTCGACCCGCGGCGCAGGGAAGCAGCCGTGCGACATCGGTGACCGACGCCTGGTTGCGGTGCACGACGCCGAAGCCGTCAGACACGTAGACGTCCGCCAGCGCCGCGAGCTCGGCCGCGAGGGCCTGCCGCTCTTCGGCCACCTTGCTCGTCTCGCGCGGGTCGAAGCGGATGTTCTCGAGCAGGAGCA
>CALGTB010000009.1 GCA_937902285.1 uncultured Actinomycetes bacterium | reverse complement strand
TGCCGCCACTGCCGATGTGGATGCTGCCGACCTCCCCGTCGTCGGCATGCGCGAACCGTGCCCCTGCGGGTCCGGCCGGCGCTACAAGGCCTGCCACGGCCGCGCCGCGTCGTCGGTGTTCGTCGGCCCTGCCCGCCCCTTCGCGGGGCTGGCGTCGGAGTGCGACATCGTGGCGCTCCGCGAGGTCGTGCCCGCCGCGTCCGCGCCCCTGACGCTCGTGGGAGAGCACGCCGGACGCCAGGTCACGCTCGTCACGGTGCTGCCGATGGCCTGGCCCGCGCTCGTGCGCGCCGACGGGACGATCATGCTGGCCCTGCAGACGAACGTCGGCTCCGGCGACGCGAGCCGCGATCTCGCGGACGCGCTCGTGAGCGCGCTGGCCGCGGAGCCCGGCGAGCCGGTGCCGCTGGGTCGCGTCACGGCGGACTCCCCGCGCCTGCAGGACCTCGTCGACACCGAGCAGGTGCTCGACATCACCGTGCATGCGGACTTCGAGTTCTGGGTCGACAGCGATGCCGAGGTGGCCGACGACGTCCGCGCCTCGCTCGACCGTGCGGGTGCCTTCGCCCACCCGACCGTCAAGCTCGCCGGCGTGCCGTCGGCCTACTGGACGCAGATGGGCGAGAAGGAGCACCTGCGCTGGGTCATGCCCCACGACGAGGAGCCGCTGCTCGATGCGCTCGCCCGCCTGCACGCCGCCGAGGAGGACACGCTCGGCGAGGGCACCCGATTCGTGGGCATGTTCCGTGCCCAGGGGCTCGTGTGCCCGGTGTGGGACCTCCCGCTCGGGATGGGCGCCGAGGCACTCGAGGAGCCGGCGATCGCCTTCGCGGCAAGGCTCGAGGACGCCCTGGCCGACTCCACGCCGCTCACCGATGCCCAGCGCCGGGCGCGCGCTGGCCTCACGACCCGGCAGGTCACCCTCCGCTAGGACCCTTCGGCAGCGGTCAGACGCGGACGAGCTCCACGGCCGTCCAGATCGCCAGGGCGGTGAGGATGCCGCCCGAGACCAGCCTGATGCGCCAGATCGGGACGCGGGAGCGCAGCCACGTCCCGGCGAGGACGGCCAGCCCCGAGACGACCACGAGGGCGGTCCAGGAGCCCAGGAACACGGACAGCGGCTCTCCCGTTCGGGCGGCGAGGCCAGCCGTGAGCAGCTGGCTCAGGTCGCCCCACTCGGCGGTGAAGAGCACCACGAAGCTCAGCGCGAACACCTTGGCCGGGGTGAGGGCCCGCTCCGTGTCGGCCCGGTCGCTGATCTCGGCCGCCTCGTCGTCGGCCGCCGCCTGCTCGGCCGCCCGGCTGCTCAGGCCCCCCTTGATCATGACGAAGGCACCGACGGCGAAGAGGACGAAGGTGATGCCCAGGACGAGCCGCTGCGGGGCGAGGGCCAGCAGGCCGCCGGCCGTCACCGCGATGAGCACCTGCACCGCGAAGGCGGTGATGACTCCCAGCCAGACCCAGAGATGGCGGAAGCGGGTGGCGAGCACGAGCGTGGCGATGAAGGTCTTGTCGGGCAGCTCGGCGGGGAGGATGAGGGCGAACGTAGTGGCGACGATCGCCAGGTCGATCACGCCGGACCGTCGGTCGGCGGGTGGTCGGGGTGCCCGCCGTCGGGCTCGTCATGCGGGCCCACCTGGGGCAGCAGGTCCGATGCGAGGGTCGGCCACTCGACCGGCGTCGGGATCCGTCGGTCGCCGGACCACGGGGCGGGCGTGGCGTCGAGCCGGCGGATGATCTCGTAGGCGGCGAACTCGTAGCGCGCCCGCGCCAGCCTGAACTGCTCCCAGGCCTCGTCGAGGTCGCGGTCGATGGGGAAGCCCGACCTGCGGACGTGATCGACGGCGACGTCGAAATCCGCGCGGGTGATCTGCAGCTCGCGCTCCTCGCCGGCGGCAAGGGCGTTCACCACGGTGGTGTCGAGGCCGCGGGTGGCGTCCATGTCGGCGGCCATCTCGGTGGCGAGCATGCCGCGGTTCCAGCCCGGCAGCGATCCGGCCCGCCGGCGGGTGGCCTCGGATCCGCCCAGGAACAGCCCGACGAACGGCAGCCGGTTGCGCCAGGGCCGCTTGAGGAACTGGAAGACGTAGAGCACCTCGAAGGCCTGGCCGCCATGCAGCAGGATGCCGAAGGACTGGCTGCGCGGAAGCGTCGTGTTGAGCGACAGCTTGAGGGCCGCGGCGTCGAGGACGGCGAGCAGAGCCACCGCGTAGTGACGTGACGCCCGCGCCGACCGCACCCACACGAGGACGGGATAGGTGATGTGGGTCATGCGCAGCGCGGCAGCCCACCGTGACCACTGGGCGAAGGCCTCGGGGATCGCGTCGAGGTCGTCCGCGAGGGCATGCCGGGCGAGGAACTCCGGCCCCCATGCCGGCTCGCCGCCCATCGCGCTGAGCATCGACACGTCGACCTCGCGCTCCAGGTAGGCCGAGTAGATGGTGGGCAGGAAGCCGATGAGCATGGCGATGACGATCGGCCCGGTCGCCGCGGCGAAGAAGTCGATGACCGTCTGGTCGCTGTTGCCGGCCGAGGCGAACCCGAGGGTGAACAGGCTCGAGCCGGCCTGCGTCATCGCGGCGCCGTAGTCGCGCCCGCCGACGCCGTACAGCAGGAAGCCGTAGGAGAACAGGTACAGCACCAGCCACGTGATCAGCTGGAGCATGATGATCGACGGCCCCGCCCAGGCGAGCACGGCGTCGCGACCCCGGTAGGTGCGTCGCATGCGGGAGAGGAGCATGGCGATGCCGATCACGGCGGAGGCCACAGTGTCGCTGATCGACGACCTCAGGGCCCTCGGGATGACGACGGTGCGCATGAGGCTGACGGTCGTCGCCACGAACAGGAACAGGCCGAACACGGTCGCGGCGCCACGCGAGACGAGGTCCACCCACAGTTGCGACACCCGCAGATGGTCCCACAGGGGCCGACTACGCTCGGGGCGTGACATCCGATCCCCAGTCCGCCCTCATCGTGGCGCTCATCGGCATCGCCGTGGGCGTCGTCGGGGTGGCGCTGGGCGCCTTCGCCCTCGTGCGGCTGTCCCGGCTCAACCGGGCCTACGAGCTGCTCCAGGTGGCCGAGGGCCGCGAGACCATCGTCGACGTCATGGGCCGGACCATGGACGAGTTCTCCGACCTGCGCGACGAGGTGATGCGGCTCGAGGCAGGGCTGGTGTCGACCCGGCGCGACCTCGCGATGGCCCTGCGTCATGTCTCCGTGGTCCGCTACGACGCCTTCGGCGACATGGGCGGGCGGTTCTCCTTCTCGGCGGCCCTCCTCGACGATGCGGGCGACGGCCTGGTGATCACGTCGATCCACGCCCGCAGCGAGACCCGCACCTACCTCAAGGGGCTGTCAGCGGGCGACAGCGACATCACGCTGTC
>CALGTB010000008.1 GCA_937902285.1 uncultured Actinomycetes bacterium | reverse complement strand
AGCACGCTGGTCGAGGTGCCCGTCGACTTCGTCGCGGCCAACGACATGGTGGTGTCGCTCACCAAGACGGGTGGCGACACCAAGGAGGCCGCCAACGCGGTCGGCACGCACCTGCAGGCGGCGACGGCCGCGGACAACGTGCTCGGCGCCGCGGCTGAGGTCGGCCAGGCGCTCGTGGCCGCGAAGGCGGCCTTCGAGGCGGGGCAGTCCTTCGTCGCGGCGATCGGCGACGCCACGTCGACGACGAATGCGCAGCTGCGCGAGGCGTTCGACGCCGCCCCGCAGTGCCAAGCGGACTAGAAGGCGCCCCCGGATGCCCGGGACGCGTCGACACGGGGAACCTGCCGCGCTGAGCGCTTGACCCTGACGCCGCGTCAGGCCGTAGCGTCGTCGGCATGGAGCAGACAGTGGGCGGGAGTGAAGGGCTGACCGTGGGCGAGGTGGCCCGCATCAGCGGCCTCACCGTGCGCACCCTGCACCACTACGACGGCATCGGCCTCCTCACGCCGAGCGGTCGCAGCCACGCGGGCTACCGGGAGTACTCCTCGTCCGACCTGGAGCGACTCAAGGGCATCGTGGCCTATCGGGCGTGCGGGCTGTCGCTCGCCGACATCGCCGAGGTGCTCGAGTCCACGGGAACCGCTCGCGCGGAGCACCTCAGGAGGCAGATCGCACTGGTCGACCAGCGCCTCGCCGACCTCGCCCGTCAGCGGACCACCCTCAGCAGCGAATTGGAGGCACACCAGATGGGAATCGCATTGGACCCGGAGGACTACTTCGAGGTGTTCGGCGACGCCGACCCGCGGCAGTACGCGGATGAGGTGAGGGGCCAGTGGGGAGGCACCGACGCCTACGCCGAGGCCACACGACGGACGTCGGCGTACACGAAGGAGGACTGGGTGCGCGCACGTGCGGAGGGTGGTGCGGTGCTCGAGGAGTTCGCGGCCTGCATGGATGCCGGGCTGCCGCCCGACGACGCCCGGTGCATGGCCGCTGCGGAGGCGCACCGCGACAACATCTCGACCTGGTACTACCCGTGCTCCCATGAGATGCAGGTGGGACTGGCCGACATGTACGTCTCGGACCCGAGGTTCACGGCCTTCTACGACGGCGTCCGACCCGGGCTGGCCGCCTTCGTGCATGCTGCGATCTACGCCAACGCCCTGTCCCGCTGACGGCTATCGTCCGTGGCATGACTGAGGACGGGCTGGCGACGCCCATCGACTTCACGGCCCGCTATGGCAGTGGACTGGATCGGGGCATCGTGCTGGGCGGGGGCGGCGTCTACTTCATCGCGTGGCAGGTCGCCTACCTCCAGGCGCTCGCCCGCGGCGGCGTCGACCTGTCGTCGGCGGACAGGGTGGTCGGGACGTCGGCCGGCTCGGTCGTCGCCACCGCGCTCACAGCCGGGCACGTCGGACGCCTGCATGCGCAGGTCTCGGCCCTGAGCCGCTTCCCGGCGCTGCTGCACGCCCTGGCGCCCGCGGGCTCCCTGACGCCCAGCCAGCTGAGGGCGCTCGAGGCCTTCGTGGGCGCGCCCGACGCCGACGCCGAGCGGGTGCGGGCCATCGGACGCGCCGCCCTCGCCGCGAACACGCCGGAGGCGGCACGGATCCGGGCGAACCTCCAGCTGGTGCTGCAGGTCGGTTCGTGGCCGAGCCCGGCCCTGCACGTGACAGCCGTCGATGCGTACACCGGCGAGCGCTGTGTCGTCACCGAGAGTGCCGGGGTGCGGCCGGCGAGGGCGGCCGCCGCGAGCAGCGCGGTGCCGGGCCTCTTCCCCCCGCAGCCCCTGCTCGACCGCAAGGCGATGGACGGCGGAGTGAGTGGCACCGGTCTGCACCTGGACGTCGTCGCGGGCGCCCGACGCGCCCTCGTGCTGGCCCTGTCCGACGGCAGCACCGTCACCGAGCCGGGCATGACCATCGGAGTCGGACGGATCGAGCGGGAGCTGGCGTCGCTGGAGGACGCCGGGACTCGCGTCCTGGTGCGCACGCCCATGGACGTCGACAGGGACCAGCTGATGTCGCCCGAGGCGGTGCCCGACGCACTCGCGTCGGGAGCCCGCCAGGGCGAGGCGGATCGGGCGCTCGTCGTGGACTTCTGGGCATGAGGAGCGCAGACCTGGTGGTCGGTCCCGACGGGCTGCCGCGATGCCCCTGGGGCACGAGCACGGACGACTATCGGGCGTACCACGACGAGGAGTGGGGCCGTGCGGTCCACGGCGACACGGCGCTGTTCGAGCGCATCACGCTCGAGGCCTTCCAGTCGGGCCTGTCATGGCTCACGATCCTGCGCAAGCGCCCGGGCTTCCGTCGCGCGTTCGCGCAGTTCGATCCCGAGGCCGTCTCGGCCTACGGTGCGGCCGACCTCGACCGGCTCATGGGCGACGCCTCGATCGTCCGCAATCGCCGCAAGATCGAGGCGACGATCGAGAACGCGAAGGCCCTCATGCGACTGCGCGACGCCCGCGGTGACGGGGCCCTGGATGCTCTCGTCTGGTCCTACGCACCGGAGGGGCGCCCCGCCCGACCGGTCGCCATGGCCGACGTGCCCGCGCAGACCCCCGAGTCCACGGCTCTGAGCAAGGGGCTCAAGCGACAGGGGTTCGTCTTCGTGGGGCCGACGACCATGTACGCCGCCATGCAGGCGTGCGGCCTCGTCGACGATCACCTGGCCGGCTGCCACGCCGACAGTTAGTGCGTCGGGGCTAGGCGGCCACCGCCGGGGGAGCAGCGGCGCCGGGCGCCGCCGGATAGGGATTCGTGGGATCGCGGCCCGTGAGGTACTTCGCCACGCTGTAGATGGCGCCTGCGACGGGCACGGCGATCAGGGCGCCGACGATGCCCATGGCGATGCCACCCGCGGCGATCGCGAACACGATGGCCAGCGGGTGAAGGCTCACCGCCTTGCCCATCACGAGCGGCTGCAGGACGTCGCCGTCGAACGAGCCGACGACGATCGTCAGCGCGATCACCAGCAGTGCGATGAGCGGGCCTCGCTCGGCCAGCGCCACCACGGCGGCGAAGAACGTCGCCACGGGAGCACCGATGACGGGGATGAAGGCGCCGAGGAACACGACGGCCGACAGGGCTGGCGCCAGCGGGACCTGCAGGATGGTCAGCCCGATGAAGACCAGCAGGGCGTCGGCGAACGCGACGATGACGATGCCGCGGGTGTATCCGGAGATCGCGTCCCAGGCCAGGTGCCCGGACACGTCGATGGGGGTCTGGACCCGCTTCGGCATCCAGGAGATGACCCAGTTCCAGATCGGGGCGGGTGTCAGGAGGAAGAACACCACTCCGTAGAGGAACACCGAACCGGCGATCACCAGGGTGCCGATGGAGCCGAGCGCGCCCATGGCATCGCTGAGCAGTCCGCCCGCCATGCTCTTGGCGAACGACTCGCCCTGCGTGATGAGGCTGCTGATGCTGTCGTCGCTGAGCTGGAGCGGGCCCGTCTTCAGCCACGTCTCGATGTCGGAGAAGCCGCTGGTGATGGACTCGACGAGCTTCGGTCCCTCGGAGATGCTCGCGCGCACGACGACGACGAGGATGGTGACGACGGCGGCACCGATGATGAGCAGGGCCAGGACCATCGACAGGACCTTGGGCAGGAAGCGATGAAGGAGGTTCATCAGCGGCTGCGCCCAGGCCGTCATGAGCATCGCGAAGAAGATGGCGAACGCGACGGGCAGGATCTCGTTGAGCACGATGCCGCACACGAGGAGTCCGGCGATGACCACCAGGACCCGCCAGGTGATGCCGGCCAGCGTCCGAAGCGTGCCGGGGATGGCGCCGTCGAGGTCGGACCCCGGGGTGCTCATGCGTCGAGGTTGTGCGCGGCGCGCTCGCCGATGTCGGGCATCGTGATGTCGTCGTCCGAGGCACGTGCCACCACGTAGGTGGCGTCCTCGAGGAACTTGACGCTGAAGAAGCCGCCCGGTGCCTTGTAGGTACCCGCATCACCGGCGCCCAGGATCCGCCCGTCGATGTCGATCCGGCCGCGCACCACGTAGGTGACACTGCCCTTGCTGTAGCCGTGGGCCGGGACGACGTCTCCGGCGCGACCGTGCACGATCGTCAGGAGCGCCCCGTCAGTGCGCAGTCGCGTCACCTCGGAGCCGAGGACATTCCGCTCCCAGGTCATGTCTGCGGCGGGTACGAGGGTGAAGCTGGACATGCGGTCCTCCAGGTTGGTTCGGTGACCGCAAGGCTAGTCGATGCGGACCGACCCGTGCGCGGTCGAGAACCAGAGAGCCACGAGTCCGGGCTCGTCGTCGACGACCCATTCCACCGTGATGCCGTCGAGGGGCACGTCGTGGCCGGCCCCGAGCCACGCGGAGATGGCGTCCGGCTCGCCGCAGATCTCGACGCGCTCGAGGACGACCGCGCCGCCGCCGGTCGACGGATGCTCGGCGGTGACCGGCGCCCACTCGACGAAGAAGGGGAGCTGCGCGTCCTCCAGCACGTCGAGCACGCCGATCTGCTTCCAGCACAGGTCGGCGCCGTCGGGCCTGATCCGGTGACCCGAGCGTGCCTCGCGTCCCAGCCGCTCCTCGACAGTGCTGATGTCGTCGACGGCGACGGCCCAGCTCATCCACCCTCCGCCACGCTCGGCGCGCTGTGCCACCGCTCGACCGAAGGGCGCCTTGTCGGCAGCGGGGTGGTCGAGGGCCGACACGACCTCGATGTAGCAGCCGTTGGCCAGCGGCAGGATGAAGTTGCGGGTGCCGAAGGAGGGGTGCCGTCCTCCGTCCACGAAGGTGGCTCCGAGGTCGGAGCCGATCCGCTGGACGACGTCGCCCAGCTCGGCCGGGGTGCACGCATACGAGATGTGGTCTAGCCGCATGCCCGCATCGTGCCCGATGCGGATTCGGGCCCTGCAGTTGCCCCCCGGCAAGCCTCGATGTGGCAGGCTCGGGCCCATGAC
>CALGTB010000007.1 GCA_937902285.1 uncultured Actinomycetes bacterium | reverse complement strand
ACGCGGCGGAAGATCAGCGCGCGCTTGACCTCCTGGATCGCCTTCGTGACCTCGATGCCTCGAGGGCAGGCGTCGGTGCAGTTGAAGGTCGTGCGGCAGCGCCACACGCCCTCCTTCTCGTTGAGGATCTCCAGGCGCTGCTCGGCACCGGCGTCACGGCTGTCGAAGATGAAGCGGTTCGCCGCCACGATGGCCGCCGGCCCGAAGTAGGCACCGTCGGTCCAGTACACCGGGCACGACGTCGTGCAGCAGGCGCAGAGGATGCACTTCGTGGTGTCGTCGAAGATGGCGCGGTCCTCGGCCGACTGGATGCGCTCCTTGCTCGGCTCATGGCCATCGGTGATGAGGAACGGCAGGACGGCGCGGTAGGCGGCGAAGAAGGGCTCCATGTCGACGACGAGGTCCTTCTCGAGCGGCAGGCCCTTGATCGCCTCGACGGTGATGGGCTTCGTGATGTCGAGGTCCTTCACGAGCGTCTTGCAGGCCAGCCGGTTGCGGCCGTTGATGCGCATGGCGTCCGACCCGCAGATCCCGTGCCCGCAGGAGCGACGGAACGTCAGGGAGCCGTCCTGCTCGCCCTTGATGCGGTCGAGGGCCGTGAGCACGCGGTCGGTCGGGAAGAGCGCGAGCGTGTACTCCTCCCAGTGCGGCTCGGCGTCGATCTCCGGCAGGAAGCGCCGGATGCGGAAGGTGACGTCGGTGGCGACGGGGGCAGCCGTGGCGGGCACCTCGACGGTGGCTGTCATCAGTACTTACGCTCCATCGGCTGGTAACGGGTCACGGTGACGGGCTTGTAGTCGAGCTGGACGTAGTCGCCGCCATCGGCCTCGGGGCGCCGGTACGCCATGGTGTGGCGCATGAAGTTGACGTCGTCGCGCGTCGGGTAGTCCTCGCGTGCGTGGCCGCCGCGCGACTCCTTGCGCTCGAGCGCCCCGACGACCACGACCTCGGCCAGGTCGAGCAGGAAGCCCAGCTCGATCGCCTCGAGGAGGTCGGTGTTGTAGCGCGAGCCCTTGTCCTGGATGGACACGTTGCGGTAGCGCTCGCGCAGCGCCTGGATGTCGTTGAGGGCCTGCTTGAGGGTGGCCTCCGTGCGGTAGACCTGCGCGTTGAGGTCCATCGTCTCCTGCATGGCCTTGCGCAGCACCGCAACCCGCTCGGAGCCGGTGCTCGAGCGCAGCTGCTCGACCATGCCGATCGTGTAGGCCTGGGGATCCTCGGGGAGCTCGACATGCTCGTGCGCCAGGGCGTACTCGGCTGCCGCGATGCCGGCACGACGGCCGAACACGTTGATGTCGAGCAGCGAGTTCGTGCCGAGCCGGTTGGATCCGTGCACGGACACGCACGCGCACTCACCCGCGGCATACAGGCCGGGCACCACGTGCTCGTTGTCGCGCAGCACCTCGGTGTTGACGTTGGTCGGGATGCCGCCCATGGCGTAGTGCGCCGTCGGGAAGACCGGCACGAGCTCGGTCACGGGATCG
This sequence comes from uncultured Actinomycetes bacterium, assembly GCA_937902285.1. Classification (GTDB taxonomy): domain Bacteria; phylum Actinomycetota; class Actinomycetes; order S36-B12; family S36-B12; genus UBA10649. The sequence continues at coordinate 6,095 of CALGTB010000007.1, read as the reverse complement.
ACGCCGAGGTAGGTGCGGGAGAACTCGGTGATGTCGGGCAGCTTCGCCTCGATCTGCTCCTTCGGCAGGTGCGTGAGGTCGAGGTAGACGTAGTCCTTGTTCGGTCCGGCTCCGCGGCCCTCGCGGACCTCAAGCAGCATCGCCCGGGACACCATGTCGCGCGGAGCGAGGTCCTTGATGGAGGGTGCGTACCGCTCCATGAACCGCTCGCCGGTCGCATTGCGCAGGATGCCGCCCTCGCCGCGGGCACCCTCGGTGAGGAGGACGCCCAGGCCCGCGAGCCCGGTGGGGTGGAACTGGTAGAACTCCATGTCCTCGACCGGAAGGCCCTTGCGGTAGACGATGCCGATGCCGTCCCCGGTGAGGGTGTGCGCGTTGGACGTCGTCTTCCAGACCTTCCCGAATCCTCCGGTCGCGAAGACGACCGACTTCGCCTTGAACACGTGGATCTCGCCGGTCGCCAGCTCGTAGGCGACGACGCCCGAGGTCACGGGCTCGCCGTCGACCTCCGTGAGGATGAGGTCGAGGACGTAGAACTCGTTGTAGAACTCGATGCCGGCCTTGATGCAGTTCTGGTACAGGGTCTGCAGGATCATGTGGCCGGTGCGGTCGGCCGCGTAGCACGCGCGGCGCACTGCTGCCTCGCCGTGGTTGCGGGTGTGCCCGCCGAACCGGCGCTGGTCGATGCGGCCCTCAGGGGTGCGGTTGAACGGCAGGCCCATGCGCTCGAGGTCGAGGACGGCGTCGATGGCCTCCTTGCACATGATCTCGGCAGCGTCCTGGTCGACCAGGTAGTCACCGCCCTTGACGGTGTCGAAGGTGTGCCATTCCCAGTTGTCGTCCTCGACGTTGGCGAGGGCGGCGCACATGCCGCCCTGGGCTGCACCCGTGTGCGAGCGGGTCGGGTAGAGCTTCGTCAGGACGGCGGTGCGGGCGCGGGGGCCCGACTCGAGGGCGGCCCTCATCCCGGCACCGCCTGCGCCGACGATGACGACGTCGTACGAGTGGGTCTGCATGCGAAGCGTCTCCCGGTGCGAGTTAGCCGATGTTCGGGTCGAAGGTGAAGATGACGAGCGTTCCGAGCAGGACGATGAACCCGCTGGCGACGTAGAGGACCATCTTGAGCCAGAAGCGGGTCTGGTCGCGCTCGGCGTAGTCGTTGATGATCGTGCGCATGCCGTTGGTGCCGTGCAGCATCGCCAGCCAGAGCATCATGAGGTCCCAGATCTGCCAGAACGGGCTCGACCAGCGACCGGCGACGAAGGCGAAGTTGATGCGCTGCACCCCGCCGTCGAGGATGTTCATGATGAGCAGGTGCCCGAGCACGAGGAAGACCAGCACGATGCCGGAGATCCGCATGAACAGCCACGAGTAGAGCTCGAAGTTGCTGCGCTGCTTGGTGCGCGACCGGGGGGCGGGAACGCTCACGGGACCCTGCTGGCTCGTCGTGCTCATGACGCGCTCCCGAAGATGGCCTCGATGGTGTGCTTCAGCATGAAGAAGGTGCCGGGGATCATGAGGACGGCCCAGACGATGCCGATGGCCCAGGTCATCTGACGCTGGTAGCGCGGGCCCTTGGCCCAGAAGTCGATGAGGATGACGCGCAGGCCGTTGAGCGCGTGGTAGAGCACGGCGCCCACGAGGCCCACTTCGAGCAGGTTCACGATCGGGGTCTTGTAGGACGCGATCACGGTGTCGTAGTCGGCCGGGGAGACCCGGACGAGCGCCGTGTCGAGGACGTGCACGAGCAGGAAGAAGAAGACGGAGACACCGGTGATGCGGTGCAGGACCCAGGTCCACATGCCCTGGCCGCCGCGATAGATCGTGCCCGCGGGGATGCTGGCCACTCGAACCTCCTTCGGGGCTCACGCGTGCCTGGCGACCTGGCGGTGGCCGGTCGACCGCACCGTGAGGCGCTGGGGCAACAGTACCGAGGGTTCGCGCACCCGTCGCGACGGGATGGCGGGCCGCGTCCTATGTTGTCAGTCACAAGGTGGGCCCCCGGCCGCAGGGGACGCCCCGCCGCTCCCGGAGGATGACATGGACCCGGTCACACAGTCAGGACTGCCCTTCGCGCCGCTCTACGGCCCGGACGACCTTTCGGGCTGGGATCCGAGCGAGCAGCTCGGCGAGCCGGGGCAGTTCCCCTTCACGCGAGGCGTCTACCCGAGCATGTACACGGGTCGCCCCTGGACGATGCGCCAGTACGCGGGCTTCGGGACGGCCGTCGAGTCCAATGAGCGCTACAAGCAGCTGCTGGCCGCCGGCACGACCGGCCTGTCCGTGGCCTTCGACCTCCCGACGCAGATGGGCTACGACTCGGACCATCCGCTGGCCCACGGCGAGGTGGGCAAGGTCGGAGTGGCGATCGACTCGATCGACGACATGCGCATCCTCTTCGGCGGGATCCCGCTGGACGAGGTGTCGACGTCGATGACGATCAACGCTCCCGCGGCCGTCCTCCTCCTGCTGTACCAGCTCGTGGCGGAGGAGCAGGGCGTCGCGCCCGGCGACCTCAACGGCACCATCCAGAACGACGTGCTGAAGGAGTACATCGCCCGCGGCACCTACATCTACCCGCCGGCCCAGTCCCTCCGCCTGATCACGGACATCTTCACGTACTGCCGGGACGAGATCCCCAAGTGGAACACGATCTCCATCTCGGGGTATCACATGGCCGAGGCGGGAGCCACGCCCGTGCAGGAGGTCGCCTTCACCCTGTCGGACGGCATCGAGTACGTGAAGGCCGCCGTCGAGTCGGGCCAGGACGTCGACGAGTTCGCCCCACGGCTGGCCTTCTTCTTCGTCTCGCGCACCACGATCCTCGAGGAGGTCGCCAAGTTCCGGGCGGCCCGCCGCATGTGGGCGCGCATCATGCGCGACCAGTTCGGGGCCAAGAACCCGAAGTCGTGGATGCTGCGGTTCCACACCCAGACGGCGGGGGTGCAGCTCACGGCCCAGCAGCCCGAGGTGAACATGGTGCGGGTCGCCGTGCAGGGCCTCGCGGCAGCGCTCGGCGGCACGCAGTCGCTGCACACCAACTCGTTCGACGAGGCCATCGCCCTCCCGTCGGAGAAGGCCGCGCGACTGGCCCTGCGCACGCAGCAGGTGCTGGCGTACGAGACCGACGTCTGCGAGACGGTCGACCCGTTCGCCGGCTCCTACGTCGTCGAGGCGCTCACGGATGGCATCGACGAGGCTGCGACGGCTCTCATCGCGCGGATCGCCGACATGGGCGGAGCGGTGGCGGCCATCGAGCAGGGCTTCCAGAAGTCCGAGATCGAGCGGTCGGCCTACGCCATCGCACTGGAGATCGAGGCGGGCGAGCGCACGGTGGTCGGCGTCAACCGCTTCACCACTGACGAGACCGAGCGCTACACGCCGCTGCGGGTCAATCCGGCGATCGAGGCCGAGCAGGGCGAGCGCCTGGCCCGGCTGCGTGCCGAGCGCGACAACGACGCGGTGGCGGCACTTCTGGAGGAGATCCGCACCGCTGCCCGTGGCTCGGACAACCTGCTGTACCCGATGAAGGAGGCCCTCCGGGCGCGGGCGACGGTCGGCGAGGTGTCCGACGCCCTTCGCGACGTGTGGGGCCAGTACGTCCCGCGCGACGCCTTCTGATCTGCCTGCCTGTCCCCGCAGGGTCAGCCTGCAGGATCCGGCGACCTGACGAAGTACTCCAGGCCGACCGACTCGCTGATGACCTCGTCCAGCTCCGCCTTGTGGGCCAGCACATAGGCGGCGTTCAGCACGGCGAGCGCGGGCGGAGTCGTGAGGTGCGACAGCGAGTCCAGGTGGGCCTGGCTCTCCGGCAGCCCGGCGAGTCGATGCGCGGTCCGGCGGGTGTCGGCGTACGACACCGACTCGGCGAAGCCCCTGCCGATATCGGCGCCGTCAGGATCCGTGAGCACCACCGCGCCCTCCGCGTACTGGGCGCCGTTGGCGAAGAAGCCGACCTGGGCGACGTCGACGATCGGCGTCATCGTGACCCTGCGGATGTCCTCGGGCACGACCTCATCGAACTCGAACGTCCACCGGTTCGGGTACCAGGTGTCCGTGACCAGGTAGCGCTCCGGGTTGGGGCTGCTGACGGCGCGGATCCAGTCCGTGACGGTGAGCGTCCCCCAGGTCATGGCGGTGCTCAGGTCGGGGGCCATGTAGGTGCCGCCCACGCGGACGGTCATGGTGCCGGGAGGCGTGGGCCCGGTCTGCTGGTAGAAGGCGGACATGGCCGCCGTGTGCGGGGCGAAGACGGTGACCTGGCGGTCGCCCGTGAACTGCGCCATGAACCAGTCCCAGCCCGAGGGGCTCGGGTCGCTGCTGTAGGTGGCCGCCCGCATCACCCGCGAGCGGGACACGCCGCTGATGTAGCCCCACTGGCGGTCGAACCAGAACTGGCCCCGGGCGAGCTGCACCGTGCGGCCGTCGAGGGTCAGCGTGCTGCACGTCGGGTCCAGTGAGATGCCGGGAATCGAGTAGTACAGGGATCCGACCCCGTCGACCGCCGGCATGCAGCCATCGGCCCCCTGGAAGAGGTACTGCTTGCCGGACGTGAAGGTGATGTCGATGCCGAGCTCGCGCTCGGGGTCCTCGCCGCGGTCGACGCCCCAGGCCGTGATGGTGATGGGGAAGAAGTCCTCGGGGTGATGGCAGGTGAAGCTGTTGCGCCCGAGGTGGTAGGTGAAGGGGCTCTCGGTATGCGACACGAGCCCGCTCGCCCCGCTCAGGACCACCGGATCGGCCTGCCAGTGCCCCTCTCCGGCCACGCTGATCGCCAGCTGCTGCTCGACCACCTGGTTCTCGTCCTCCGTCAGGCCAAGGCCGGCAGCGAGGGGCGGCGGGAGGATGCCCGACTGGAAGAACATCAGCTCCACGCCGTACTCCACGCCGTCCACGTCCCAGCAGCTGCCGACGAAGAAGTGCCAGCCCACATGGCTGCGGGGCTTGGGGCTGAAGTCGCGGGGGAACCGGAAGTTGGCGCGGTTGGGCACCATGTCGTAGCCGATGGTGGCCGGTGGGCCGAGGAAGTTGAGCGCCATGGCGTACGAGGCCTGCGGCGACAGCCGGTCGCAGAAGGGCAGGAGGTGCTCGTAGTTCTTCTCGAAGCTCGGGGTGTGGTCGACGGGGTGCTCGATGAGGTACTTGAGGAAGGCCCGCATCCTCGAGCCGAAGGCCTCCGGGCTGTGGGTGGGGCCGGTGAGCGCCTCGAGGGCCTCGGGCGAGATGCCCGACGGGTCGAGCTCCCGCTGCCAGAGGGCATCCGCGATGCTGCGGCGGGTCTCCGGGTCAAGTGCGGCCAGCGGGTCAGCTGGGGCGGCACCGTGGGTCGTGGCCTGCGTCATGAGGCACCTCGTCTGCTGCGGGAGTCACCGGCGATTCATGATGGCACGCCATGGCCCGGGACGGACCCTGCTAGACATGCCGTGTGACGAGCCCCCGCCCCATCATCCTCGACTGCGACCCGGGGCACGACGATGCCATCGCCATCATGCTGGCGGTCTCGGATCCGGCGATCGACCTGCTGGCGGTGACCACGGTGGCCGGGAACGTCACCCTCGACCACACGACGCGCAACGCCCTCAGGGTCCTCGACATGGTGGGCAGGCCCGACATCCCGGTGGCCCGGGGCCGTGATCGTCCCCGGGTGCGCGACCTCTCCACGGCCGCCGTCATGCACGGGGAGAGCGGACTCGCCGGCCCGCTGCCGGCGGAGCCGAGCCGGCCGGCCCTGGACATCCCCGCCATCGAGCTCATCGAGCAGGTTCTCCGTGATGCCGACGAGCCCGTGACCCTGGTGGCGACCGGTCCCCTCACCAACATGGCCGACGTCGTCGAGCGCCTCCCGCACCTGCGCAGCCGCATCCGCGAGCTGGTGATCATGGGCGGCGCCGTCGACCTGGGCAACTGGACCCCGGCAGCCGAGTTCAACATCTGGGTCGACCCGCATGCGGCTGACATCGTGTTCGGTGCGGCGGCGGTCCCCGGCGAGGGGATCGAGGACGCGATCGGGCTCACGATGATCGGCCTCGAGGTCACGCACGAGGCCTGGCTCTCGGACGAGCATGCCGACAGCCTGCGCGGCACCGGCCGCGCAG
>CALGTB010000006.1 GCA_937902285.1 uncultured Actinomycetes bacterium | reverse complement strand
GCCTCGGCGACGATGGTGTCCTCGACCACGGCGGTGCCGTCGGGTGCCTCGGCGACGATGGTGTCCTCGACCACGGCGGTGCCGTCGGGTGCCTCGGCGACGACGGTGTCCTCGACGACGAGGGTGCCGTCGGTGGACTCCGCCACGACGGCCTCCTCGACCACGGTGGCGTCGACGACCGGCACGGCCGCAGCCGCCGGCACGGTGGTGTCCTTGCCGCGACCGCGCATCACCAGGAAGAGCACGAGGGCGATGAGGATGATCGCCAGCAGCGCGATGCCGACGATGATGAGCACGGTGGAGATCGCGCCGCCGCCGCCGGACGTCTTGCTCGTGATGGTCACGTTCACGGCGTCGGTCATCGGTGCCGAGATCGTGGCGCTGGTGTCGGAGTTCTTGGTCACCTGCTCGCCGACGATCGAGGTGATCTCACCGGGGAAGGTCACGTCGACGGTGAGCTGGCCGAGCGAGCCTCCGCTGAGCAGCTCGCTGCCCTCGCCGGACGCGGCCTCGTTCACCAGGGTGAAGGTGATGACGTCGCCGCTCGCGGTGATCGTCCAGGGGTTCTCCTCGCCGCTGGTGAAGGCGGCGTCGGTGAAGGTGCAGGTGTACAGGAACTCGGCGTCGGTCTCGGAGGCGACGCAGTCGCCTGTGTTGAGCAGGTCGCCGCTTCCCTCGGTCATGCTCGGATCCTTGATGCCGGCCTCGAAGGCGGCGAGATCGGTCAGCCCCAGCATCGTGGCCGCCTGCTTCTGCACCCCGATCGCGAACGTGCCGTCGGCGGTCGCATCGGAGGCGACCTCGAGGTTGGCGGTCATCGACAGGCAGCCGGACAGCGACAGCACGGCCACGCTGGCGACGCCGATGACGGCCAGGTGGCGGGTGATTCGGCGGGTGCGCGTGGTGGTCATGGCAGGTCCTCACGGTGAGCAGGTGACGTCATCCTAGATCTCCCATCGAGGTGAGTCGCGACTTCTCCACCTTCCCCATCGCGTTGCGCGGCAGCGTCGCGACGAGGTGCACGCGTCGGGGGCGCTTGTGCCACGAGAGGCGATCGGCGACGTGCAGGACGAGGGTTCTCTCGTCGGTGCCGGAGGCGACCACGAAGGCAACGATCGCCTCGCCGAGATCGTCGTCGGGCACCCCGACGACGGCTGCCTCGAGGACCGCCGGATGGGAGAGCAGGGCGTCCTCGATCTCACCCGCGCCGATGCGGTAGCCGCCGCTCTTGATGAGGTCGGTGGAGGCCCGGCCCACGATGCGCAGGGTGCCATCGGGTTCCACCGCAGCGATGTCGCCCGTCCTGAACCAGCCGTCGGCGGCGAAGGCGGCCACCGTGGCCTCCGGTCGCCCGGCATACCCCCGGAAGACGGTCGGCCCCTCGACCTCGAGTGCGCCGATCGAGACGCCGTCGTGCCGGGCCGTTGCCCCGTCCTCGTCGAGGATGCGCATGCGGGTTCCGGCCAGGGGCAGCCCGACGGTGCCCTGCCGGCGCGGACGGTCGGCACGCGCGGCAGCGGTGATGAGGGTCTCGGTCATGCCGTAGCGCTCGACCGGGGCCTGGCCGGCGAGCGCCTGCAGCGCATCGAAGGTGCCCTGCGGCAGCGAGGCACTGCCGGAGACCAGCAGTCGTGCGCCGCGAAGAGCTCGCGCCGCGGACTCGTCACGCCCGATCCGGGTCCAGACCGTCGGCACGCCGAAGTAGAGGCTGCCCCCGGCCGCGGCGTACGCGTCGGGCGTGGGCCGGCCGGTGTGGTGCAGCCGGCAGCCCACCCGCATGGCGCCCAGCACCCCCAGCACGAGGCCGTGCACATGGTGCAGGGGCAGGCCGTGCACCAGCAGGTCGTCCGGTGTCCACTGCCAGGCGTCCGCCAGCCCGCGGATGCATGCATCGATGGCCGGAGTCTCGATCGGCACGCCCTTCGGCGGCCCCGTCGTGCCGCTCGTGTACAGGATCAGGGCCGTCGCCGGATCGACGCTCGGCCGCGGCGCGGCGGAGCGTCGATCGACGACCGTGGTCCGGCCGCCGTCGACCAGCAGCTCGGCGCCGCTGTCCATCAGGACGTGCTGGCGCTCGCCCTCACCCGCGTCGATGCTCACCGGCACTGCAGGGACCCCGGCCGCTATCGCGGCAAGGATGGCGGTGACGGCAGGGAGCGTCGGCTCCGCGACCACGGCGACCGCACGGGCGCCCGTGAAGGCAGTGGCCAGGACAGCCGCATCGGCCCGTAGGTCGTCCCAGGTGGAGGCGCGGTCGCCCAGGATCACCGACGTCACGCGCCCGACGCTACCCCCGCATGGCTTCCGCGGGCGGGGCCGGCGCTGCCGTAGGGTCGCGAGCGTGCCCTCGGACCGATACGGACCCGACGTCCTCGCCGCCGGCGGGCGTGCCCCGCGCCGCGTCGCCGAGGTGGCCGGCACCGGGGGCCTGGTCGTGGAGTGCGCGGTGTCGGGCTGGTGCGGTGCCATCGTCGGCTGGCAGAAGGGCGCCGACGGATGGGCGGTCGTCCTCGAGGACCGGCACGGCCGAAGGCGGCCGTTCGCCGCGAGCGGCTCCTTCCTCATCGACGGCGACCTTGTCTCGATCACCCGGCCCACGACGGCCCCGTCCGCCGGTCCGGCGCGGCGCACGGCGTCGGGGTCGGTCGCCGTTCCGGGGGCACGTGCCCAGGTGGCCCGGGCATCCCGGATCTGGGTGGAGGGACGCCACGACGCCGAGCTCATCGAACGGGTGTGGGGGGACGACCTGCGGTCGGTCGGCGTGGTCGTCGAGGAGCTGGGTGGCGTCGACGTGCTCCCGTCGCGGCTGCGTGAGTTCGGTCCGGGGGAGGGGCGCCGGGTGGGAGCGCTCGTGGATCATCTCGTCCCGGGCTCCAAGGAGACGCGTATCGCCGACGAGGTCATGCGGGAGTGGCGTGACGACGTGATCGTGCTCGGCCATCCGTACGTCGACGTGTGGCAGGCGGTGCGGCCGCGCGTGCTCGGAATCGAGGCGTGGCCGGTCATCGCGCCCGGCACGTCCTGGAAGGACGGCGTCTGCGCTGCGCTGGGCTGGCCGTCGGACACCGGCCTGGCATGGCGCCGGATCCTGGCGCAGGTGGGGGACTACACCGACCTCGAGCCGACACTGCTCGGCCGCGTCGAGGAGCTCATCGACTTCGTCACCGCGGACTGAGGCGGCCAGCCCGTGGTGGGTACGGTGACGCGGTGAGGTCACTGTCCGCGGACGTCGTCGTCGTCGGCAGTGGCATGGGCGGGGGCACGCTCGCGTGGGGACTCGCTCAGCGCGGCGTCAGCACGCTGGTGCTCGAGCGTGGCGGCACACTTCCGCGCGAGCCCGAGAACTGGTCGCCCGAGGCGGTGTTCGTCCAGGGGCGCTACAAGCCCGACGAGCGCTGGGTCGACGACGACGGCGAGGAGTTCGCCCCCGGCGTCCACTACGTCGTCGGCGGCAACACCAAGGTCTACGGCGCGAGCCTGCCGCGGCTGCGTGAGTCCGACTTCGGCGTCCGTGAGTACCCGTCCGGGGTCTCGCCGGCCTGGCCCTTCTCGTACGCCGACCTGGAGCCGTACTACGGGCAGGCGGAGTCCCTCTTCCGCGTCCACGGGGCGACGGGCGAGGATCCGAGCGAGCCCTGGCGCAGCAGGCCGTACCCCTACGGGCCCCTTCCGCACGAGCCATACGTCGCCGAGACGATGAGGCGGCTCGTCGAGCAGGGCCTCCGCCCGTCGAGCACTTCGATGGGCATCGACGTGCGGCCCGGCGGGACGTGCGTGCGATGCCAGACGTGCGACGGCTTCCCGTGCCGCCTGGGCGCCAAGTCCGATGCGGAGACCTGCGCGCTCGGGCCCGCCCTGGCGAGCGGGAGCGTGCGCCTGCAGACCGGGGCGCGGATCACTCGGGTCGTCCTGGGTGACGACGGGCGCGTCGCGCGACTCCTGGGCGAGGTCGACGGCGAGCCTCTGGAGGTCACAGGAGGGGTGTTCGTGCTGGCGGCAGGCGCCGCCAACTCGGCGGCACTGCTGCTGCGGAGCCGGACCGACGAGCTGCCGACGGGCATCGCGAACTCCTCGGGGCTCGTGGGCCGCAACTACATGGTGCACAACAACACGCACATCGCCGCCGTCGATCCGCGCCGGGCAAACGACGTCGTGTTCCAGAAGACGCTGGCCGTCAACGACTTCTACGAGGACCTCGGCGACGGCTACCCGGGCGGCACGCTCCAGCTCATCGGCAAGGTGCAGGGGTCGATGATGAAGACGCATGCCACCCGCGTGCCCCGCGCCCTGCTCGATCGTGCCGCGGGGCGCAGCGTCGAGTGGCTGGTGATGAGCGAGGACCTGCCCTCGGTGCACAACCGCGTCACGGCTGGCGACGACGGTCGCATCCACGTGTCGTGGCGACGGACGAACTACGACCGCCATGAGGCCCTCCTCGGGCGGGCCAAGGAGGTGCTCGGGGCGGCGGGCTACCGGGCGATCTTCGAGCAGCGCTTCACCATCGGGATGAACAGCCACATGTGCGGAACGGCGGTCGCGGGCCGCGACCCCGCGAGCAGCGTCCTGGATCCGTGGTGCCGTTCGCACGACGTCGCCAACCTGCTCGTCGTCGACTCGTCGTTCTTCCCGTCGTCGGGGGCGCAGAATCCGGCCCTGACCATCGCCGCCCAGGCACTCCGGGTCGCGGCCGAGGTCGACTGGGCGTCCGTGGCAGGGGGCCGGCCATGAGCCGGCGACGCACCGGCGGTCCCGGACTCCGCGTGGTCACCGCCAACGTGAACGGCATCCGTGCCGCCGCGCGCCGAGGCGGCCTGGCGTGGCTGTCCGATGCCGATCCGGACGTGCTGTGCCTCCAGGAGGTCCGCGCCACCCACGAGCAGCTGCACGAGGCCCTCGCGGACTCCCCGCTGAGCCGCTGGCACGTGGCGCACGCGCCGGCACCCCAGCTGGGGCGTGCGGGCGTCGCGGTGCTCACGCGCGAGGTGCCCGTGGCGGTCAGGACGAAGGCCGGGGTACCCGGGATGGACGGTCTGGGCCGCTGGATCGAGGTCGACGTCGACGGCCCGCTGGGTCCGCTGACGGCGGTGTCGACGTACGTGCACTCGGGGGAGGCCGACACGCCGAAGCAGGTGGACAAGTACGCCTTCCTCGTGGGGATGGACCGGCGACTGGAGACGCTGCGACGTTCGGCGGCACGACGGAAGGCGGACGTCATCGTCTGCGGTGACTTCAACGTCGCCCATCGTGAGGTGGACATCAAGAACTGGCGTGGCAATCGCGGCCGTGCGGGGTTCCTCGAGGAGGAGCGGGCGCACCTGGACCGCTGGTTCGACCGCGCCTGGGTCGATCTGGGCCGCGCCCACGGCGGACCCGGTCCCGGTCCGTACACGTGGTGGTCGTGGCGCGGCAAGAGCTTCGACACCGACGGCGGATGGCGCATCGACTACGCGATCGCGACCCGGGGTCTGGCGGAGCGCTGCACGGGGGCGGTCGTGGGCCGGGCCGCGACCTACGACGAGCGGTGGAGCGACCATGCCCCGCTGGTGGTCGACTTCGCCTGACGGCTCCGGAAACAGCTCCCCACTCGCGGAGGGGGTCAGGTCGGGTGGTTCGGTCGTGCTCCCGGTCGTGCTCCTAGAGGTTGCGGGAGAAGATC
>CALGTB010000005.1 GCA_937902285.1 uncultured Actinomycetes bacterium | reverse complement strand
CCCTTGGCGCCCACGGGACCTCGACGATCTCGACGAGCGAGCGCGGCCGGGAGCACTGGCCATCCCTGGAATTGCTGCACCGCTTGCAGCCCCGAAAGAGCCACCGTGTGGCGCCTGGCTATTTGCGAATGGGTCACGTCCTAGCCAGACAAGCGACCGGCGGTGCAGGTCGACAGGCGCGGTTTAGCGCCTATGGGGATCACGCAGTAGCCACGCGCCAGCACGAGCGATAACCGCGACGGCTACTGCGGCTGTGAAGAGGATCATTCTCACTGCCCTCGCCTTACGACTGCTCGAGGTCCGGACTCCGTCCGATCTGGACCACCTAGGCCGGCGTGTCGCGGCGGGCGAGGTAGTTCTCGATGTCGTGGATGCCGCGGGAGGCTTCCCGATCAATCGCGAATGCCGAGCGCAGCCGATCCCCGCGATCTCGGGCGAGGCTTGCTGCGGACGAGTGCACCTCGGCTCCGCCATACAGCCAAGCGGCGCTGGCTGCAAGGCCGCTAATGAGATACCACACAGCAAACGCGACGACCTCCCGCATCAACTGCCCGTGGACCGCCACGTGGAACTCGTCTGCTGCGCTGCTGGTCATCGTCTTCCCCAATCCAATTAGGGGTTGTGCATGAGATGGACTGTACCCCGATTACATAGCAGGAAACAGACCCTTTGCGCGCTTAGGAGTGGCCCTCGATGATGCAGGCCAGATGGTGCAGCAGGGGTACTGCCAGTCCGCGCTCGGAATTGGCGAGCCCGCGCCAGGCGCCGGCAAGGTGACTGGCTGCGGCGCCTCGGCCCTGCGGGCACGATCCTGGCGCTGGTCGACATGTGACCTCTAGATGCCTTCGGTCGCGGTGATTCCGCCGACGTCGATGGCGTGGCGCAGGAGGGCGTGGTCCTTGTCGTTCTGGTCGGCGTAGGCGGCGGAGAAGTCGGCGACGGCCTCGTCGAATTTGTTGCTCTTGCCGAAGTAGGCGGCGATGGCGATCCGGTCGCCCGAGCGTGCGTGGGCGCGGGCGAGGGTCCACCCGCAGACCTGCGCGTAGACGGCCATGCCCTGGGGCACGGAGCCCTCGACCTCGGCGGACGCCTTCCAGTCGCGCAATTGGCGCAGGTAGTAGTCGCGGTCGACGCCGTCCAGTCCGTTGGTGCGCTGCCAGCCGAGGAAGATGTCGCTGGACGCCTGCATCAGGCGCTGCCCGGCGACGACGCGCTCGCCGTGGTTGGTGTACCGGCTGACGCCGGCGTACTGCTCCAGCACCGAGGACTGCGCCTCCTTGGCCTGCAGGAACAGCGGGTCCTGCGGGTCGCGGCCCTCGAACAGCAGGATCCACGCACGGGTGCCGACGCTGCCGACGCCGACGACCTTGCGCGCCATGTGCACGAACCGATACTGGTCGAACAGGTGCCTGCGGTCCGAGACCAGGCTCTCCCGGTACGCGGCCAGTAGGCCGGCCATCTGCGCCTGCACCTGCTCCCCGATCTGACCGGGGAAGAGCTCCTCCACCGGGACGATCCGGGGTGGGTCCGACACGATGCGCGACTGCCCGTCTACCTCGTGGGTGAGCTTCCTGAACGCCTGCAGGCTGTCCTTCGTCTTCGCCGTAGCAATGAGCATCTCGGCCTTGCGAGTCCGCTCCGGCGGCGCCACGTCGCGGAGTTTCCCCAGGAACTCGTCCGCGTCCAGGCGCGCGTACCAGACCGCCCCGATAGGCATCTTCGCGAACGCCCGCATGCTCTCCCGGTACGACCTCACCGCGCCGACCACGATTGCGCGTGTCTCCTTGAAACGGAACGACTGGCTGCGCGCGGCGATCTCCAGGCTCGCCGCTAGCCGCTTGACGTCCCACTCGAACGGTCCGGGAAGGGTCTCGTCGAAGTCGTTCAGGTCGAACACCAGATGCCGCTCGGGCGATGCGTAGAACCCGAAGTTGGACAGGTGCGCATCGCCGCACAGCTGCACCCGAAGACCCGAGCTCGGCGTCGTGGCCAGGTCCGCCGCCATCACCAGCGCCGCCCCCCGGTAGAACGCGAACGGCGAGCTCACCATCCGGCCATACCGGATCGGCAGCAACTCCGCCACCCGTGAAGGACCCTGCCGCCCCAGAAGCTCCACCGGGTCGGCGCGGAGCGATGTCGGATCGAAGACCGCCTGATCCTCCAAGGCGGCCGCGGCGCGCGCCTGCTTGCCGGCCGCCACCCGCGCCAGCCATGCCTCTGTCCGAGGCACGTCCTCCCTACGCCGGCGCGATGACTCGATCCGCTTCACGCTCGTTGCTCGACCCTTGACCATGACATCACCACTCCCCGGTAGGACCGGTCGAGCGCACTGATGGCGCTCGCCCGGGAACGCTGACAATCGGACATCGAAATCAGATGCCGAGTGCCTTCGCCTTCGCTGCCGCGAACTCCTCGTCCGACAGGATGCCCTGGCTGTGGAGTTGGGCGAGGTTCTGCAGTTGCACCATCTGGGCGTCCTCGGGGCTAGCCTCCGCGGCCTGCTGCTGCTCGGCTTCCTCCTGCGCCTGCTGGTCGTACTTGCCTGCCTGGCGGTGTGCGACGCGGCCGGAGACCGCTGTGGCGGTCCCGGCGACGACGGCGGTGCGGGCGGCCATGCGCATGAGTCCCATATCTGTTGCCTCTCTGGTGGGTGGAGCGGAAGGTGGGTCAGGAAGTGATGACGGAATCGACGACGCCGGCCGTGATGCGGACCGTGTCGATGACGAAGGCGCTCAGCGTCGCTGCTCTGTTGAGCGGGAAATCCTGGTCGACGTCGTCAGCGTCGTCGGAGCGAAGGGCTGCGGGCTGAGCGACGTCGATAGAACATGAAGCTCGCGCCGATCTGGGCGTCGAGGTCGCCGATCTCCAGGGTGGTGACGGCCCCGTCGGCGTCCCTCGCGATGAAGGTGATGTCGGGAACGGGAATAGTGCCGTTGTCCTCCTGACTCCTGATCGCTGGGGTTCTCTTGCCGGTGAACTGGTTGCCGGGGAATCCGACGATGTAGACGTCGACGGGCCGATGACCATGTCTCCTCCTGATGGGTGATTCGTTCGCCAGCTATATCTAGGAACCGCTGGCATGCGGTGACGGGGACGGTGATCCGATCGCGACGGCGACCTTCGGCTTGAGGGCTTCGAGTGAAGCACTGGCGGCCGCGCGTCGCTCCGCTGAGGCGAGGGCCGCCTGCTCCTTGGCGTCGCCCGCTGAAGACTTGGCGTCCTCGACGAACCCCTTCGCCTCGTCGAGGGCCGACTGGGCCGCGACTCACTTGCTCCGCCACCGGCTCCGCGGCGGCAGCGGCTTGCACTGTCGATCGCCGGCTCGGCCGAACCGGTGGCCAGGGTCGTCTGAACCGCCTGAGGGACCGCGCAGTCGTCCAGGACCACAAGGATCTCGATCCACCACGAAGGAAGGTGGCACATCTAGTTGGCCGCCGCGTCATACTCACCGTAACGAGGGCGTAACGGCTGGCCGGACCGTCCGTCGCGCGTCAACCTCACGCCGAGGGTCTGGTGCAGTTGGATCTGGTTGATGTCGAACCCATGACGGGCGGCAGCCATGTACAGCCGCCACACGCGGGCCGTGGCCTCGCCGGCTTCCGCGACAGCGGCATCCCAGGATTCGTCGAGGTTCTCGCACCACCGCTGCAGGGTGAGCGCGTAGTGCTCTCGCAAGTTCTCCTGGTGACGGATCTCAAATCCGGCGGCGTTCATCGCGCCCATCACCTGGGCGGGTCCGGACAGTTCGCCATCGGGGAACACGTAGCGGTTGATGAACGACTTGCGAAAGTGACTGGGCCACTGGTCGTTCGGGCGGGTGATGGTGTGATTGAGCATCCTGCCCTCGCTCACGAGCTTGTCGTACAAGAACGCGAAGTAGCTGGGGTAGTTGGCGCGCCCGATGTGCTCGGTGAGCCCGATGGAGGAGATCGCATCAAAACCGCGCTCGGCGACGTCTCGGTAGTCGCCGTGTCGGATCGTGACCTGCCCCTCCAAGCCGGCGTCCGCGACTGCCTGCCGCCCCCATTCAGCCTGCTCACGTGACAGCGTCACGCCCAGCGCGGTGACGCCGTAGTGCCGGGCCGCGTGGAGGACCATGCCGCCCCAGCCGCAGCCCACGTCGAGCAGCCGCATTCCAGGGCCAAGGCCAAGCTTGCGGCAGACCAGGTCGAACTTGGCGACCTGAGCGTCTTCCAGCGAACTGGTCTCCGTCGGAAACACCGCACAGGTATAGG
>CALGTB010000004.1 GCA_937902285.1 uncultured Actinomycetes bacterium | reverse complement strand
CGAGGCACCGCTCGGAGCGCGCGTAGGCGCGCATGAGGTCGGCCTCGCGCTCGCGGGCAGCCAGCAGCGCGGCGTACCCGGCGGCGTCATAGGTCCACGGCTGACCGGTGGCCTCCCACCCGGCGGTGGTGCGGCGCACGGCGCCGTCGACCGCGAGCACCTTGACCAGCAGGTCGAGCCGGCTGTCGCGCACCCCGGTCGCCACGGTCAGCTGCGGGACCGACATCGCCGACTCCGAGGCCGCCAGCACGTCGATGACCGAGTGGGCCTCCTCCTCACGGGGGATCGACGCCGTGGCGAAGTAGCGCCAGATGCCGTCGTCGGCAGGGGTGGGGATGAGCACCACCTGAGCGGTGTCGAGCGCACGGCCGGCGCGCCCCACCTGCTGGTAGTAGTCGACGGGCGATCCTGGCGAGCCGACGTGCACCACGAAGCCCAGGTCGGGCTTGTCGTAGCCCATGCCCAGCGCTGACGTCGCGACGACGGCCTTGATGCGGTTGTCCTTCAGCTCCGCCTCGATCGCCTGCCGGGCGGCGGTGTCGAGCTGGCCGTTGTAGGCGCGTACGTCGTGGCCGCGGCTGGACAGGTAGGCGGCGAGGTCGTTCGACTGCTTCACGGTGGCCGTGTAGACGATGCCCGAACCGGGCAGAAGCGGGAGGTGCTCGTCGACCCAGGCATACGCCTCGACCAGCCCCATCCGCGGCAGCACCGACAGGTGCAGCGACTGACGGGCGAGCGTGCCGCGCAGGACGAGCGTGCCCTCGCCCAGCTGCCTCGCGACGTCGTCGGTGACGCGTGAGTTGGCCGTGGCCGTGGTGGCCAGGACGGGCAGTTCCGGTCGCTGTGCCAGCAGGCTGGCGATGCGCCGGTAGTCGGGACGGAAGTCATGCCCCCAGCTCGAGATGCAGTGCGCCTCGTCGATCACGAGCATGCCCAGCCGAGGAAGCAGCCAGGGCAGCACCTCCGCCGCGAAACGGGGATTGGCCAGCCGCTCGGGGCTGGTGAGCAGCACGTCAAGGTCGCCCCCGGCCAGGTCGGCCTGGATGGCCTCCCAGTCCGAGAAGTTCGAGGAGTTCAGCGTCGCGGCGCGGAGCCCGGAGCGCCCCGCGGCGTCGACCTGGTTGCGCATGAGGGCGAGGAGGGGTGAGACCACGAGGGTGGGACCGGATCCGGCGTCGCGGAGTGCGCGCGTGGCCATCCAGTAGACGGCGGACTTGCCCCAGCCGGTGGCCTGGACGACGAGGGCCCGCCGGCCGTCGCAGGCCAGTGCGGCCGCGGCGGCCCGCTGGTCGGCACGTGGTGTGGCATCCGGGCCGGCGATCCCGGTCAGGACCGCGCGCGCGGCCGCGTCGAGCTGCTCGGGCGTGGCGAGGTGGACGCCGTGCTCGCTCGCCGTGCTCACGCGGCTCCTCTCGTGGTGGTGCCGCCCAGTGTGTCCGGTGCCCCTGACGGGATCATCACCGCCGCCCCACCGCGACAAGTAGCCTGCACGGATGACCGGGACGCGAGCAGGCGACGAGACCGTGAACGCCACGCGTGTGGAGATCCCGCAGTCAGCCGTCGACGACCTGCGGCTCCGGCTGGCGCGCACCCGATGGTTCGACGGCATCGACGGGTCGGGCTGGGCGTACGGCACCGACCAGGCGTACCTGCGCGACCTCTGCGGCTACTGGGAGTCCGGCTTCGACTGGTACGCCTGGCAGGACCGGATCAACGCCTTCGACCAGGTCGAGACCGTGATCGACGGTCAGCACGTGCACGCCATCCACCAGCGCTCGACCGATCCGATGGCGACTCCGCTGCTTCTGATCCACGGCTGGCCCGGCTCGGTCGTGGAGATGCTCGACGTCATCGGCCCGCTCAGCGATCCCGGGCCGCTCAGCTCGAGCGACAACCGTGCCTTCCATGTCGTGTGCCCGTCGATTCCGGGGTACGGCTTCTCGGGGCCGACGTCGGAGCCGGGATGGGGGCCGCGGCGCATCTCTGCAGCGCTCGACACGCTCATGGCCCGACTGGGCTACGAGCGGTATGCCGTGGCCGGCGGCGACTGGGGGGCGATCATCGCGACCGACCTGGCGCAGTCCGACCGGTCCGGGCGTGTCACGGCCCTGCACCTGACGAGCCCCCACGGCAGGCCGCCGGAGGAGGGCGAGGTCGAGCACCTGACCGACGACGAGCGCCGTGGCCTGGCGGACTGGGACCGTCATCAGGCCCAGGGCACGGTCAACCACGTCGCGACCAACACGCACCGGCCGCACACGATGGCGCTCGCCATGAACGACTCGCCCGCAGGACTGGCGGGGTGGCTGGTCGACATGTGCCGGTCGTTCACGGTGGGGGAGGGCGATGTCGAGAGCGCCCTCTCGCGCGACCAGCTGCTGGCCAACGTGTCGGTCTACTGGTTCACCGGCACGATCGCCTCCGCGTGCCGCCTCTACTGGGAGCGTGCCGCCCAGCGTGCCGCCGATCCCGCGCCGCCCTTCATCACGGTGCCGACGTCCGTGGCCATCTTTCCGTCGGACGTCAAGCGCATTCCCCGTCCGTGGGCCGAGCGGATGTACGCCATCGTCGACTGGCAGTCGATGCCGGTGGGCGGGCACTTCGCGTCGTGGGAGCAGCCCGAGGCCTTCGTCGAGTCGCTCCGGGCCGGACTGGCGCGGGACTAGCTGTCACCGGCCGCCCGCCGGTGCGTCCGGGGCCGGTCTCAGGTTGCAGCGCTGGAGTCGAGGCCCGACATGACGGCGAGCCACGCGCGTGATGCCTCCTCCGCCCCGGCCTCGTTCACGGCCTGCTGGAAGAGGGTGCGCAGCTCGTCCTGATCGTCGACGAGTCGCGCCGCACTGACAGCCGCCGTCCAGTCGTCGCCCATGCCGGCCTCCGACACCAGTGTGCGGCTTCCGGAGCCATCGGGCCAGACCTCAGCCGGCCGCCCGCTTGCGTCGCCGGCTGCCGATCCACTCGCCGATGACCGACACCACGAACAGCGACACGGCCACGCAGAGGGCGAGGGAGCCGTAGTAGATCCACTCGGCGGGCTGTCCGGACGGGTTCTCGGCCGTCGGGTCGCCGCTCAGCGCGGCAACCACGAGCCTGTCCCAGGCAAGCCAGCCGACCGCGAAGCCGATGACGAATCCGGCGACGGCGACGACACGCCCCCCTGCCTTCGAGGGGACGTCCTCCGTCCGTCGATCGTCATGCGGCTCGAACATGCGCGCCTCCCGAGGGACATCGTGGCAGGGCCGCGTCGATGATCGTGGATTGACTCCCGGATCCGCGCTCGCCGCCTCCGCACGACAGGATGGCGCCGTGCCCGTCATCCATGTCGACGATCCCCTCGACCCGCGACTGGCCGACTACACGCACCTGACCGACGTGGCATTGAGGTCGCGGCGCGAGCCGGCCCAGGGCCTCTATCTGGCCGAGAGCTCCGAGGTGATCCGCCGCGCGGTGGAGGCCGGGCACACGGCCCGGTCGATGCTCATGGCGGAGAAGTGGCTGCCGTCCATGGCGGACGTCATCGAGGCGCTCGGAGGCGGTGAGGACGGAAGCCTCCCCGTCTACGTGGCCGACTCCGACGTCCTGCGCTCGATCACCGGCTTCCACCTGCACCGGGGTGCGCTGGCAGCCATGCACCGGCCCGCACCCCTGCCCGTGGCCGACGTCATCGCGGGCGCCCGCCGGGTCGTCGTCCTCGAGGACATGGTCGACCACACCAACGTGGGCGCGATCTTCCGCTCCGTCGCCGCGCTCGGAGCCGATGCGGTTCTCGTCTCCCCGCGTTGCGCCGACCCTCTCTACCGGCGCAGCGTCCGCGTGTCGATGGGCACGGTCTTCCAGGTCCCGTGGACCCGCTTGGAGGAGTGGCCGGGCGGTCTCGATGCGCTGAGGAGCGAGGGGTTCGTCGTCGCGGCGCTCGCGCTGGCCGACGATGCCGTCTCGCTTGACGACTTCATCGTCGACCCGCCGCCGAAGGTCGCCCTGGTCCTGGGTGCCGAGGGGGATGGGCTGACCCGGGCCGCACTTCAGTCTGCGGACGTGGTCGTCCGCGTCCCGATGTCCGGGGGAGTCGACTCGCTCAACGTCGCCGCCGCCTCGGCCGTGGCCCTGTGGGCGCTGCGCTGAGGGAAGGCGATGGCGCGCACCGCGAGGACGGTCGCCCCGACCAGCCCCGTGATGCGCACGGCCTGGATGAGGACGATCCAGGCCTCGCCGTCGACGAAGTTCGTCGGGAAGAGCGGATACACGAACTGCGTGAGGACGGCCACCCCCACGAGGATGGCGGCGACCGTGCGCATCCGTGAGAGCGCGTTGATGGTCGCTGCGGCCGCGACGGCGATGAGCCACACGTTGAACTGGGGGGAGTAGACCCGGCTCGACGCCACCATGACGAGCACGAGCGTCACCCCGACGTCGCCGGCGGACACGCCGTCCAGTCGGCCGTTGAGCCGCCACCACGCCACGAGGACGAGCAGCGCGAGGCCGATGACCGTCACGATCGTCCCGACCGCCTCGGCGCCGGCCATCTGCACCTGCATCGATCCGTAGTCCATGCCCGAGGCGACGCGTCCTCCCACGAGCGTGAACAGCCAGTAGGGGACGGCGCCCGTCGACTCCACCTGGAGTCCACGGGCTCGCTGGTTCCCCAGGAACGACAGCGCCCCATCGAACGTGGCGGTCACCACGAGCACGAGCACGAGCGTCGTGACCGCGAACCAGATCACGCCGCTGCGCGTGCGTCGCCGCGGAAGCGCCAGGATCATGAGCGCCGGCCACAGCTTGAGGAGGAAGCCGATGGCGGCCGAGGCCCCGGACCACGCCGGCCGGGCCACCAGCAGGATGGCCGCTACGGCGAAGAATGACGGCACGATGTCGAAGCGCGTCACCATGATGGGACCGATGACGGCCCCCGCGGCTGCCCACAGCCACAGGCCCATGGCCGCAGGGTGCGTACGTCGTGAGTGGGCCGTGACGAGGGCCGCCATGATGGCCAGGTCGAAGACCAGGCACAGCCCGACGAACGCCACGGCGTAGTCGAACGGCAGCAGGTCGGGCCCGAGGACGACGGCTCCGGCGCCCGGCGGGTACTGCCACTTGGGGTCGGCGTCGGGGAAGGCGGCCGCCCTCAGCGCCGGTAGCCACGTGCGGTACGTGTCGATGTCGTCGAGCAGCCGGGGGAGCAGCGCGATGGCACCCACGGCGATGGCCCGGGTGGCGAGCCAGGTCAGGCCGACGAGGACGTAGAGGCGGGTCGCCGGGGCGCGATCGGCGCTGACGACGGTGCTCACGCGGGCCTAGCCGGGGAGGAGGCGATCGAGCATGCCGTTGCGGAACTTGCGCGTCGGGTCCATGCGATCGGCGAGCAGGTGGAAGTCATCGAAGCGAGGGTAGCGAGCGGCCAGCGCGACGGCGTCGGTCGAGAAGAGCTTCCCCCAGTGAGGTCGGCCACTCCCACCGCCGAGGACGTCGTCGATCTCGGGAAGGAGCGCCAGAACGGCGTCGTCCTGCCGCCACGTGAAGTGGATCCCCACGGTGTCGCGCCCGTACGCACCACTGAGCCACAGGTCGTCCGCAGCCATCGTGCGGATCTCCGAGACCAGCAGCAGCGGGGCGATGCGGTCGGCGAGCGAGTCGAGCTCTCGCAGGAGGCCGACGGCCCGGGTCCGCGGGACGAGGTACTCGGTCTGGAGCTCGTCGCCGGAGCTGGGCGTGAAGTCGAGGCGGAAGTGCGGCAGTCGCTCGTGCCACGGGCCCAGGACTCCGGCCTGCGGGGTGCAGTGCACGGTGTCGTGGTCGGGCAGGGGGTGCCGATCGACGCGTGCCAGCCGGCCGCCCAGCCATGTCGGTTCCGTCCACGGTGCATCAACGTGCTCACACCGCTTCATCCAGACCTGCCCGCGACGTGCGGGTGACCACGTGGTGAAGAAGCTCACGCTGTAGGCCGACGAGAACGCTTCGTCGAAGCCGGCGAGCAGGTCGTCGTGCGCGACGTCATCGAACACGTACTGCCGGACGTCGAACCGCGGCTCGACGCGGATGGCGCATCGGGTCACGACCCCCAGGGCCCCGATGCCGACGACGGCACCCGGGAAGTCCTCGTCGCCCCTCGCGAGGGTGACGAGGTCGCCGCCGGCGGTCACGAGGTCGAGGGCCTCGACGGCCGCGGACAGGGTCTGGTTGCGGTCGCCGGAACCGTGCGTCCCGGTGGCCACCGAGCCCCCGACGGAGATGTGGCCGAGCGACGCCATGTTGTGGAAGGCGAGGCCCCTCGCGTCGAGGATGCGGGCGGCGTCTCCGTAGCGCATCCCCGCGGGAATCCAGGCGAGGCCGGCCCGCGCATCGATGTCGACGTCGCCCGGCAGCGCCGCGACCGAGACGTGAACGCCCGTGGTGTCCGCGATGTCGTTGAAGGAGTGCGCGGTGCCGAGCGGGTGGATGAGCGCGCTGCGGGCCACGAGGGCCTGCAGCTCGCCGACCGTCATGGGCTCAGCCGGCGGAGCCGCCGCGAACTCGACGTGCCCCGACCAGTTCCGCACGAGGGCCGGCCGACTAGGGGATGAGGGAGGCGGCCAGGGCGATGACCGCGAAGCCGATCGCCGCGTACCACAGGAGGACGCCGATGGCGGCGATGCGCAGCGGGGCGCGGTACTCGCCCGTGGCGATGTGCCCGGCGTGGGCCACGACATGGCCCAGCGGCGTCGCCTCCTTCCGGGCGTCCCCGGAGGGGTCGCGCTGGGTCCAGTACCCGCGCTCGCTGTTCATCCCGAGGATGACGAAGACGACCCCGAAGAGGAACAGGAACAGGGCGAAGAACCAGAGAACGAGCGCGGCGGTGGACACACCACGACCCTAGCGGTCGGTCAGCCCACGAGGAGGCGCAGGACGCGGTCGTCGCGCGGGCGCGGAGACCCGCGGCCGTCGGTGTTGCTCGTGATGAGCCACAGGGAGCCGTCAGGCGCCAGGCTCACCGTGCGCAGGCGCCCGTTGTCGCCCAGGCGCAGGGCCCGAGGCATGCCCGCCCGCGCCCCGGTCAGAGGCACCTGCCAGAGCACCTCGCCACGGAGGCTGGCCACGTAGGCGACGTCGTCGACGATGGCGATGCCGCTGGGGGAGGCCGTCGACGTGGGTGACCACTCCACGAACGGGTCGATGTAGGCGGCCTCGCCGCCGGCCCCCTCGTGGACCGGCCACCCGTAGTTGCCCCCTGCGCGCAGGAGGTTGAGCTCATCGACGTCCCGCTCGCCGAACTCGCTCGCCCAGACGCGCCCGGCGGAGTCGAAGGCGAGCCCCTGCACGTTGCGGTGGCCGAGCGAGTAGACCGGGGAGCCCCGGAAGGGGTTGCCGGCGGCGGGCCCGCCGTCGAACGTGATGCGCAGCACCTTGCCGGCGAGGCTTCGGCGGCTCTGGGCGAGGGCGGGGTTGCCCGCGTCGCCGGTCGCCACGTAGAGGGTGCTGTCCGCCCCGACCAGGAGTCGGCCGCCGTCGTGGTACGAGGCTCGTGGGATGCCGGAGAGGATGACGGTCTGGCGGCCCAGTCGGGAGCCGTCCCAGGCGATCCGTGCGACCCGGTTGTCCCGCGACGTCGTGTAGTAGGCGAACACGAACGTGGGGCTCGGCCCCGGTGGGACGGCCACCCCCAGCAGCCCGCCCTCGCCGGAGGGGACGACGCCGCGCACCCGGCCGACCGCCACGGCCCGGCCACCGGACGCGGGGACCCGCACGATGCGTCCGGTGTCCCGCTCGCTGACCAGGGCTGAGCCATCCGGGAGGAACGCCAGCCCCCACGGTGACGTCAGGCCCGTTGTCAGCACGCGATCGACGGCCACAGTCGGGTACGCCGCGGTCGCGAGCACGGCCGGGGATTCCTGGGCGGGGGAGGCGTGTGCAGGGAGCCCGCTGACGGCCGCCAGCACGCTCGCCAGCGCCAGTGCAGCGGCCATGGCAGGTCTCGTACTCATGCAACCCTCCGATGCCCTTCCGAATGCCAGTATCGCTGGCTAGCGTGCACCCGTGGCCTCCACCCCGCACGGACCGCCGGTGCTGCTCGACATCGATGGGGTTCAGGTCCGCCTCACCAGCCCGGACAAGCCGGTCTTCCCCGGCATCACGAAGCGCGAGGTCGTCGAGTACTACCTGTCGGTCGGCGACCGGATGCTCGTGCAGGTGCGGGGCAGGCCCACGGCCCTCGAGCGCTGGCCGGACGGGGTCCTGCCGGACGCCGAGCACTTCTACCAGAAGCACCTGCCGCGCAAGGTTCCCGAGTACGTCACCGGCATCGACGTGCGGTTCCCGAGCGGGCGCGCGGGCACGTTGCTCGATCCCGCAACTCGCGCTGCCATCGCCTGGGCCGTCCAGATGGGGACCATCACGTTCCATTCCTGGCCGGTGACGGCGCCCCTTGCGAGCAGTCCCGACCAGCTCCGCATCGATCTCGACCCGGCTGCGGGCCGCTCGTTCGCCGACGTGGTCACGGTCGCGCGGGCCTGCCGCGAGGTGCTCGCCGAACTGGGGTTCCCCGCCTTCGTCAAGCTGAGCGGCAGCCGAGGAGTCCACGTCTTCACGCCCATCGTCGCGTCGCACACCTTCGTGGACGTGCGGCATGCGGCGATCGCCATCGGGCGCGAGGTCGAGCGCCGGCTTCCCGACCTCGTCACCATGTCGTGGTGGAAGGAGGAGCGAGGTGAGCGGATCTTCATCGACTACAACCAGAACGCCCAGGACCGGGTGATGGCATCCGCCTACTCGCTGCGTGCGCGTCCGGAGGCCCCCGTGTCGCTGCCCGTCGACTGGGACGACCTCGGCTCCGTCGAGCCCGCCGGCGTCACCCTGCGCACCGTCCCGGACATCCTCGCGACGACCCAGGACCCCTGGGCGACGATGGGTCAGGCGGCCGTGCCGCTCGATCCCGCCCTGGCCTGGTGGGAGCGCGACGTCGCCGACGGGCTTCCCGAGCTGGCCTACCCACCGGACTTCCCCAAGATGCCGGGTGAGCCGCCGCGGGTGCAGCCCAGTCGTGCCCGGCATGTGGAGGGCGACGAGGGCTAGCTGCCGACGCGGGGGAGGAGGTCCGTGATGTCGGCCGCCGGCGGCGCCTGGAGCTGGTCGTAGCCGCACGTCGACGGCCCGCGGTCCGGGCGCCAGCGGACGAAGCCCGCGACGTGCCGGAATCGGTCGCCCTCGAGCTGGTCGTAGGTGACCTCGGCGACGAGGTCGGCCCGCACCGCGCGCCAGGGCTGTTCCTTCTTCCAGCGGTTCGCCTCCCCGGGCACCCGGCCGCTGCCGCCGCGCCAGGGGTGCTCGGCGCCGTCGGGGAGCCCATACGGCTCGAGGAGGCCCACCAGGTCGGCGCGCTCCGACGCCGTGAAGGCCGAGCATGCGCCGACGTACTGGAGGACTCCCTCGGCATCGTGGAGTCCGAGCAGGAGACTGCCCACGACCTCGGCGCCATCCCCTCCCGGCTTGGCGTGCGGACGCCAACCGGCCACCACGACGTCGGCGGTGCGCTGGTGCTTCACCTTGCCCTGAAGTCGCTTGCCCGGCGCGTAGGCCTCGGTGACGTCCTTGACCATCAGCCCATCGACGCCGGCGGACTCGAAGCCCTCGAACCAGGCCCGGGCGACCTCGGGGTCGAGGGTCTGGGGCGTCAGGTGGAGCGGTGGCTGCCAGCCGTCCGCGAGGTCGGCCAGTGCGGCTCGCCGATCGGCCAGCGGGCGGCCCATGAGGTCGCCGTCCCGCCACAGCAGGTCGAACGCCAGCAGCGAGGCGGGCAGCGCCGCGGCGAGGCGGGCGATGTTGGCTCCGCCGGCCTCCGATCGCGGACGCAGCCGGGACGAGAGCGCCGTGAAGTCGAGCCGCCCGGAGACCGGGACCACGATCTCCGCGTCGATGACCGTGCCAGGCGGGAGCTGGTCGCGGCAGGCGGCCACGACCTCGGGGAAGGCGTACGCCAGATCGACCACCTCGTCGGCCGAGGACCGCGAGCGACCACGGCCCTGCAGCACCACGTCGTCGCCCTGACGGAAGACCAGGCAGCGGAAGCCGTCCCACTTGGGCTCGAACGCCGCCGAGGGAAGATCGTCGGGAACGGTGTGGCCGAGCGGCTTCGCCAGCATCGGCTCGATCGGTGGCTGCAGCATCAGCTGGCTCCTGCCGGCGCGCGACGGCGCGCTCGGAGGAACACGCTGCCGTCCTCCTCGAGCACCTGGACGGTCTCCATGCGCAGCGCCGGGCTCAGACCGCCATCGACGGACATGATGTGCTCGCTGGCGGGGCCGCCGTGGAGCACCGGCGTGAGCGTCAGCAGCAGCTCGTCGAGGAGTCCGGCGGCCGCGAGGTCGCCCAGCAGCCGTGGCCCTCCCTCGCAGTGGATGCGCCGCAGGCCGCAGGCCGCCAGCGCGCCGACCGCGGCTCCCAGGTCGACGGACTCGACGCCGCACGCGATGACGTCGGCCAGCTCGAGCAGCTCGGCGGGCGCCGCGTCTCGGGAGGACTCCGTCGTGAGGACGAGCGGGCGCGGCGTGTCGGGCGTGCGAAGGGCGAACAGCCGCAGTGTCAGGGGGAGTCGGAGGCTGGCGGTGACGATGGCGATCGGCAGCCGTGACGGGTGGTAGTCCTCGTCCCGCAGGGTCCCCGCACCGACGAGCACGACGTCGGCGCCCAGCCGAAGCCGGGAGAACACGCGCTGGTCCGCGCTGCTGGCGATCGACCGCGACGTGCCGTCCGCTCCTCGCATGACGCCGTCGAGCGTCGACACCATGCTGCCGCGAACCCAGGTGTCGCCGGGCCAGGCCCCCGCGACCGGGAAGTCGAACGCCGACGGCAGGTCGTCGTCGGTGACCTCGGTCTCGGGTTCGGGGCTTAGGCGGCGCACGGTCCGATCGTCGCACGAGTCGTGCTCCCACGGCTGTCTACCGTCTACTCTGTCGGGCAGCGCAGTAGCCAACGGGCCGAGAAGGGGACCTCCCGATGAATCGTCGCCGGGCAGCGCTGGCGGCCGTCTCCGCGACGGCGGCGCTGATGCTCTGCTCGATCGCCACCGCGACGGCGGCCCACGCGGCGGTCTCCCTGGGGCAGGCCACGGAGACGCGAGACTCCG
>CALGTB010000003.1 GCA_937902285.1 uncultured Actinomycetes bacterium | reverse complement strand
GCATCTGCGCACCCCTGTCGTCGGGAGGGGCAGGATGGTCCGGAGATGACGCTCCTGCGAGGACGGTCCATCGACGAAGAAAGCGGTCACAATTCGGCGGGGTCACTTGCGCCAGGGCCCCGCGTCGGGTGGACTACGGGCCTGAGGGCGGGTTCGCACCCGCCCGGAGACCGGCCCGGGCATTGTGCCGGGGCCGTCCGAGGTGAGGAGAGACGTGACCGCCGCTGCGGAGGACGAGGCCCGCGATCGGGCGCGTCGGCTCGGACTACAGCCCGGTCTCACCGTGCAGGAGCGGGGCTTCGACGACGACGCCGACCTCGACCTGCGGGCCGGCATCGAGCAGGTGGTCGAGGGCGAGCTGGTCGACGAGGACTACGACGACGTGGTCGACGTCGTCGTGATGTGGTGGCGCGAGGACGACGGTGACCTCGTCGACGGACTCGTCGACGCGATCGGCCTGCTGGCCGACCACGGCGTGGTCTGGCTGATGACGCCGAAGCCGGGCCGTCCGGGCCACATCGACGCCGAGGACATCGCCGATGCCGCCCCCACCGCGGGGCTGCAGCAGACCAGCACGATCAGCGCCGGCTCGCAGTGGCAGGGCACTCGACTGGTGGCTCCGCGCGCCAAGCGGTAGCGTCGGCGAATCCGTCCGCACGCCACCCAGGAGTCGTCATGCCCGCCGAGATCGGCCAGCCAGCCCCGGAGTTCACCCTCACCAGCCAGCACGGCGAGAAGGTCTCGCTGTCCGACTACCGCGGTCAGAAGAACGTCGTGCTGATGTTCTACCCGTTCGCGTTCACGGGCACCTGCACGGGCGAGCTGTGCGCGATCCGCGATCGCTACACGGACTTCGTCAACGACGACTCGGTGGTGCTCAGCGTCTCGTGCGACTCCCCCCACACGCTCAGGGTCTTCGCCGAGCAGGAGGGCCTCACCCACCCGATGCTCAGTGACTTCTGGCCCCACGGCACGGTGTCGCGCGAGTACGGGGCCTTCCTCGAGGAGAAGGGCTTCGCCACCCGGGCGACCTTCGTCATCGACAAGGCCGGCGTCGTCCGGTGGTCGGTCATCAACGGCCCGGGCGAGGCGCGCAGCGCCGACGACTACGCGGCAGCCCTGGCCGACCTGGCGTAGGTCCCGCCCGCCACCGAACCCGCCGATCGTCAAGCGGTAGCCTCGTCGCCGCGAGAGGGACCGCTAACTCAATTGGCAGAGTGATGCCCTTACAAGGCATTGGTTACTGGTTCGAGTCCAGTGCGGTCCACCAGGCGCGGGGTCAGGTGACCTCGGCGTTCTCCGCGCGGCCGTGCGTCAGGCCGTGCGGAGTCTTCTCCCACGCGAAGGGGTTGAAGAACACCTGGAACAGGGCGCGCCACGAGGCGTACGAGTGAAGACACCAGTAGATGGGGTTCAGCAGGGCGTAGCCGGAGATGCGCCATCCGTGACGAGTCGCCCCGGTGATCATCGACAGGATCATGACCGTGACGTTGCCGAAGATCGCGTTGAACACGGCGAAGGCGCCCACCGCGGGAGGGAGCGTGAAGGCGAACGTCTCGAACCCGATGTAGACGACAAGCGTCATGCCCCACACGACGGGGTAGGCCAGGAACATGAGCGGGGTGCCGATGATGAGGCCGACGAGAGTGCCGAGGCTGCGGAAGCCCGCCGATCGCGTGAACCGGATGGGATAGCGAGCGTCGACGAGGGCCGTGACCATGTAGCCCTTGATCCACCGCGTGCGCTGCCGGATCCACGCCGGGATGTGCGAGCACGCCTCCTCCCACGTCGTGGAGTCGATGGTCCCGACGCGGTAGCCGGCGGCTGATGCGCGCATGCCGAGATCGGCGTCCTCCGTCACGTTGTACGGGTCCCACCCGCCAAGCTCGCGCAGCCGGTCAGTGCGGAAGTGGTTGGACGTGCCGCCGAGCGGGATCGGGAGCCTGAACCACTCCATCCCGTGCAGCATGCCGTCGAACCATGACGAGTACTCGAGGGTGAACATGCGCGTGAGGAGGTTGGCGTCCCAGTTGAAGTAGTTCAGGGCGGCCTGCACACAGGCGAGTGGCCGGCGCTGGTCGGGATCGTTCTCGTCAGCGAGGAATGCCGCATAGGCACGACGGAGCTGGTCGGGGTCGGGTCGGTCCTCGGCGTCGTAGATGACGAGGAACTCGCCGAGGGAGAACATCAGCCCGAAGTTGCAGGCGCGCGGCTTGGTCTGCGGAGTGCCCGCGGGCACGACCACGAGTCGGACGAACTCCGGTGGCTGCGCGGCCTTGCAGGCATCGATGGTGGGCTGGTCGACCTCCTCCGTGAGGATGAGGACCTGGAGCTTGGACTTGGGCCAGTTGAGCTGCCCGACGTGGTCCAGGACCATCTCGATGACGTTGGCCTCTTTGAAGACCGGCACCAGAATCGTGTACATGGGGAGGTCGGCCTCGTCCATCGTCTCGACGATCCAGCTGCCGGCCTCCTTCATGGCGTTCTCGGTCATCTTCAGCTCGCGCTTGTGCACGAGGCCGGCGATGGTCGTCACCATCTTGAACACGACGGCGATGAAGAAGAACAGATTGAGGAAGATGAGCAGGGCGACGATCGTGCCGGCAGGCTTGATGATGAGGCCGCCGATGAAGCCCGCCGCGACGAGGTAGGCGAACACTCGCTGCCACGGCACCGGCTTGCCCTTGGCGGACTTCTCCGGGTTGCGCGTCGCCAGCTCCTCCGCCGCGTTGAACAGCAGCCGCGACCTGCAGTACCGCGTGACGGCCTGATCCATGTCCCAGTCGGTCGTGACGACGAAGTCGACGTGCTCGACCCCGAACTGCTTGCGCGCCTGGGCGATCATCGTGCGGTCGGGGGGCTCGGTGATCGCGATGACCAGGGTGTCCTCGTTCCACCGGTAGGGGATCCAGTCCTGCCCGATATAGGTCTTCGGGTCGAGGTCGCCGAGCAGGGCTGCGTCCGGTGGCTCCTCCAGCACGTTCACGAAGGGGAATCCGAGCTGGTCGGCGATGCAGGTGTAGAGCTCGATTCGCGAGACGGCACCGAGCAGGATCAGGTGCATGCCGAGGCGTCCACCACCTCGGGCCTGCTCGGCCAGGGCATCGGTCAGGTTCTGCTGGGTGATCAGTCCGGCCTCGAGCAGGACCTGCCCGAGGGGGCGGGCACCGTCGAGTCGCGAGGGGGACAGGGAGGTCATGAGATCGGCCCGATCGTCTTCGCGCTCTGCCACACGGTGAAGGGACCGGACTGGAACACCGGGAAGAACCGTGCGTCGAAGTCCGGATCGGCCTGGATCGCCTTCCACACACGGTCATTCTCGTTCTCGGTGTTCGCGAACACCCAGCTGACGTACTGGTACGGCGCCGCAAGGGCGTCGTCGAACGACTCGCCGTTGAAGCTCGAGTAGAGCTGGTCGAGCGGCACCCCCATCGGCAGGAGGGCCTGGCTGTTGGTGTCGTCGATGAGGATGTAGCCGCCCTCGTAGTGGTCGCCGAGCCAGTTCGCGGCGATCACCGAGTCCGGGCTGCCGGAGTTGATGAGGTAGCCCTCGCGGATGACGCCCATGTTCTGCGTCGGGTTCAGCGCGGTCCATCCCATGAAGCCGATGATCACGGCAACGACCACGGCCGTCACCGCCGTGGCGAATCGCGGG
Organism: uncultured Actinomycetes bacterium; assembly: GCA_937902285.1. GTDB lineage: Bacteria > Actinomycetota > Actinomycetes > S36-B12 > S36-B12 > UBA10649. The sequence continues at coordinate 2,905 of CALGTB010000003.1, read as the reverse complement.
ATCTGGCGCCAGGCGACATCGACCACGGCTCCGACGAGTACGGCGACCAGCGGGACGAGGAGTGCTGCGTAGCGGATGTTGAACAGGCCGATCGGCATGGACACGTCGTTGCGGATGACCGTCTGCCCGAGGTAGAGACTGAGCAGTGCGAAGGGGTAGACGAACGCAGGGATCCACAGGATGAGCGCGGTGGTGGAGGTGCCGCGAAGCCAGAGGATGAGCACTGCCCCGATGGCCGCGATGATGAGCAGCGCCGGGCCGATGATGTTGACGATGTTCCAGTCGAAGGTGCGCACCGCGAGGCCGAGGTTGCCCTTGGTGGGCAGCAGCCCGAGATCGGTCAGGTCCTGCTGCTGCGCGGCTGCGGAGTACGGTCCGCGGGCGAAGTCGAGCGGGTCGCCGTAGCGGACGAAGTTGTACGAGACCCACCAGATGACGGCTGCTGCCGGTGCGGCGATGTACGACAGGACGAGGGTGACGGTGTACGACGCCGAACGCCATCGCCGCCAGGACGCGATGATCACGAACGTGGCCCCCACGACCACAAAGGCCCATCCCTCGTAGCGCGAGAGCACCGCGACGGCGGTCGGGATGCCCGCGAACACGGCCAGCTCTCCAGGGGAGATGGAAGGCATGGCCGTGATCCAGCCGGACAAGCCGGCGAGGGCGCTCAACAGAGCGGCGAAGAGGACCGGCTCGGTGAGGGCCGTCGTGAAGAGGTAGAGGATCGACGGGTTGAGCAGGAGGACCGCGACCGTGACGAGCCGGGCAGGGCGGTTGAACCCCGCTCGGAAGGTGATGCGCCACAGGGCGCCCGCCGACACGCCGAGGCAGCTCGCCCCAAGGAGGCCGCCCGCCAGCCCGGACTGCCACAGCTGGAAGTTCTGGACGAACGGCATGAGCAGGATGTGCGGCATGGGCAGCCATACCGTGCCCAGCTGCTGGAAGCCGGTGTTCTGGGAGTCGAGCACGCGCCGGGCGATGACCAGGTGCGACTGGGCGTCGGCGTACAGCAGCATCCAGCCCTGCTGCCACGAGATGAAGGTCGCGACGAGCCCGAACGCGATGCCGATGCCGACGATGATCAGCGTGCCGGGAACCTCGCGTCCCTTGGCCGCCTGCTGGACTGAGCCGGGCTCCGCGCCGAGGCGGTCCCACACGTGCCGAAGAAGGCGGACGGGACGCGTCGCGTCCGCCTTCTCGGCAACGGCTGTGGCGGTCATGTCAGGTCCGGCTGCTCCGGCGCATCCGCAGCGACGGCTGCCTCGGCGTCGGCAGTTGCCGCCGCCTCGGCCTCGGCTGCGGCCAGCCGACGCCGGATCCGCTTGGCACGTCGGCGCACGAACCACCAGCGCAGCAGGAGGATGACCACGACCGCGACGATGAGGAGCAACCACCACGGCGGGAGCTGACGGCCCTCGGCCTGGACCGAGGTCTGCGGCACCACCGTGGTGGAGTCCAGGAAGATCGTCTGGTAGGCCGACTGCGCCACCATGAGGTCGTCCCGCAGCCCGAACCAGCCGAACTCGCCGTTCTCGGCCTCGTCGGCAAGCTGGACGACCAGCGGCATCGACTGCTCCGTGGGATCAGTGCTGCCGAGCATGAGGATGTTGCGTCCGTCGAGCTCGAAGGCCTCGAGGGCGGCAAAGGGGCCATCCACAGTGACGGTGAACTCCGTTGCCGCGGCATTGATGGCGCGCCAGTCCTCGTAGCGCAGTGGTGCTTCAAGGGTGTCGGCATCTGCGGGCGTCGCTCCGATGACGAGACCCGGGTATGGCGCCGTGACGAAGGACGCGAAGTCCTGCGTGGACACCTGCAGCTGGGCCGACGCAGCATGCTGAAGCGACACGACCATCGAGCAGGCCGCGTTAACCAAGGTCGGCGTGAGCTGCTGCGAGCCGAACGCCACGTGCAAGTCGCTGCCGAACGCCTGCGGGAAGCGGTTGAATCCAGCGCTCAACGACTGCCCCGGGGTGCCCGTGAGGGTGCTGGCGAAACCGTTGAGGTCCATCTGCATCGGCTGGGTGGCGGTGCCGCAGTTGCCGCCGGGAGGCGTCACCTCGAGGCGGACGACGAGGAAGTTGTCTCGCCGCATGAGGGGGCCCTCGACGGTCACGTCGGCGACGTACTGGTCGTTGTCCGCCAGCAATTGCGAGGCCACCAGCTGGTCGTTCCAGAGGATCGACGCAGTGGCCAGGCCTCCGGCGGGCACCGGCGTGTGTGCGCCCTCGAGGTGGATGGCGACGGCGTCGACGGTGCCACCGAACTGGTCCTGGGGAACGGGGAGTGCGAACTCCAGGCGCCCAAGCCCGGCGAGCCGGGGGGTTGCCGCGCCCAGCTGCTCAAGGGTCAGCGTCGTCGTCACCGTTGCCTGGCGAGTCTCCGAGAGCTCGGTCGCCACGGGCGCGCCCGCCAGTCCGAGACTGGGCGAGGCCAATGCCGCGGCTGCGTCCGCCAACTGGTCGCCTGGCCCGCTGATCGTCAGCGTCGGCGTCCCCGGGTTCGTGATCGAGACGGTGACGGTCGAGTCATCGGTCGGCAGGAGGCGCACGATGCGCTTCGGTCCGTCGACATCGCGCAGTGCGTTCGGGTCGGCCGAGAACTGCTGGTCGGTGACCGTCACGATGGGCACGGACCGGTCATACCGGGTGGCGATGGCTCCCGCCGCTGCCAACGTGGCCTCTGCGCTGGCCAGTGTCGGCTCGCCCGTGGAGATGAGCGTGACCTTCTGCACCGGCGGGGAGAAGAAGCCGGCGATGGTGGTGGGCGGAGTCTCCTTGCCGATGAACCCGAGCAGGAGGTTCTCGATGGTCGCCGTCGTCGTGAAGTCACCCTCGCACTCGCCCTTGCCGGGCTCGAGTGTGTTGCGCACCTCGACCGTGACGGAGTTGTTCTCGATCGCTTC
>CALGTB010000002.1 GCA_937902285.1 uncultured Actinomycetes bacterium | reverse complement strand
GTCGTAGGAGCGCAGCACCTCGCCCAGGTTGCTCGGGAACGGGTTGAGGTGGCGCAGGTGCGCCTGCGCGACCTTGGCCCCGGTGCGCCGGGTGATCTCGCAGGCGGCCCCGATGGGCCCGTAGGTCGAGCCCCAGCCGAGCACGAGCACCCTGGCGTCGCCGTCGGGGTCGTCGACCTCGAGCAGGGGGATCGTCTTCGCGATCGCGTCGACCTTGGCCTGCCGCAGGCGGACCATGCGGTCGTGGTTCTCGGGGTCGTAGGAGATGGAGCCGGGTCCGTCGGCCTTCTCCAGCCCGCCGATGCGGTGCTCGAGGCCGGCCGTGCCGGGGATGGCCCAGGCCCGGGCGAGCGTCTCAGGATCGCGCAGGTAGGGCCAGAACTCCTCGGTGCCGTCGGCGGCCGTGTGGTTGGGCTCGGTGGCGAAGCCCGGGTCGATGGCCGGCAGCGTCGAGGCGTCGGGCACGAGCCACGGCTCGGAGCCGTTCGCCAGGTAGCCGTCGGACAGCAGGAAGACCGGGGTGCGGTACTCGATCGCGATCCGGGCCGCCTCGATGGCGGCGAAGAAGCAGTCGGACGGCGACTGGGGGGCGATGATCGGCACCGGCGACTCGCCGTTGCGGCCGAACATCGCCTGCAGCAGGTCGGACTGCTCCGTCTTGGTGGGGAGCCCGGTGGACGGGCCGCCGCGCTGCACGTCGACGATGACCAGCGGCAGCTCGAGCGACACCGCGAGCCCGATGGCCTCCGACTTGAGGGCGACGCCGGGTCCCGACGTGGTGGTGATCGCCAGCGCCCCGCCGTAGGCGGCGCCGAGTGCGGCACCGATGCCGGCGATCTCGTCCTCGGCCTGGAAGGTGACCACGCCGAAGCGCTTGTACTTGCTGAGGTCGTGGAGGATGTCCGACGCCGGCGTGATCGGGTAGCTGCCGAGGAACAGCGGCAGCCCCGACTTCTGGCTCGCCGTGACCAGGCCCAGCGACAGTGCGGGGTTGCCGGAGATGTTGCGGTAGACGCCCGGCTTCATCTTGGCCGGCGCCACCTCGTACTGCACCGAGAAGGACTCCGTGGTCTCGCCGAACGACCAGCCGGCCTCGAAGGCGGCGAGGTTCGCCGCGAGGATGTCTGGCTTGGAGGCGAACTTCTTCTCGAGGAAGGCCCGGGTGCCGACCGCGCCGCGGGAGTAGAGCCAGGAGAGCAGGCCGAGGGCGTACATGTTCTTCGCGCGCTCGGCGTCCTTCTTGCTGACCCCGAAGTCCTTCAGCGCCTCGACCGTCTGCGACGTGAGGGCGACCGCGTGCACGTTGTAGGGCTCGAGGGAGCCGTCCTCGAGCGGGTTGGTGGCGAACCCGACCTTCTCGAGGGCCCGCTTCGTGAACTCGTCGGTGTTGACGATGAGGTCGGCGCCGCGCGGCAGGTCCTTGATGTTGGCCTTCAGCGCCGCGGGGTTCATGGCGACCAGGACGTTCGGGACGTCGCCCGGCGTCGTGATCTCGTGATCGGCGAACGCGAGCTGGAAGGCGGACACGCCGGGCACGGTGCCCTGCGGCGCGCGGATCTCGGCGGGGAAGTCCGGGAGGGTGAGGAGGTCGTTGCCCAGACCGGCCGTCTCGCTGGTGAACCGGTCGCCGGTGAGTTGCATGCCGTCTCCGGAGTCACCGGCGAAGCGGATCACGACCCTGTTGAGTTGGACGACCTGCTTGGACACGGGTTCCCCTTGGCTCGATGGCTCGACACGTGCGGCGCTGGCGGGCTGTCAGTCGCTTATGGCGGCAGCACCTACCATTCTGCACCTTATGTGGACGTCCATGTATCCGGGGTCCGCATGACGCGCCTGGAGGAGCGCGCGCCTGCAGGCCATCCTTTCACGGCAATAGGCTCGCGGCTGTGGACGCGCCCGTAGCGGCAGGCCGGTACCGGCTCGCCGACGACCCCGAGGTGTGCATCGTGCTGGCCAGCGTCGGCCTGGCCTGCTGCGCCCTCGAGGTCGACTCCGCGATCCGCACGGGCGTGCTCGTGCCGGAGCGGGGAGCCACCGAGGCGCGGCACACCGTGCTCCTGGTGTCCGGCACGGTGACCGACGCCCTCGCCCCGGCGGTCGTCCGCATCGCGTCCCAGCTGCCGCAGCCGGTGTCCGTGGTCTCGTTCGGCGCCTGTGCCAGCACGGGGGGTCCCTACTGGGACGCCCCGACCGTCACGAAGGGCATCGACCAGCTGCTGCCCGTGTCGACCTACGTGCCGGGCTGCCCGCCCCGCCCGGAGGCCCTGGTCGCGGCGCTGCTCGGCGCCGTCGGCGCGGCCCGGCCATGAGGACCGTCGACGCCGGAGCCTGGCGTGAGGAGTGGGCGGCGGCCCGCGCGGCGGGGGCGCACTACTTCGACTTCCTCACCGCCGTCGACCGGGGCGACCGGCTGGAGGTCGTGGCGCACGCCGTCGACCTCGGGACGATGGACCGCGTCCTGCTCGGCACGTCCGTCCCGACGCGGGGTGGGCGCCTCGACAGCATCAGCCCGCTGTTCGCGGGGGCGGCCTGGCATGAGCGCGAGGCAGCGGAGATGTTCGGCATCACGTTCGCGGGCCACCCCGACCCCCGGCCGCTGCTGCTGCGCGCCTCCGAGGGCGCCCCGCCGCTGCTCAAGTCCACGGTGCTGGCGGCGCGGGTCGCGGTGGCGTGGCCGGGTGCAGCGGAGCCAGAGGTGCGCGACGACGGCCGGCGCACCGGCAACCCGTCACGTCGGCGGCAGCGTCCGCCAGGGGCGCCGGACGACTGGCTGGAGGAGGGGCCATGAGCGCCGACCTGCCCGCACCGTCGCAGGCGCGCGGAGTGATCGGCCTCGTCGCCTCGGCCTGCACGTCCTGCATGATCTGCGTGCGCGAGTGCCCCACGTGGTGCATCACGCTGGACAGCCACACCGAGCAGGTCGACGAGCCCGGCGCCCGTCGCCCGCGCAGCGTCAACGTGCTCGATGCGTTCGCGATCGACTACGGGCTGTGCATGTACTGCGGCATCTGCGTCGAGGTCTGCCCGTTCGAGGCGCTGTTCTGGAGCCCGGAGTACGAGTACTCCGAGGTGCGCATCGCGGACCTGCTCCACGACAAGACGCGCCTCGGCCAGTGGTTCGAGACCGTGCCCGACTTCGAGCCGCTCGAGGCCGGGTCCGAGGTCAAGGTGAAGAAGGTGCCCCGATGAGCCCGCTCTCGCTGCTGGCCCAGCAGGCCGGCGGCAAGCGCTGGCCGGTGGAGCGCGTGCGC
>CALGTB010000001.1 GCA_937902285.1 uncultured Actinomycetes bacterium | reverse complement strand
GAGGCGCGCGCACTGCGCGGCCTGGGCGGCCGGCTGTCGGACGTGCGGAACGTGTGCGTGAGCTGCCACGACTTCACTGGCCGTCCGGGCGACGCTACGCATGACGAGGTGCGTGCGCTGCTTGCCGAGAACGGCTTCGAGATCAGTGGCTTCCCAGCGGCTGCACCGGGATCCGCGGCGGCCTTCTACGTGTTCGGACGCCGCCCGGCCTCGTAACGGGGCTGGTCAGGGCAGGGCGAGCCAGTCCGCCGAGTCACCGGATCGCGCGCCCTCGGCAGGAATCAGCGCGTAGCCCGACGAGTCGGCCAGTCCCCGCAGCATCGCCGATCCGCTCAGCGGCGCTCGCCGGAATCCATCGCCGCTGAGGGAGCCGGCCACGAGGCGCTGCTGCCCGGCTCTGCCGGTGATGTCCTCGGCGAGGCGGATCCGCGGCAGCGGTCGGTCGGGGCGGCCGAGAAGCGCGTCGATGAGCGGGAAGCCGAGGGTCAGCAGGGCGACGACGGCGGCCTGCGGGTTGCCGGGCAGCGCGACGAGCGGCCGCTGCCCGATCCGCGCCAGCAGCATCGGATGACCCGGACGCACTGCCACCTGGTCGACGACGAGCGTGCCGCCGACGGCGTGAACGGCCGCCCGCAGGTGGTCGCGCGGACCTGCCGCGGTGCCGCCCGTCGTGATGACGAGGTCTCCGTCAGCGGCCAGTAGCGCCGCACGGAGCGCATCGACGGAGTCGGGCACGGGCGTGCCGGGCGAACAGTGCGCTCCCGCGCGGTCGAGCCAGGCCGGCACCTGTGGGCCGAGCGCATCGCGGATGAATCCGCCGCGGGCGACCCCCGAGTCGACGAGCTCGTCGCCGAGCAGCAGCAGGGTCACGCGCGGGCGCCTGGTCACGGGAACGGGATCGTGGCCCGCGGCCGCGATGAGCCCGAGCAGGGCGGGCGACAGCTCGATGCCTGCGTCGGCGATCAGGTCGTCTGCTCGGCACTCCTCACCGGCGCGCCGGATGTCGTCGGGGATCGAGGGGCCGTTGAGGGAGTCGCCGACGAGCGTGCCCCGCTCCTGGCGCAGGACGCCGTCCGTGCCCACCGGAGTGGGTGCGCCGGTGGCGATCCGCACGGCCGTGCCCGGCTCCAGCGGGGCCGTGGCGGACTCGCCGGCGTGCACGGTGCCGGTGACCGTCCACGGCGGCGGACCGCTTGTCGCCCAGCCGTCCATCGCCGAGGCGTCGAAGCTCGGCAGGTCGCTGAGGGCGTGCAGGGGACTGGCAAGGACGCGTCGGTCGGCCGCGCCCACGCTGATCGTCTCGGCCGGAAGCCGTTCGCCCAGGCCGCGGGCCAGCTCTCGGGCGACGGACCAGGGCGCGTCGGTGACGGTCGAGCTCGGTGTTCCCGTCATGCGGTGGGCGGCCACTCGCGGGCGAGGGCGCCCAGTCGCTGGGCTGCCTCATCGAAGGTCAGCCCGCTGGCCACGGCGTAGCCCATGAGGTACGTGGTGACCGGTGCGGCCGGTCGCTCGACTCCGTGCGCCGCGTCGCGGGCCACGTCGAGGATGGTGGCGACGTCGAGGTCGCGCGGGATGCCGAGGGCCTGCGCCGCCGCCTCGATCCACTCGTCCATGGTGCCCCTGCCTCCGGTGCCGGCCGACGTGCTCGAACGCAGGCTACGCCGTGCGGCG